>JAQSXU010000412.1 GCA_029256485.1 Clostridiaceae bacterium
GGTGCACCAACTTTAGTTCATGCGGCTGAAATCAATCAATCAACTAAAATTGTACAAGCTGAACATGAGCATGATTGGGTAGAAATAAGAGTCGAAAATGGTTGCCATACCTATAGGTGTTCTATTTGCCATCAGATAATGAGAGTATGGGAATATTAAACCTGATGATTTTGAACCTATAATATTAATTTATAGGTTCAAATTTTTTTATTTAAATTAACAATCAGAACTTAAATACTTTTTTACTGTATTACTTTATTGAAGTTTTTTGCAATCTCTAAACTTGTATTTTAAACACTTGTTAATCTGTTACAATAACAAGACTATTTAACCTTCAGATATTTCTCGAATGTTAAACCGTCTGTGTACCTAAAAATATGTTTTAACGGTCTTAGATTTTTATTGTAGTGCATTCTCAAAATTTAGTGTAGTTTTGCTCTTAACTTAAAATAAATAGAGTAGTAACTAAAAAAGCTACTACTCTATTTATTTTAAGTTTTAGAAGAAATAATTTTTTGTAATATTTCTTCGTCTTTATTTTTGTATTTTTCCATAGATGTTGAATTTCTCAACTTTTCCATAATTTCATCGTAGTTTTTTCCTGACAACCACATACTTATAAAATTATTATCTATCTTGACTCCATCTATTTCTGCAGTATGTGCTTCCCTATTAATCTTTAATATAGAATGGTCATTGCTACTTCCATTTAATTTCTCTGTATTAGAATTTACTTGCTTTACTTCTTTGGTTTTATAAATATTGTTAGAATTAATTGAATAGTGTCGTTCATTCCCTATTACTAACCCCATCCTATATCCTCCAACTATAATATATTTATTCCTGCATAGAATGGTGCTGTATGGTTTGGGTTAAAATTTGTTGAAGTCGCAGTACTTGAAAATTGTCCGTTTGTAACACCATCTATTTTCCAGATATCAATAAAACCATCAATTATTCTATCTCCATCAAAGTCTAACATTACATCATCATATTCCTTTAATTGAGTTCCATTAAAAGTAGCAGATTCTCTTCCATATCCAATTTCCACAACTAATACATATATTGTTCCATTATGATCGTATCTTGTAGACAGTTGATTTTGTGAAATTTGTTCACCTGTATAATTACCATTTCCATCTGTAGAATCAGCAACAAAGTAGACATAGTAAGATGTAAGTGGAGCTGCTGGTCCTTTAAGTAGCCCATTTTGTTTTTGTTGTCCTGCGTCTTTATACATTTTTACTAAATCCGGATGTTGCTTTAAGAAGTTTTTGCTAATTTCAACTTGTTTATTAGTCATAGGATCACCAATTTTTGCTTTCCTATTAGATGTAGTATTAGCAGCAAATGCAGTTGTTGAAAGAGATACAAATACTAATGCACCTGCCATTATTGATAATATTCTTTTTTTCATAATATGTCCTCCTATTTTTATCAATTCAAATTAATTTTTTAAATCAACATGTTGATCAAATATAAGTACTTGTATTACATATTATAATTTCTAAAGTTCACTGTAAATAACTGTAAATAAATATTCCTTTAAACGTATAAATACAGGCCTAAATGGAAGTTATTTAATTTATACCTCCATCATAGTCAGGTTTATTATATTACCTAAATAGCAATTATAGAATGAAAATCAACTGCTTTAGACTAAATTATAGTCATTATATCATATTAATTACAATGTTTATTTTAATGATGCTAACCAGCGTTTGTATTATATTTTACTACTATTAGATTATTTTGCTAATATGAACATAAAAGAAACTAGGAAATTTTTATTATCAATCTCCTAGTTTAAAACATGTTTAGCTTCTTTTTTAGTTCCTGGTCTATCTAATGATTTTTTATTTAAAAAATACTATATTAATATTCATATTTTGCCTTCTTTTTATAGAGTGCATCGATGCCTAAATTTAGGCATATAATGAGTTGAAATATGTTTTAACTCATTTTTAAAAATTTCACACAAAAAATAAGCAGTAGTGGATTGCTCCTAGCTACTGCCACTTAAAAAATGCTATTGAGCTTGTAGAAATTCCACATAAGTTTCTATTTTATCCTCTCTATTGTTTTCCTTTAGCCAATTCTTATATTTCAAAATAATTTCTTCTATAGTTTTCAAACTTAATTTATTATCATTTTTTCTTTTCATTTTTACATACAAATTAACCTTAATTATATTTCCCAATTATCTCACTCCTGTTCGGGTTTAAAATGCTCATAAACCAAAATTCCATTATAATAATTCACCTTATTTGCTATAAAAACATATATTATAATTGTGGCATTTATAATATTGGAGGTATTGTATGTGTACTGCTATTACATTACAATCTATGCAAGGAGAAAATTTTTTTGGAAGAACCATGGATTTTTCCCATTCCATTAAACCTGGAGTTTATGTTATACCCATAAATTATGAATGGTATAGCCTTGCAACAAGAAAAAAATACATTGATATCTATAGCTTTATTTGTATGGGACAAGAAACTGATGGTATGTTAGGTTTTTTCGATGGTGTAAATGAACGAGGATTTGCTGCCGCAGTCTTATACTTTGCAGGCTATGCTTATTATGATTTACCTATAAATGATAAAGAGCAGATTGCTTCTCTAGATTTTCTACATTATATTTTAGGGCGTTGTAGTTCCGTGGACGATTTACGGGCTTTATTAAAAAACATCTACATAGTAGGTATACAAGATCCAGTTACCAAAACAACTGCTCCTCTACATTGGATTGCTACTGATAAAAGTGGAAAAACTGTTGTTATTGAGCAAACTAAAACAGGCCTTGAAGTAATTGATAATCCCATAGGAGTCATGGCCAATAGTCCCGATTTTAATTGGCATATGACCAATCTAAGAAATTATATGAATGTATCGACTAATCAAAAAAAAGAAGTTCATTGGGAAAATGTATCATTAACTCCTTTTGGTCAGGGTGCAGGAACCACACAGCTTCCAGGAGGCTTCACATCCCCCGAGCGTTTTGTTCGTACAGCATTTCTAAAAACTCATGTGCAAACTCCGAAAAACAGTTCCGAAACACTTATGACATGTTTTCATATTATTAATAACGTTTTTATTCCAAAGGGTATTGTAGTAACTGATAAGGGAGCTGATGATTATACAAAATATATTGCTTTTATGAATACTAATACATGTGAATATTATTTCAAAACCTACGGGAATAACCAAATCCTAAGAGCAAGTCTTTGGGATTATAATATTAATAGTGAGCAACCAATCTTTCTTGGAAATATTCCATTTATTTAAGTGACTGACACTTACAACATAAACTATAATCTTTGTATTATCAATAATAAAAGTTTTGCTGTCTTATGCATTTGCACCTATAGGAAGTACTAATATTAAACTCAATATCATTGTTAAACTCAATTTTTCTATGAAATTTACCCACATTCATATTATTATACCGTCTCTATAATAATTTATTGTCGTTTTTTTCATTAAGCATATATTGTTATATAACAGTTGTATATGTGTGCACATATACAACTAATTAAATTAAAGGAGTTTTTTTATTATGTTTAATGAAGTTGAAAAAATAGATAACTGTAATTGCATAACAATCCACCATGAAATAGTTGATGAAGTAAGAAAAGATATTATCCCCAGCTACTGCTGACATATATTAGTGCTTTAATTTACACAATATTATTCTTATCTAATCCATTTTTAAATTAATTTTTGATGCCTTTGGAACTATAATTACCTCTGTTTCCGTATATAATGGATGAGTAAAGGAGACTTCTTTCTCCCTTTCTGGAGTTATATACATTCCACCAGATGCTATATCTATATTCTCGTTTTAGAAAATAAAATATTACTTAAGTTATTTATAAAATTATTTTTTATCTTAAAAACATAAATGGTACAGGATTACTCCTATACCATAAGAAATCATTATATAAAATTTAATCATATATAATCTTATCTGCTAAATATACTGCATCTGAAAAACTAAGTCCATCACTTAAACCTCCATATATAAGAATAATGTGTTATTCAATATAAATAGTCCATTTCATTTATTACACAAGTATATAGCAAAATCTAAAAAAGATACCTACATTTCTGCAAATATCTTTTACAAACTTTATATTTAATTATCTTTTAAAACAGTAAATTTATGCTATTACAGTTGAAGGTATTTTAATTGTTACTGTTCCTCTAGGTAGTATATCTCCAACATTAACTATAATATTTTTAGATGTTGAACTTGAATCAACTGTTCCTTGAGTAGTTGTTACTCCACTAACATTAAAATTTATATGATTCGGTGCTGGATCATTAACAACTACTGATTTAGCTGTTTTTGTTCCAGTATTAGTTATAACAAGAGTATATGTGAAATTATCTCCTATCCATACGTCTTTTACATCAGCTGTTTTTACTATACTCAATATAGTATCAGCTGTTCCATGAAATATAATTGTAACCTCTCCACCAGGGTTATTGGTATTGGTGCCTTTGGCATGAGCAATATTAGTTATATATTCTGTATCTATTGGTTGAGGATTTGGATCTGTTCCTTTTGGTATTACAGTCACAACACATGTAGCAGTTAATCCATCAGCAGTTGCAGCTGTAATTGTTACTTGTCCTTCTTTTACTCCAATAACTTTACCAGTTGAATCTACAGTTGCTACTGAAGAATCACTTGATTTCCATGTTACTTGAGCTCCTGCTGGTGTAGTTGTTGCTTTTAATTGTCCTGAATCACCTTGTGTAAGATTCATTCTGGTGTAGTTGTTGCTTTTAATTGTCCTGAATCACCTTGTGTAAGATTCATTGTTGATTTATCTAATGTTATTGATTCATTATATGGCAACAATTTTCCATTTTCATCAATATCTATTGCATCAAATACAGCTTCACCAGTACCAACAAATTTATACTCAAGGCTATGTTCGCTGTTGCTCAATCCTGTATTTTCATATACAATTATTTGCCTACGATTCGAACCTAAAAGTGAATGATTATTTACTTTTATTCCGTCTATATATAAATCTATAGAATTATTATGGGTATTAATTGGATTTATTATTCTTATTTTATTACCTGTAAAATTAAATTTAACTGATGTATCATTAATATTAAAAGTATAGCTAGTATTACCACCACTTTCTGTAGAATAATAATATAAATCCCATCCTTTACCAATATAACTTATATTAGAATCAGTATTTTCATACCTCTTCCACCCACTCTCTGGTTCTGTTAATTGTTGTCCAACAGTTGCTGCATTAGCACCACTTCCGCCATATATCATTCCAAGCCCAATAATAGCTAAAGCTATTGCAAACATTATACTAAACTTTTTAAAGTAATTTTTCATTTATCATCTCTCCTTCATGTTGTTAATAATAAATGAATGCGCATCCAATATCTTTATTTTAATGATTTTTCCAGTAAAATCCACAATAATCGTAATACAAATTACCTTATATCTAAGAAAAATAGTAATTTTTCACATTTTATTCATCCATATTTATACTATTTTTACTTTAAAAAGATAGCAAAAAAAGACTTTTTATTTAAGTACTCTATATTATCAATGCTTATTTACTTGTGCATACTATTTCAAGCGCGATTAAAATTTTTTTGAATAAACCCTATAAATGTTATTCTTCTGATATTATTAAATGTGATATAAAATATGACTAGGATATGGTAGTAAGATGTGATTTCATTACTGACCCAACTCAGGTTGATTTATAGATTATAATAAAATGAAACCTTATACTAATTAAGTAATACCGTATGAATATTTACCATAAATATGTCAATGATTCTATATGAAGGTATGACTCAACCCATCAAAAATGCAGCCAAATTAATGAATGCACCTTTATGTTTTCAAGAATTATGAGAGAGATTTGTTTGGTATAAAAGGGTTTATTTATACAAAATAGTCTATACTTTTCTATGATTTTATTATTATGTTAAATTTTGACATAATAATAAAGTGGTTTTCTAATATAATAACTATGAAAATCTATTTAATTAATTTTTTATATGAAATATCTGTTTCCGCTTTTTTCATTTCTGTGTCTATCATTTCTTTTGCAATCTCTGCAATTTATCAAAAATCTGATTGAAGCAAAATGATAAGTTCTTGATTTTTGACTCTGTACAACTGTTGTATTGCAATCTTTAGTTTTAAAATGTAAAGATCTAATGAATATGCCAAATCAACATAAGAAAATATAATTGTAAATAGGTTTAACTAATTTTGCAAAACTTTTAACTAAAGTGGATTTTTTTGGTTTTCATAAAACATGAAGTTATTAATTTACTAATATTGTCGTTTGTTGAAAAAATTTGAATAGCGATTATTGTTGGATTATAATTCCATATTAGCTATAATTATTATAGGGTGCACCACTTAATTATAGGGGAGAAAAAACATAATGAAAAATATTTGTAAGAAGTTATTTTTAATCTTTGTAATGGCGTTGGGTATTATAGG
>JAQSXU010000124.1 GCA_029256485.1 Clostridiaceae bacterium
AAATAACTCATGCCTGATTTAACAGTTACACGTTACTATTAGATTATAGAACAATATTTATAATGTGTCAATTATTCATTCCAATAAAAAAACCGCCATTAGACGGTTTTTTTATATTAATCTTGAACTGGTGCTCCTACTGGGCAAACATTCGCACAATTTCCACAATCGATACATGTGTCTGCATCAATAACAAACTGAGTATCTCCCTGGCTTATTGCATTTACTGGACATTCCGCAGCACATGCTCCGCAACTAACGCAGGCATCTGTTATCTTATATGCCATATGTAAAACACCTCCTTAAATTTTTGAATAAATAATATCCTTATCCATTTTACCACGTTTAGATTTATTTTAAAAGTGTTTTTATATAACTGTATATCCTAAGTTTTCTATAGAATCAATTAGCCTATCTGTATTTACAAAATAGTTATCATAGACAACATTAACTTCTCCCTTTTCTTTATTAATTTGACACGCTATGACACCTTCATTATTTGCTATGGCATCCCTTATTTTATTTACGTCAGCTACTGAGTTCATATTACAAACCTTAAGAACTGCTTTCATAAAGTTTTACCCCCCTAGTTATCTTTAAATAACTCCTTGATTATAGCCTCATCTTCTACTTCAGCCTCTATTTTTATATCTACTTCATCAACAGTGCCTTCATAGCCACCCGATATCAATGTTATATCATTGATGGATACATCCTCAATGATATCATCCCCATCGTTATTTCTAATCTTAATTCTTACACTTTCTTTTACTACATTATTAGCTATAACTTCCCCCCTACCATAAGGAGAATCTACCACAGATTCCACCTTAGGCAGTCTCTTTCTTATTTCTTCATAAGTATCTTGTTCATAGTTTAAGCAGCACATAAGCCTTCCACATATTCCTGATATTTTAGTTGGATTTAGGGACAAATTCTGTTCTTTAGCCATTTTAATTGATACTGGCGCAAAATCCCCCAAAAATGTAGAACAGCACATAGTTCTTCCACATGGTCCTAAGCCTCCAATCATTTTAGCCTCATCTCTGACTCCAATTTGTCTAAGTTCTATTCTAGTTCTAAATATTGCAGCTAAATCCTTTACTAATTCCCTAAAATCAACTCTTCCATCTGCAGTAAAATAAAATATCACCTTATTATTATCAAAAGTATATTCAACATCAATTAATTTCATTTTTAAACCATGTTGTGAAATTTTCTCAAGACATACATCAAATGCTTCCTTTTCCTTTGCTTTGTTTTCATTATGCCTTTTAATATCCTCTTCCGTTGCTCTTCTAATAACAGTTTTTAAGGGTGCCACTATTTGATCTTCATTTATATTTTTAGGCGCAATTACACACTCGCCGAATTCTATTCCCCTAGCAGTTTCAACTATTACAAAATCGTTCTTATTAATATCTAAATTTACTGGGTCAAAATAATATATTTTCCCTGCACTTTTGAAACGTACACCTATTACAGTTATCATTTTATACCTCCTGCATTTTAATCAGCAAAGAATCAAAGATTAGTGCTGTATTAACGTTTCTTTCTATTTTTTCTCTACTTTCATTAATAATATTTACTATACCATTAAGTTTGTTAAAGGAAAAGTTTTCAGACAAATTTTTTATTTCATTGATTTTATCAATATTTATAATTAACTCTTCACTGCTTGTGTCTTTGTATACTAGAATATCTCTTATATATGATACTAAACACGTTAATACCTCTTGCCACTTGTCTTTAAACTTTACAAGAAACAAATCATTTTTCAAAAAATCTTCTGCAGATTCTTCATTGATACCTTTTAATATAATTAAGCAGCGCTCTCTGATTTCACTTAACTGTTCATCATTTATAAAACTCTCTGCTCTTCCAGGGATTCCATCACTAAAGGATATAATAACTTTTATTTTTTTCTCATCAAATATGTTGAGTTTTTTATTTATAAAGCTTTTCATTTCTATCCCGCTTAACCTTTGAAGCTTATGTATCTGACACCTTGATTTTATAGTATCCAAAATGTTCTCTAAATTCTCGCATAATAGAATTATAAAAACGCCTTTAGGAGGCTCCTCAATAGTTTTTAAAAATGCATTTTGAGCAGCCTCCGTCATTTCAGCAGCATTATTAATAATAATAATCTTTTTATTACCTTCGTATGGTTTCTTATTAACCTCTTCAATAATTTCTCGTATATTGTCTACTCCGATAGATTTTTTATTTAAAGGAATAGAATATTGGACAATGTCTACGTACTCTTTATCTTGCTTCCCTCCAAGTACCTGAACAGCTAACTCTCTAGCCAATAGAGATTTACCTATGCCCTTCTCTCCAGAAAAAATGTGTGCATGCGAAAGTTTATTCTCTCTTATGGAATTAATTATATTCTCTTTTATTTGTTCATGTCCAATTATATCGTTAAAGCTCAATTTAATTAGCCTCCGCTAGATTTTAATAAATTTATCTACATCAACCACGAATACTGTGGCTCCCCCCACTTCTACTTCAACAGGATATGGAACATAAACTCCCGTTGATCCTGCAACTGGAGAAGGTGAAGTAACAACCTGTTTTCTTGTCTTACATATTTCCTCTATATCCGCAAGTACTTTATCAACTTTGTCTTCATCAACACCAATCAGCAGTGTTGTATTTCCAGATTTTAAAAATCCTCCAGTGGTTGCCAGTTTTGTAACTCTAAAACCTGAATCGGTTATCTGTTCTATTAAATCCGCAGCATCATCATCCTGCACAATAGCAATTATAAGTTTCATAATATCCTCTCCTTTTTATTAATAATTCCCAACCCTTTTAGCATTATAATATAATATAATACTTTGCTTTGTCACTAGAAATATTTATAACTAATTATACTACAATTATATTAATTTAATAACAATATCATAAATCTCTTTATGAATGCTTTCTATACTTCTAACCTTATTACCATATACGCATTCAACCTTTTGCCAGCCATATTTTTCAGCGATATAAAAAGCATTATTGTAAGACTTTAATAGATAATCCTTATGCTTCTCGTGAATATCCTTTTGTTCCTCTCCAGTAATTTTATTTTTTCTCTCCTTCATAAGTTTATAGCTATATTCTGTAGGCATGTCTAAGAAAATAACGCAGTCAGGCTCTGGTAAATTAAAAATTTTGTACTCAAAATTATACATCCATTGTAAAAATTCTTCCTTTTCATTTTTATTGTCTATTTTAGCTGCTTGATGAATCATATTGGATGTAGTATATCTATCTGCTATAATAATACCGCCGTCATTATAAAACTTTCTCCATTCCTTCATAAAACTGGCGTACCTATCAACAGCATAAAATGTAGAAGCTACATAAGGGCTTACATCACCTGGTTCATCTCCAAAGTCTCCATTCAAATACATCTTTACCAGTGCAGAAGAATCGCTGTTGTAATTTGGGAACTCTACCTTTCTAACCGGTAATCCTTCAGAAATTAATATATCATAAAGAAGCTTTGTTTGCGTTTCTTTACCGCTCCCATCACTTCCTTCAATTGCAATAACTTTCCCCTTAATTTCTCTAGTGTTTGGCATATCAAATCATCTCCAAAAACAATATTTCACTTAAGTTTCTTTAATTACTCTTATGTATTCGCCATGCATTCCTAAAACGCTAATATTTTGTTTCATATAATATTTTATCATATTTATTGAGTCTTTATCTATTATTTCACCCATCATGACAATTGGTATTCCTGGTGGGTATGGAACTATATTGTCACAGCTTATTCTCCCAATACTATTATCAATGTTTATATCTGTTTTGTTCATTGTCAATGTTTCATATGGTAAATACCTCATTTCAGGTATAGGCACCTTTTTTATTTTAACTTTTGTGCAATTTCTATGATTTATTTTAAAGTTTCTCATAGCTTCATACAATTTCTCAAAGTCCTCTCTAGTATTAAATGGTGAAAATATTAAAATTACATTACTTTCATCACTCATCTCTCCCTGGATTCCACTTTTTCTTAAATAATTTAGGAATTCATGTCCAGTACTTTCATTATTTAAATTTACAATATACCTTGTAGGATCTATCTTCTCATTATACGAATTTCTTTTTATATCCTCATTACTGATAATATGAAATGTTCCCAAATTATTTATTTTATTTTTGTATTCCTGAGTTAAATTAATGAGTTTTTTATACTCCTCATTACCATACTTCTCCAAAAAAAACCTGCTATATTCTAAGCTGCACATAAATAAATAGGAAGGACTAGTACTCAGAAATAGACTTACATAAAAATCTACTGTACTTTCATCCATACTTTTCCCGATATGCAGATAAGCGGTTTGAGTTAAGCTTGGTAATGTTTTATGAGCACTCACTACTACCACATCAGCACCTAATTTAATTGCACTGTCAGGCAATTCATCACAGGCTCCAAAATGGGCTCCATGAGCAGAGTCTACCAACACCTTCATACCATACTGTTTAGCTATTGAAATAATATATTTTAAATCACAGCATACACCATAATAACTAGGGTAAGTAATTATTATACCCTTTGCATCTTTATTACATTTAATTGTATTCAGAAAATGCTCCATGTTTATTGAAAGTGGAGCATTATACTCTTCATATATCTCATTATCTATATATATAGGATGCAGCTTTCTCATAATTATTCCATTAAAAACTGATCTATGGCAGTTTCGCTCAACAATTACTTTATCACCTTCATCAAAACATGAAAAAATCATTGCTAAATTTCCACTTGTGCTGCCATTAACTAAATAATATGATTTTTTGCTGCCATAATATTTGCTTAACAGATCCAAAGATTCTTTAATTATTCCATCAGGTTTATGAAGGTTATCTACTCCATCTACCTCGGTTATATCATATTTTAAAAAGTTGTTTATTAATTCTCTTCCCTGCTTTGTATAATTAAATCCTCTTCCTGACTTGTGTCCTGGCATTGAAAAGGGGATATTATTTTCTCTTACATAATTCATTATACCTTCTATAAGTGGTAATTCTGACAATTGTATTCTTCTCCTTTTTTTATAACGGATATGATATTTTTTCTTATGCAGATCTTGTAATATTCATAAAAATCCGTATTAATATCCAGTGTAACTAATCTCTTTTCACAATTGTTACATATTCCTCTTCCATTACTTAATATTATACCATCTTTTAGAGGCTTTCCACATATCATACAGCAAGGTTCTTTCATAAATTTATCCCCCTTATAATCAATATTGCAATTTGAATTTTTGCCTCTTTTACTATATTTTATTCAGCTTTGTGTCCATTTTTATTTTGTCCACATAAATAATTGTTTAAAAATTTGTAATTTATAATATTGTACTTTTAGGGAACAATAATTCTACATACTAAAATGGAGTTGATATTATGAAGCAAGAGATTATATCTTATCTAACCACCATAAGTAATGAAATGTTTCAGCTATCAAAGTACCTATATGATAATCCTGAAACAAGCTTTAACGAATTCAAAGCCTGTAAATATATAACTGCTATTCTTGAAAAAAACAAATTTAATGTTACCAATAATTTTCTTAGTATACCAACTGCTTTTTTTGCAGAATACGGCTCTGGTCATCCAAAAATATGCTATGTATGTGAATATGATGCAGTTGAAAATTTAGGGCATATTACTGGTCATAACTTAATATCCTCAATGTCATTGGCTGCTGCATTAGGTGTTTCAAAAGTGATACCTAAAACCGGCGGAACAGTAATTGTTATAGGCTGCCCTGGTGAATTTATCAATGGATCTAAAGTAGTGATGTCCAAAGAAGGTGTTTTTGATGATATTGATATAGTACTCATGGCACACCCAGATATAATAACAGCTGAAAGCGGTACATCAAAGGCTATACTTCCCCTTAGTGTTAAGTACAAAAGCAATGATGGCTTAGCCTATAGATCAACTGGGCATTATTCAGCCTTGGATGCTGCCTTATTAACTTTTAATGCAATTAATTCACTAACAAAGGGATTTAAAAAGGATTTTGACATTAATGGAGTTATTGTAAATGGAGGCTCAAGTCCATATCTTATTCCATCAGAAACAGAATGTAAATTTTATATTAGGACTTCTAAAATGACAGATGCCGTAAAAATAGAAGAAAAAATAAGAAAGCTTATTGATACTATTGGAACCATTATGGAGATTTCCTTTAATATCAGCATATATGAATCGCCATATGACGAACTTATAACCAATAAAACACTATCAAGGCTGTTCTCACATAATTTAAAGGAGGCCGGTATAATTGACATTTTAGATTCAAAGGATACCTTATCAGGACTCAGTTTAGGTACTGTAAGCCACAGAGTACCTTGTATTCATCCTTACGTGTCTATAATAGATGATAATGTCATTGACTACTCTTCTAAAGAATTCGCCATGGCAACAATATCTGATTTTGCACAGGATAAGGTTATGAAAACAGCCCAGTCCCTTGCATTGACTGGATTAGACATTATTGAAAACAAAGCTCTTCTATCAGAAATAAAAAATGAATTCTTTGCCAAGAGAAAAGAGACTAACTAACTAGTCTCTTTTCTCTTAGTCTATTTATTTTAATTATAAGTTTTTCACTGGATTCAAAATTAAACTTTCTAATCTTACCTTTATCTTCATATACGCAGCAATACAAATCTTTATTAAATATTGAACAAGTATGTGTGCCTCCAAATGAAACCTCTTTATTTAAATTGCAGCTGCCATTTTTTCCAATATATTTAATATCAGCAATCTTTATATTTTCCACCACTTTATCTGAATTTCCCTTTATTTTGTGGATAATAAACTGATTTGCAATAATAGAATAAGTATAACTTAATTTACACTTTTCAATTTCCCTAAGTGTTACTAATAAAACTGCTAATGTAAGTAATACTCCAGAAAAGCTTCTTACCTTAAATCCATATATAATAAAGTTATTAAGTACTTGTACTATGTAGAGTAAAATTACTGAAGCTAATAATATCATAATAACTGAAGAGATTTTCCTTCTGAAAATCGTCTCTTTATACATAATAATCATGTCCCCCTATTTAGATATGTTTTGCCAACATAGTGATTATACTAGGGTTTTCCATAATTATCTATAGCATTAGCAGCCATATTTAAGCCGCTTTATGCATTAATTAGCCAATATACTTCAATATATTAAAATAAATCATTATATCTTATATTTTATATGTTTTACGTTTATTTGCCCCTTACAGTATTAAATATTATTTTATTAACATTACTATTACTATAGACATGTATACCTCATAGTATATAATATAATTAAAATAAACTTCCGGAGGTTGTTTGCTATGATTTCAATATATAAAACTTTAGAAGTAAACAATGCATTAACTTTACAACCCATAGATGGAATTGAACAAGGCTGCTGGATTAACATTGTAGCCCCATCTGATCAAGAATTAATTTTAGTTTCTAAAAAAACAGGCGTACCATTAGAGTTTCTGCGTGCAGCCTTAGATGAAGAGGAAACATCAAGATTAGACTTTGAAGAGAACAATCTTTTAGTAATTGTTGATATTCCATTTACTGAAATGGAGGATAACTCCTTGACTTACGATACTTACCCATTGGCAATTATACATACTGACAAAGAAATAATTACTGTGTGCTTGAAAAACAGTAAAATACTTACTGACTTCATTGATAGTAAGGTGAAGTCTTTTTATACATTTAAGCGTTCAAGATTTATTTTGCAAATCTTATACAGAATAGCAAGTTATTATCTTATTTATTTAAGACAAATAGATAAAAAAAGTCTTATAATTGAGAAGAAACTTCATAAATCTATGAAGAATAAAGAATTAATTCAGCTGTTGTCATTAGAAAAATCTCTGGTATACTTTTCAACATCACTTAAGTCTAATGAAATAACACTGGAAAAAATGTTAAAGCTGGAGCTTCTGTTAAAATATCCAGAGGATCAAGACGTACTAGAAGATGTTATAATTGAAAACAAACAGGCAATTGAAATGGCTAATATATATAGCAATATATTAAGCGGAACTATGGATGCCTTTGCATCTGTTATATCTAATAACCTTAATATTGTCATGAAGTTACTTGCCTCTGTTACAATAGTTATGGCTATTCCAAATATAATTTTTAGTTCCTTTTCCATGAATGTACGGGGAATCCCTCTTGCAAACCATCCAAAGGCATTTTGGCTGATTTATTTAGTTTCTGGGCTGGTTTCTGTGTTTGCTATATTTATATTGAAGAAAAGAGACCTTTTTTAATTTTATACAATCATTTCAAAGTAAAAATAAGTTATAAATTATTAAGTTTGGAGTTGATATTTTATGTTAGGAAAAAGACTGGCTAAAAACTCTACAATAGGACTTGTTTCTCCAGCTAGCTGGGAAAAAGTAGATACAATAAAATCTAATATAGAAGTAATAAAAAGCTTAGGCTTTAAAATAAAAGAAGGAAAACATATTTATGATAAGTATGGATATTTATGTGGAAGCGATAAAGACAGAGCTGATGATATTATGGATATGTTCTTAGATAAAGATGTAGATATGATTCTTTCAATTAGAGGGGGATATGGTACTATGAGAATTCTCCCTCTTATAAATACCAATATAGTTATTAATAATCCTAAAATATTTGGCGGCTTTAGTGACATAACTACTCTGCTTAACTATTTTGCTTCAAAGTGTAACTTGACTACCTTCCATTGTCCTATGGTTTCCTCAAATTTAAACGATAAATTTACATTAGAAAGTTTTTTAAATACACTGTTATACGGAGATAAACCTTATAGTATAAAAAATCCTGATGGCTTTCCCAGTAAGTGTATTTTCCCTGGCACTGTGGAGGGTAGACTAGTAGGAGGCAACTTATCTTTAATCTGCAGCACGTTGGGCACTCCATATGAAATTGATACGAAAGACAATATTTTATTTATTGAAGATGTTAAAGAAGAACCCTATAGAGTAGATAGAATGCTTACTCAACTTTTATTAGCTGGTAAATTGGATCAATGTGCTGGCTTTATATTGGGTCAATTTACAAACTGTGAACTGCCTCATTATGAAAGAAGTTTAACATTAGAACAAGTTTTTGAAGATACTTTATTTCCCCTTAAAAAGCCTACATTAATAAACTTTATGAGTGGGCACTCATACCCTAAATTAACCTTGCCTATAGGTGCTATGGTAAACTTAAATAGTAAAACCGGAGTTATTTCAACTTTAGAACCCGTTGTAAAATAAAAGAACACTTTGAAATCTCAAAGTGTTCTTTATAATTGGAGGCGCCACCCAGATTTGAACTGGGGATAAAGGCTTTGCAGGCCTCTGCCTTACCACTTGGCTATAGCGCCATATTCAGTAACATCAACGCTTGTATATTATATCATTAATATTTGATTATGTCAACTTTCGCTTT
>JAQSXU010000125.1 GCA_029256485.1 Clostridiaceae bacterium
AAATACAGAACTCGGCTTATAGATTTGCTCGCACCAGATAAACACTAGGTTTTATACCTGGTGTTTTTTATTTGCCACCGATTTGCCACCCTTCTTATTTAAAATTTTAGAAAGCTTATCCGTAGCTTTCTTCTGCATTTCTTTATTAACATGACTATAAATATTTAACGTTGTATTAATATCTCTATGGCCAAGTCTATTTTGTACAGTTTTAAAGTCTATTCCTTGAGATATTAATAAAGTAGCATTTGTATGTCTAAGGTCGTGAAATCTAATATCTTTATTTATTCCTGCTTTTTTAAGAGTTTTCTTTAATTTATTTAAATAATACATTGGATGAATATACTTCCCGTTTTGCCATACCATAACTAAATCATAATCCTTACCTTCAAATGTATTCACCTCGTAAAACTCACCATAATCTTTTTTATTTTCTTCTTTTTTATCATATAATATTTTTAATAAGTCTAGAATTTCATTTGATACATAAATTGATCTATTACTTTCATCAGTTTTAGGGGTAGAAATAAGGACATGACCATTTGAATATATTAGGTTATTACGTATATTAATTAAATTTTCTTTGAAATCAATATCTTTCCATTCAAGTCCACCAAGCTCCCCACGTCTAAGACCTAATTCTATAGTTATTTTAAATCCAATGTAAAACATATAATCATATATATTATTTAAATCCAACGCATTTAATACTAGTTTAATTTCTTCAATTTCTAAAGTATCAGGAGTAAATTTATCACGTTTTGGTCTTTCAATATATTTACAAGGATTATCTTTAATTATTTTAAGCTTAACAGCTCTAGTCATAATTGTATTAATAATGGTATATATAGCTTGTAATGTAGCTCCACTAATATTTTCTTTATTTTTTAATAATAATTGTTCAATATGATATGCTTGAATATCTACAATACTCATGCCGCCTATTGTAGTAAGATATTTATTAATTAATTCCTTGTATCTATTATAAGTTGAAATCTTACGCATTTTATTAACATAATTATTTAACCAATCCATTGAAAATTCCATAAAAGTAGTTGCTTTAGGTTGTAAGTATCCACCGTTTTCATATTCATACATGGCATTTCTTAAAGCTGTTTCAGCCTCTGGTTTGGTCCTATAACCACCTTTTTCTTTCTTTTTTCTTTTCCCATCAATTATTCCAATATCAAAATAATAAGACCAAGTTTTACCTCTTTTTCTAACTCCACCTTGCATAGTAATCCTCCTAAAAATATGATTTTCTGTTACAAAGTTAAGAACAACTTTGTAACATTTAAAAATGGCTTAATCAAGGCCTT
Organism: Clostridiaceae bacterium; assembly: GCA_029256485.1. The sequence goes on from JAQSXU010000125.1 coordinate 1,320, forward strand.
TTGAAGTAATATTTATTACAAAATTATGTTACAAATATATATAATTTCTTTATATATAATATATATTTGTATTTTGAAAAGTATTTTTATTAATAAAGAAATTAAAATTCTGTAACTTTGTAACAGATATACCCTAAAATAAACAGCATCAATGCTTTAGATATGTTACAGAATCATAAAATGTTTGTAACAATTAGTATAAATTAGTATTAAAGCATTGATATTATGGTAATTAATCTGTAACATTATCAAATAACTTTAATGGTAGATCTAAAGAGCAAGCAATTTGTTCTATTGTAAATCCTTCAAATTCAATAGACTCGAGTTCTAAATTCAATAGTTTAATGGCAAAATAATTAGCTTGTTTTTCTAGTTTTCCTTGATTAATCAAATTTTTATTAAATGCCGCAGAATAAACATCAGTATGTAATAAAGCGTGACCTAATTCATGTGACAATACAAACTTTTCATATGATAAATTTAAATTATTCTTTAAAAGAACTGTTTCATTTCCAAAATAATCTCTATAATAAAATGCTTCATTTCCTTTAAGTAAAGTATGATCTGAATTTAATCTAATTATTTCTATTTTTAAATAATCATATAATTCATAAATATTATTTGTATCGTAAGTTTCTTTTAAACCAATAAGTATGTTATTTATCCAAGAGTACATCCCATCACCCCATTATAATTATGCTAAGAAATAAGTTTAATATTATAATTCAGCAATTCTTTTAACATATAATTATCCATAGCTTTTATATTATAATTTAAATTTTCTTGTTCAAATAATAAAGATACCGCAAATAAATTAGCTTCATATTCTTCAGAACCATTGTGATTATCGCCAAATTCATTAATTAATTTATCATTATGTAATAAAACATGGCCAAGCTCATGAGCGCATAATACTTGTTGAGATTTTAATGTAAAATGTGTATTTAGATTAATAACTGGTAATACTCCAACTTTTAAAGTGTAAGCTGGATAGATATTTGGCTTTAAATTTGTGTAATGAATTGGTATTCCCATTTGATTACATATTCTTATTGGATCACGATCATATTTTCGCTTTATTCCATTAGCCAAATCTATAATCTCATCAACTGTCATAAAGTACCCCCATTTTTTATCTTTAATTTAGTAATTATTTATTATATTTAGGACTTAACATTTTAATTATTTTCAATAATTCATTGGCAAATTCAATAATATCTTCATTGCTCATTTTATTAGCATCAAATCCTCCAAAACCCATTATTGCAGGTTGTTTTAATATGAACTGCATAGCAGCTTCAGGAGTTTTAAATTCTCCGGTTTCATATAATGCAGATTCCTCTTTTAGTTGGTCAGAATTTTTATTCCATTCATTTAATTTCTCTTCTGATATGGGTTCAGATTTCATTACTTCATGAATTGTCACACCTAGAGCATCCGCAAGTTTTTCTAATGTGTTGACTGTTGGGTTCTCTTTTTCACCTCTTTCTAATGCACTAATATAACTAGCATTAACTCCACTTAATCTACTTAACTCATTAACACCTAAACCTTTATTTTCTCTAATTCTTTTAATGTTCTCACCGAACACATTAATCACTCCTTATTTAAAATTATAAATATAGTATATCCTATAAGAATATATTATATTCTATCAGTACACAAAGTCAATAGAAAATTAAAGATAAATTATGCTATATGCCGACAGGACACGATAAATTTCTCTAATCGTGTCCTATGAGAATTTATGAGCTTGCTATGTACTGATAGAACATGATAATATGTACTCACAGGATACAAAGGAGGTGAAAAACAATTGAATAGGATTAAAGAAATTAGAGAAAAGAGAAAATTAAGTATTTATAAAATAGCTGAGTTAACAGGATTAACTCCAAGTTATATTAGTAATTTAGAAAATGGGCATAAAAATAATCCAACAAAAGAAGTTATGGAAAATATTTCAGAAGCACTTGAACAAACAGTTCCTGACATATTTTATCCAGATGAGGATGTGAAATTAAAAAATGAATAAGTTAATAAAAACTTTATTGGCAGGTGAATGAAATGGAAGATTATTTATTAAGTGTATCTGAAGTAGCTGAAAGATTAAAAACAAATAGGAATTTTGTTTACAAGCTATTAGATAAAGGAATTTTAAAATGTTTAGTAATGGGTAGTAAAAAAATTAGAAATTCAGAGATCAATAGATTCTTATCTGAATATGAAGGCAAGGACTTAACAGATTTAAGCAATATTAAAGAGGTGATTTAATGGCAAACAGATTAAAAAGGAAAGAAAGGGAGCTGCTTAAAAAGCTTAGCTATGATCCTAAATACTTTGTAAGACTTAGCAAATCTGCAGAGGCATATGAGTTCTTAGAAACTCAAACAGGAAAGATATTAACGGTTAGGAGGTAATGATAATGTTAAAGGCTCTCTTGGAAAATAAAATAGGACAAACTATTTCAGATTCAGAGTTTGCAATTATATGTGAAATAGTTACGGATGATATTAAATTCAATAGAGTGAGCTTTAAAAAACATACAAATTTATTATATATTTTGGGGATAGGTGAAAGGAGTGTGACCATATTTAAAAAATGTGCCTAGTGAGAGGAGGTGAGACTTTGGAAGAAAAGCTAAAGAAAATTATTAAACTTTGTTATAAAGGCTACGGTGTATCTGAGGCATTAAGGATGGTGAGAAATGAGACTATACAAACATCAGGAAATAGCATTAAAGCAAACAGAAGATTTTAACAGAGTTGCCTATTACTTGGATATGGGGCTTGGAAAAACTTATGTAGGATCAGAAAAATTAAAAGAGCTCAATACCAATGTAAATTTGATAATCTGCCAAAAATCAAAATTACAAGATTGGTATGAGCACATGAAAACATTCTACCCTGATTATAACACTTTTATTTATAACAAGCTAATAGAAGTGCCAAATAAAGCAGTTATAATCATAAATTATGATTTAGTTTGGAGAAGACCGGAACTATTAAAGCTTAGAAATTTTACATTAATGCTTGATGAAAGCTCATGTATTAAAAATGCAAGTTCTAACAGAACAAAATTCATTCTTAAATTAAGGCCACAAAATGTAATTCTACTGAGTGGTACACCAGTCGGAGGGAAATATGAAGAGCTGCACACACAATGCAAACTCTTAGGATGGAACATTACTAAAAAGTTATTTTGGGATACTTATATAAGTTACATCAATATAGATATGGGTAACTTCAAGATACCAAAAGTTATTGGATATAAAAATGTAGATAGGCTTAAAGATAAATTAAGAGAATATGGAGCAATATTTCAAAAGACAGAAGATGTATTTGATTTACCTGAGCAGATAGAACAAACAGTATATGTAGATAACACTAAAGAGTACAAGGAGTTTAGGAAAGATAGATTAATCACTATAGAAGGAAAAGAGCTTGTAGGGGATACTTCATTAACTAAGATGCTATATCTTAGGCAGTTAGCTTCACAGTATAACAAAAATAAATTAGCCGCATTACAGGACCTATTAGAATCTACAGAAGATAGATTAATTATTTTCTATAACTTCAATGAGGAATTGGAGCAGATTAAAAAGTTATGTAAGGACAAGCCTATATCTGTTATCAATGGTAAAACTAAAGACTTGAAAAATTATGATAAGTATAATAATTCAATTACTTTAGTTCAATATCAAGCTGGGGCCATGGGGCTTAACTTACAGAAATCTAATAAGATTATTTACTACAGTTTACCTTTGGCTAGTGAATTATTTGAGCAAAGTAAAAAACGTACACACCGAATAGGACAAACAAAGACTTGCTTTTATTACTATTTAATAACCACAGGGAGCCTGGAAGAACAAATATTAGACACCTTGCATTTAAGAAAAGACTATACTAACAAATTATTTGAGGAGAGTGATAACTAAATGGATAACTTGCCAGAAACTTGTTATGAGTATAGACCAGAACAACCTAAAGCCAAGATAGTAGATACTTGTATAGATTGCGGTGAATTCATATATGAAGGTGAAGAGTACTATGACATTCATGGAATGATTATATGTCAAAGTTGTATGGATGATTATAAAAAGGATGGTGAAATAAATGACTAAAGCTGAACAAGACATGTCAGATTTAATGGAAAAAATACTTGATAAAAAAGAATCATTAATCATAACTGAAGAGGATTTGAAATCACTTAAAAATCAATTAACAAAGGTTATGGTTGATAATAATAAAGCCAAATATGAGACATATAAAGCTAGTGCAACAATAATGAACTTTGACAGAGGTAGTTTAATAAAAGATAAAGTTATATCTACTGTAAATGAAGTAAATAAAGGAACTTTAAAAGGCAAAATTAATATTCCTGATTTAATTAATGTAAGCAATATATATTTTGTTTTAGTTAGGTCAAAAGAATAATGGCAGCAGAGAAACAATTTGAAACCCAAATTAAAGCTTTTTTAAAATCATTACCAAATACCTGGTTTTTTAAATATTGGGCAGGCCCCTATAGTAAAGCTGGTATTCCAGATATTATTTGCTGTTGCAATGGATATTTTGTAGCAATAGAAGTTAAAGCTGAGAATGGACATGCCAGTGAACTACAAAAACACAATATAGAGCTCATACAAGGTGCTAAAGGTATTGGATATATATTATATCCTAAAGATTTTGAAAGCTTTAGAAAGGATATATTAAAGCTATGCAAGCATTAACAAAAAGTCAATTTATGCAAAAAGTTATTAATGATAAATATGCTAAAAGACTTAAAAAATTATCAGGTGATAAAGATGCTGTAGATATATTAATAAAAGATATTGATATTTCAATTAAAAATGGCAGTAGGGGAAATAAAAGATTAACAAGCTGGTAGGAGGTGATTAAAATTCAATTTAGTTATAGCAGGGTTGATAGTTTTAGGCAATGCCCTTATAAATGGAAATTACACTATTTAGATCATATAGATACTATAGTAGATCAACAAGCAGCTAATGCTTTATATGTAGGTAGTGCACTCCATAAAGGTATAGAAACAAATGTAGGACAAGCTATTAAAGAATATTTAGATCATTATTATGTAATAACAGATTTAATAGTAAATGAAGTCATTAAGTTAGAGTTATTAATTCCTAAAGTTAAAGAGGTATTAAAAGATGTAGAAATATTTGCACAAGAATATGAAATTAATACAACAAGATTTAAAGGATTTGTGGATATTATAACTAGCAATCCAGATGGAACGGTTGATGTGTTCGATTTTAAATATTCAAATAATGTTGAGCACTATATGCAAAGTGGTCAATTACACATTTATAAATATTACTTAGAGCAGCAAGGGTTAAAAGTCAATAAGTTAGGATTTATATTTATTCCTAAAACTTCTATAAGGCAAAAACAAACTGAAGATTTATACCAGTTTAGAAAAAGATTAATCAAAACTGTAAATGAATCACAAGTACAAATTGTAAAAGTACCTTATAACCCTAACAAAGTAATAGAGTTCTTAGACAAAATAGTAGACATCAAGGAAGAAACTGAATTTCCTAAAAATGAAACTAAATTATGTGACTGGTGTGATTACCAGCAATATTGTAAGAAAGGAATTGATTATATGATATTACCAACTAATCAAAGAAGAGAGAGGAAAATAGATACTAACCCAGATATGTGGATATATGCCGACAGCTATGTTGGAAAATCAACATTTGTAGATCAATTTAATGACTTATTATTCTTAAATACAGATGGAAATACCGACAATACAACATCCCCAGTAATTAGAATTGCTGATGAAGTAACATTTGAAGGTAGACTTAAAAAAACTAAAATGGCATGGGATGTATTCTTGGAAGTAATTTTGGAACTTGAAAAAAAGGATAACCAATTTAAAAGAGTATGTATTGACTTAGTAGAGGACCTATATGAACACTGCAGATTATATGTCTATGATAAATTAGGAATCCAGCATGAGCAGGATGCTGGATTCGGTAAAGGGTGGGATATGGTAAGAACTGAATATCTAAGTGCTATAAAAAGGCTTAAAAACTTAGGATATCAAATAATCTATATTTCCAAAGAATCTGTAAGTGAAATTACTCTTAAAAATGGCAGTAAACTTACAACTATTAAACCAAATATAAATGATAAGGTAGCAAATGTTTTGGCTGGAACTGTGGATCTTACAGTCAGAGCATATATGGATGATGAAGATAGATTTTTGCAGCTGGAGAAAAAGGAAAATGTATTTGGTGGAGGTAGATTTAATTTTAAAGAAAAAAAGATTCCGCTTAAAAAAGATGCATTTATTAAAGTTCTTCAAGAAGCTCAAGCTGGTATTAAAACTTATAGCAAGATGGAAGAAAGTCCAAACGAAGAAAACCAGGTTAAAAATGAGCAAATGATAGAAGAGCAACCAAAAGAAGAATCACAAAATGAAGCTCTTAAAGAAGAACCTAAAGTCGAAGACAAGCCTGTAAGACATAGAAAGAAGAAGGCTGAATAAATGGATTGCACATTTGCAAGTTTTGATGAAGATTTAGGCAGATATAAATGTTCTGTTTCAGGTGATGAATGTGTGTACTTTATTCCTAATAGCAAGAGTTGTGCTAAAGATTATGGAGAAGGACCTGATGTGACAAATTTAAAAAATGAAAGTGAGGAAAAATAATTATGAATTTGTGGGAAAAATTTGATAAGGCTATAGACACTGAAGGCTTAAAAAAAGATGTTGAAGCTGCAGCAGAAGGTAACATGGACTTTAAAGAAGTTCCAGTAGGTAAGTATGAAGTTAAAATTACTAAGATGGAGTTAACAGAGAGTAAAAAGGGTGCTCCCATGCTTAGTATATGGTTCAAAATACTTAGTGGAGAATATACAGGATCACTTATATTCTATAATCAAGTATTAAGTACAGGATTTGGGATCCATAATGCTAATGAAATGATGCGAAGTTTTGATACTGATATAGATGTCCAATTTGAAAACTTCAAGCAATATAATGATGTAATTTTAGATACTTACGAGGCTGTAGATGACAAACTTGAATTTGCTTTAGATTATAGTAAAAATGCTAAAGGATACAATGTTTATAAAATAACTGATGTGTTTGAGGTTTAGGCATAATGGAGGGATTAATTCCCTCCAAACTTATATAGGTAAGGTGATAAAGATGGCAAAGTTAAAGGTTACTATACCAATATTACAAGAGATAAATAGACTTTATGACAAAGGCTACAACATGGCTACAATAGGGAAAATGCTTAATTTGGGGCATAACACAATATGTAAATATGTATGGAAACCAAGACCTAAAGGAAGCAAAAGTTTAAAAGCTAATTAGTTCGGATTCTGAAAATTGGAGGAAATTAAATGAAAAAATGTCCTATATGTAAAAAAGAGATTGAAGAAAAAATGCCAGGAACCTATGAATGTAAATGTGGATATAAAGAATTTACAGCTAAACAATCTGCAATACATGAACTAAAAATATTGCCAAAGTATTTTAAAGAACTTGGTATTTCAAAGAATTTTGAGGTTAGAAAAGATGATAGGAATTTTCAAGTTGGTGATTGGCTTATACTTAATGAATATGATGATGAAAAGAAGGTATACACAGGTAATTATGTATTTTCTGTAATTAATTATATTCTTGGTAGAAATAAAGATGAAAAGTTATTTGTACCTGATGGATATGTAATATTAGGTTTAAAAATAGGTACACCGGAAGATAACTCAAAATTTCCAAGGCCATCAGTAATGATATTTGCTAATGCAATGGAAAAGAAACTGAAAGATAATGACTATAAAGGTGGCTGGAAGAATTGTCCGATAGAGTATTTAGCTAATAAACTTGATGAGGAAATTGAAGAACTCCTAGATGCCGTAAGTAATGGAACTCCAAGTAAAGTATTAAGTGAAGCTGCTGATGTAGGGAATATAGCAATGATGATTGCAGATATCTATGAAGCATTACAGTTAAAATACATTAAATAATACGCATTTTGAAAAAAATGCGAACTAACAGGAGGTGAAAATTTGGAGAAAACATTTTTGGATTTCTTCGCTGGAATAGGTGGATTTAGACGAGGTATGGAAATGGCT
>JAQSXU010000023.1 GCA_029256485.1 Clostridiaceae bacterium
ATAAACATTAGAACTAGCTAAAGTTGTTTCTAGCCCAGCTAAAGATTTGAATACAACCTTTCCTCTTTCACCTATCCAGTATTTAGCTACCTTACTAGCAATAACTTTCATTGGATCATCACCAGATAAAGCTTTTGCTAAATCATTAACTCCCCATGCTTTACCTCTCATATGCAATCTAGCTTGGTCTTGTCCGGCTGTAATTGCATTTACTGATAATGAAGCTGAGTCGCTTAATTCTTCTGAATCTCCATCTAAATCATTCCAGAAAGGCATATTTATAATTGTGCCTCCACTTGTTGCTAATGCATCTAAGCTTGGATCATTTTGCACTATTCCTGCTTGTATGAAAGCATCTAGTCTCACTGTGTCCTCGATAACATAAGGATTAAATACCTCTGGTACTATAATATTACTAATTTTTGTTGCTGCCATGTTTATACATCTCCTTTAAATTAAAAATTTACTTTTTTCCCTGCAGCTTCAGCCAATTTCCTAGCCTGTACAGGATCTTGTTTTATCAATTCACCTTGTTTTGTAAGGTTAAAAGTTTCTTTAGCAAATGGATTGATTGCTTTTGGAGGGTCTCCACCTGCTGGATCATATTTAGTTTCTACCTTTCCAGTAATAAAGTTATAAGCCATTGATTCTCTATAAGGTTTTAAAGTCTCTTCTAATCCTATTAGATTGCCTGTAGAGTCATAATTAAACTTATCTACTCCACCATGCTTAAAGATTAAATAATCAGCATCCTTAACACCTGCATCTCTAAGCTTATCTTTTAATAAAAGCTCTTTTATTTGTTTTTCTGAATCTGATTTCATTGTTTCAATAGTGTTTTCATATTTTTCGATTTTTCCTTGAAGATCTTCATTTCCTTTGTTAGCTTTCTTCAATGTATCTATAGTGTCATTAGCTGTTTTAAGCTGACCATTGATATCATTAAATGTTGCCTTCGGTACTGCATATTTAGGAAATTCAGTATTAATTGATTTCATTAACTCTTCAATATTGATACTTCCATCCTCATTTTTTTTAGTTTCTTCTATTAATTTTTTTAACCATTCCATAACTTTTTTTCTCCTTCTTCTAAATAGATTTTTATTCCTGCTCTCCAGGTATTGTAGAATTGCCTTTGTTCTTTATCCTCTGCAAATCTTTAAAAAGAGGGCATAATAAAAAGCCTTATTTCTAAGACTTGATTAATTATATTCTCATAATTCAATTTTTCTTTTTAAAAAGCAAAAGCATAGTCCAAATATATTAATTTGAAACCATGCTTCGGCATATCTAATGTCATTCTCTATATACTCAGTTATATAATGATGCATTTAAACAACCTCCCAATCTTCAGCAAGCATATCAGTTTGGCTAGCTAGCCATGGAACAAAATCACTATTTGCTGTTTTCATAGCAATAAAAGGTACTGGTAATAATCCATCAACTGATTTTACATATTCATAGCCTACTGTCCAATTTTCAATGAGTATCAACCACATTTCTTTACCATTCCAGCCTTTTCTCTGCACCTTACCACCAGTTTTTAATATTGCAATAGCATCACCGAAATTTAATTGCGTTCTTTCCATTTTAAATTCCTCCTTATCTATGTGTTCCATATTCAACAAAACTAATATATTTATAATCATGTTTTTCATATTCTATATTTAATTTGTTTATTTGCTCTGAAAGTTCTTCTGTCCATTCTTTAGGTATAGGCTTTCTAGCTTCAACATATCTATTGATTGCATTTTGAATCTCTGCAATTCTTTCTTCAAGGCATATTCTTCTAGGTTTTAATCCTAAAGGCGGTCTTTCAAAGATAGGTTCGAAACTGCACCTGCAATTTAAATTAATATTAGCATTTACATTTGACATTAATTATTCCTCCTTATTCATAAGTCTCACACTTAGCTGAATTAGTTATTTTTACTGCTTTTATATTGATGTTTAATTTCTTCGGCAACATCATAAATTGCAGATATTTTATTTATTTTCAGAAGAATTCGTCTTACTTCACTATAGGTATAGTCTTCAATTATGCAAACTGATTCTTGAACTTTTTGTGGATTTAAAAGACTATTAATATCTGAACCATTGCAAAAAGAATCATTATAATCAAAAATAATCTTTTGCAATTCTTCAGCAGTTTCTCTTATTTTAAAAACAAGATTTATTCCATCACAAATTACACATACATAATTCATTTAAATACCTCCTAAATAAAAATAAGCCTTAACGCTGGCTTTGCGAGATATTGGATCACCTCTTTAAACTTTCATTTTTTCTATTTCTAAATCTTAAATATATTTCTGCAACTATATATCCTAATATGAAGCCAAATATAAAATTTATAAACATCTTATCAGCTCCTTTAATTGACAAATTTATTTTCCCAATCATCATAAGTCATATCGCTAGGCACATACGTTGTTTTGCCTTTAGAATCTCTTGCAGCTCTAGTTGTTCCTAATTCAAATTCATCATCAAAATAAGGGCATGTGGTAGTTCTGCAACGATTATGAAATGGTGGAGCAGTTACCCATGGTTCATATTGTGATAATGGTAAATGTTCTCCGTCAAGGCTCCTGCAAATTTGGCTTGTATGTGTATCTAATGTTGCAACTATTTCATATTCCTGTATACCTAATTGCCTATAGGCATCATTACGACTAGCACTGCTAAAATATGCACTTTCAGTCATAACTAAATTACCTGATTTTGATTTACTTGTATCAAATTTATGAGCTATATTTTTAATTGCTTTATCTGGCCCTTGACCTTTTATTAACATTTGGCTTAACTCGCTATGAATTGTATTAACTAAGTCTGGTCTATATTGTCCCCATATCCTCTTACTAAACTCGGTTCCATCATCTGTCCAAGGTTTATGAATTATCATATTTAATTGATCAGTATCTATTTTTGCGAAATTAAACCCAACATTAAAGCCTTTTTGTACTTCATATGCAGTATGATAATAACCTTGCTCATATATTCCATTTAAAAGCGAATCTAGCTTATCAACTTGATTGCCATATAAAACTTCAACTATTTGTCTTAATTGTGTCTCTAGAGCTTCTAAACGTGAAATATGAACTCTAGCGGATGCATTTTCTAATTGTTGCATCCAATCTTGGTTAATTGCATTTTCTTCGCCATATTTTATATAATCTTCAACTGACCATTTAAATTCTTTAAGTTCAGCAGGAGTTAAAAGCATATTTGCTTGTGCCAATGTTAAATTATTATTTTTAGCAAGCCTGTTATACCAACTATCAATATCCTTTTGTATACTGGTACTAGCTTGCTTATATATTTGTTCTAAATCCTCATAGTACTGGTCTGATTCTTTTAACTGTGCTTCCTGTAGAGTTTCAAATCTTTTAGCCCAATATTGCCTACCTGGATTCTTATTGGCCATTAGTACCACCTACATTCGTCATGTCAGTGTTATTAGAATTATCATTTGTATTATCAATATTATTGCCTGTAGTATTCTTAGGAGGTGTTGAATAAGCTGCTATATCTTTTTGCTTTTGCTCGTCCATTGTCTTTATTTCATTTTGAGGATCTTCAACAAACGGATGATGAGCAACAATTGTTTCTGTACTTATAATTCCAACACTTTCTTGGCATATACCTGCAAGCTCTTTATCATTTTGTATGGCTGTTCTAGTCCATGTTTGAATTATTGAACCTACATTACTGATATTTAAATACTTACAAATAGCTCTAACCAAGTCACCAAATCCACTCCTAAATTCTGTCTCTGCCAATCCAGCTTTTAATTCTAATAGAGAATAAAGATATTTTAAAGCAACTCCCGAAGCGTCTCCCAATTTATCTGGTTGCGGGTCCACTCCTTGGCCTTGTTCAAATATTGCTTTCCTAGTAATAGTCAATAACTCTTTTCTTGCTTCTATAGGAATATCAATTGTAAGTGTCTGCAATCCGCTTTTATCTGTATCTCCATTGTTTTCAATCTTAACTGTTTTGTATTTCTTTAACTGACTTAAGAACTCCCCAAGACTTTCGCCTTCATAATTAATTAATATAAAAATTATCTCCTGTATATCTTCCAAGTCATTAACAAAACCACTAAACACCTTGTCATATACATCTATAAGCGGTTTTACATCATCTAAATCGCTAGTGCATATATTATTATTTGCAAAAGGTATAAAAGGAACAGTTCCAAAGTCGTGAGTAAATATATTGCTTTCCTCAGTTGAATCTGAATCATAGATATAAGTCTTAAACATATAACATTCTTCTAAGGTTTCAAAATCTGAGTCACTAGTTTGTTTTCTATAGGCTTGACATTCTTTGTCGTTCCAATATTCATAAATATCGTATAAGATTCCATCATCCGCAAGCTCTTCATATGCCCTAAGAACTCCTGTAAGTTTCTTTTTAAGACTCTTATTCCATATAGGTATTATTTGTTCAGTGTCTACCTCAGCATATTGAAATTTCTTTTCTTCATCAATCCAATAGTGTAACCAACCTATACCAGCATTAGCAGCATTAATACATAAGTTCTTACATGTTCTTGAATAATCATCCCCCAATATATCAGTTATTTGCTTATTTGATGCATCATTCTTTACATCATATAAAGGCGGCGCACTAAATAAATAACTAGCCTTCTGATTAACCAATAATCCATGAAACTTGCTAGATATTCTATTGTCTGCATTCCTCAAAGGATTTTCAGTTTCTTCCTCCTTTACAGGCGCAAATAATATGTCATTTTTATTTTTATAGTATCGTTTAGCTACTTCTATTTTGCTAACCAGTTCGCTATGAGCTACCATATGTTTTTTAATTAGTTTTTTAAGAGTTTCTAATTCCAATTTATTCACCTTCTTTCAGACAAAATAAAAAGACTAGCTTTTACTAATCTTTGATTGTTCTATAAATATTTTTAATGGTGGCGTATTTAAATATTTTATTTTTCCACATTTTGAGCATTTATAAGGTTGCGCGAATAAATTAGGAGCAGGATTAAAATACTTATGCCAATGTTTTTCTAAAGGTTTCATTTCTTCATAATTATGGATGCAAAGTAATTGTTTTATTTTCATAATACCCATCCCTTCAATTTCGTAAAAGGTTTATTTAGCGAAATAATTATACAAATTTGCTTAATTTTTAATGTTTTTACTGCATAATTAATTGTTTTATGCAATTATATTGAATATTTATGTTGATTATATGTGCATATTATTCATTATTTTAATATTCCCATGCCACTACCGCTATTAATCTTCTCTGCGATACCTGTAGTACAGTCTTGAGCATCATCATGTTTGTTCTTGCCTTCACGTTGATATTTAATCATTGAATCATAATACTCAGGCCATTTATTATTCCAGTTAACAGGGAAATATATATGATCCATAACCCAAGTAGCATTACTTAATATTCTTGCTTGTTTATTTTTAGATTGATGAAATGGTTTAATAACTGTCTTATTGCTGTTAAATTCGTCTCTAAGTATTCTTTTAACACTTCTAGCAAATCCATCCCCACCATTATTACTTTCAATATCAGCTTTATTAACTCCATCTTCATAGAACATTTTTGCTGTTGCTGTCTCTGTCTTTTCCATACCTTCTTGAGTATATAGAACATTAATTACATAAGCTTCTTTGTTGCATTCAATGTAATCAATAGAACATAAGTAATCTTCTCCAGTATCAGCTGTATCTGTATAATTTCTAATAGCAGTATAAACTGGATTTCCTTTAGCGTCACATGGCAATTTATCATAAGTTTTAAAGCCACTATACAATCTGCCTTTAAGATCTATAGGCTCTTGCTGATAGTTTGCACTGAATATGTCAGCACCCATAACTGATTTTTTAGTCATAGCACTTTCATAACTTAGTATCTCAGGGCAAAGCATTTCATGAGTCTCTTTATTTACTATTGCTTTCATAGATACATGCTTGCATTTCTTATGTTCTTTTTGGCACCAGTCAAGTATTCTTCCGGCTAAATCATTACTATGCCATCTAGTCATAATTATAATAATTTTCCCGCCTTCTTCTAATCTTGACAACATTGTATTTGTAAACCAATCCCAATGTTTTTCTAATACATCAGCGTTATTAGCCTCTAGAGCACTCTTAATTAAATCATCTATAATCATTAATGAAGCTCCAAAACCTGTTGCAGTTCCATCTGGAGAGGTTGCAAGATAGTTATTATAACCGCCTTCTAACGACCATAGATTCATGGCACTATCACCATATTTTATAAATACTCCTGGAAAGATATCACTATAAACTATCTTATCTTTATCGGCCTTAGATTCTTGAATAGTATTTCTAACGCCTTTAGAGAACATAGTACTTAAGGTTTTATTATATGATCCTGTCATTATCTTTTGGGTTTGGTCTTTGCCTAGAACCCATTCAACAAAGTTTCCTACAGTTCTACTTTTACCATGTCTTGGCGGTTCAGTTAAAACAAGCACTTCATCATTACTATAGTAAAAATCCTGTAGATCATTGCACATATCAATTAAGTACTGTCTATCTTCTTTATAGAAATCTGGTGCCTTTGTATTGCAATAAAAAAAGAACTCACGTCTTGCAAGTTCACATTTAGCACCTAATCTTATTAAATCCATATCAACTTTAGCTGTCATTTTTAATCAACTGCCTTAATTCTTCTGGTGTTAAATCCTTATATGGATTATTTAAATTAATATTCATATTGCCAGTTTGTTCAATATCTTTTTTATCTCTCCAGTCAGCAGGTTTTCTATTCTTAAGCCAAAATATTTGAGCTGTTGTATCTGGATTAACTTCCTTTAATACTTCTTTAGTGACTACTAATTTTCCATCAGAATCACGTTCTTTAGTTACTTCATTATATTTGTAGCCTAATGCCCTTTTTAAGAGCGCATTTTCCACTTCAAGGTCAATTACTTCTTTGCCTTTTTTAAGGGCAGCTAAAAGAGCTGGATATTTATTCTTATATTCTTTTAATGTTGAATATCCTATGCCTAAATTATGAGCAATTTGTTCCTCAGTGAGTCCATTTCTTGCCCATCCTTCAACTAATACTAATTTTGGTTCTACATATTCTGTATATTTAGATTTCAAAGAACTCACCTCACTTTCTAATTAATATTTATTTTAGTCTATCTATTAGACTCATATAGAAGTTTTAATATATTCAATGTATGATTTATCATTTAAAATCAAAACGTCCATATCAAGCTAATAAATGCATTAAAATAGACACGCCTATAATTAATATAAGTGTGCCTATAAAGTAAAGAATTATGTCTTAACTAACTCTTCCAACAATAATATTATCTCACCTTTTATAGGGTAATTGGTAAGTTAAAAGAGTAATTAAAAACAGTTAATAAAGTAGTAAATGATGTATAAAAGAGTAATAAAAGAATTAATTTTGAATAGCTATTATAGACATTAATAATAAAATCATAATAAATAAAAATATGTCTCTGCAATTTATCGGAGTAAAGCAAACCTCGTCAAATATGTCTGCAAGTTTTTTCATTATCATACCTCCTAACTATGGAAATATTATCTCAATAAGCTGATTAATAATATCATTCCTAAGCTTTTGGCAATAGTTCTTATCAAATCCAAGTTCTAAACCTATATCTAACCATGTACGCTTTTCTTTATCTAAGTATCTCATTTCAACTAGCTTGTACTCATTCTCTTTTAAATCCTTTAGAGCATTGTATATTTTAGTTCTTAATGCCATCTTATCAGCCTTTAGAGATTTAAGTCTTGCTATCTCCTGTTCCATATAAATAGATCTGTGAATTACTTCATCTTCAACATTACTATGAAATGCATTTGTTGGACTTCCTTTATCTTCATAACTAACAGCCTTTAGAGTGATATCATTCTTCATATGTTCAATATCTATGTCTATATTGTTAATAGCAGTATCTAATTTTCTATAGTCATATAATGTACGTTCCATTTTCTGAAACTTATATTTATCTTCCAAGTTAATCACCTCGTTAATTCAATATTAACTTCAAAAGGAATCTTTTCAGCTACTTTTATGTTGATTGCTCCTTCATTGATTAGTTTCTTTACATTATTGGTTATTTCTTCTTCCGTATTACATTCTACATAATGAATATTTTTTAAAAATGTTGCTGGCGCTTCATATATAACCATATATTTATTATCCATACTCATTCACCTCTCTTACTTTCAATATCTTTAATTTCCTGTAGCAAGGTTTTCTTCTCATTTATTAAATTAGCTATAGAAAATCCAGTAAACAAATAATCTTTATCTTTTAATTTTTTATTAGATCTAATTTTTCTAAGTTGCTTATCTATTTCCTTAACTCTATCTTTTTTAACTTCTAACATATCAATTTTCAAAGTAAATCACCTCATTTTTAATCTCAGAACAAAAAATAACAAGAATATAACAAGAAAATAACAAGTTTTTTAGCTTTTTGTTATCTCTGTAACTATTGATATTACTAGCCTGTAGTAATCTCGTAACAAAATAACAAGATTTTTTATAATATACCCCCTATGTTTATATATAAGAGGTATATATACTCTTTCTCATCATAAGTATATATATATTTATATTTTTGTTATTTATAATATATATATATATATATATATATAAAGGGTACAGCCATGCGGTCTAAGGCACATAACAAAACTGATTTTAATTTTGTTATTTACAGTTTTTAACACCAGCCTTTAGGCATTGGTATAACTGACCTAGAGTACATAACAAAAAAATATTTCATTTTTGTTATTTTTCTCATGTTTTTGTTATTTTTTTGTGATGAGACAATATTAGATATAAAATATAGTAATTTTTAACTAATTCCATTTATAACTCCAACCACTTATACATTTTAGTTCTTTACCATCATATGGATTGTCTGAGTTATAATATGGACTGTTTTTGTCAGCTATTGCGCCTTTCATATCTTGAGCGCTACTTATTTTTCTATAATCCATTCTATTTTTTAATTTATATTCAACAACATTTCTTGCATTAAATTCGCTATCCGTATCTATGTTATAGGCTGTTCCATCTTCTAAAATAACTATATACATATTTTTTATCCTCCTTTTATTTAACAACATTAAATATTTTTTGTTCAGCAGCAGTCACCGCCTCAGCCATTAATACGTCTTCGCAATCAACAATTTCTCCAACATTTAATGCTACTAATTTATTGACGTCATATTCATCGTACCAAGCCTTAGTACCATAACTTAAAGAGTTTTTATCATTATCAGTAAATTGCTTTGCGTTAGCTTTTAGAATGTAACCTGACTTCTTAGCTTGTTTTCTGAAATCTTTAATCTTCACTAAACTAATATCTAAACTTTGGTAATCTTTTTGATATCTAAATAAATAATCAACCATCATTTGGCTTCTGATATATACCTTATTTCTATCTTTTGGATCTATTTTGATAGCCTTGTATATTCCGACATAATTACTATCCTGTAGAATATCATTAAACTTAATTATCATTTGCTCAATAGTGCTATCAGTGTCATCATTGCCGCTTAAAACTTCCTCACGTATGTTTTGTTCAATGCTGGTATGATAGTCTTCTACAGGCTGTAAACCCTGTTTAATTAGCACCTTATTAAGTAACTCTATACCACATGAAATATTAATCGCTGTGTTAAGTGGTCTATCTTTTAGAGTAAATTTATCCCTTAAACCAATTCTAAGTAGTTTGTATTCCTCTATAGGCATGTTTAAAACCTCCAAAATTAAGCTTTTACCTAACTTGTTTAATAATTCTCTATGGTCTTGTAGCCAAAATATTGATTCGCTAGTATCCTTGGTCCTTTCATCTTTACCCATATAGACAATACATGACCTTGTAATTATCGCTTTTTCACTTCCAGGGATATTTTCTTCGCCTGCAACAATGAGTGGTCTAGTAAGTTTTACATCCTTAACGCCAAATCCTTTATCACCACGACTTATTGGATCTCTATCATAAGCACTACGAAATACATTGCTAAGTTCGTCTTTTTTATACTGAGTCATTTTTGACGGTTTAAATTCTTCATATACTATAGGATAATTACCAACTGAGAGCTCTTCTTTTATAGAGTGAATTGTTGAGGACATTGTTTTTTTATCGCATTTGGGATAATTAAGAAGTGGCATAAGTACTTTTTCAAGCACTGTTGTTTTACCAGTTTGGCTTTCACCTAATAAGAACAAATGATGTAGCTGAGAATCTAGTTCTATATTTTGAGCAACTTCTAAAAAACTTATTGTACTTCCAACTAAAGAAATAGCTTGATTGTAATTTATAAACCCAAATAAATGTTGCATTAACTCCTGGAGCTCTTGCTTTTCTATAGGCTTTATATCTAATATGTCAATATTGCTATTTTCAGCTACACAACTTCTATCTATATCGCCCGGTGTCAATGTGCCTGTAGATGTAATAATTTTAAAGCTGTTAGTACCTTCTATAGGTAATATTTTAGTTCCAACATTAATTTCACTATTATCTATTGCTATATATTTATTAACCCAACCCTTAAGTCTTACAAGTTCACCGACATTTATACCAGTAAAGCTAAAATCCATACCTAGAAAGTTTCTAAAGGTTCTTAAATCATCAAATATCTTACTTTGTCCAACCTTTTCAACTATCTTTCCATCTATGCAGCTCTTAAGTTTTAATCTTATATTTTGTGTTCCTTCATCAACTCTATCAATCTTATTTGCCTCTAGAATGTTAAAATCGGTTATATAAACTTTTGTAGCTTTCTCTGGTTCGTTTTCATTTTCGCTTTTACTGAATTTAGTATAGTAAATTCCTCTATCATCCTGTTGAAATTCTTTTTTATTCTTCAAATCAAGTGATCTATCAAAAGCATTTAATAATTCTCGCTTGGTATGTCCTGCCTCTAGCCAATCAGTAACGTCTGCGCCTTTTCCCATAGATTTAATACCAGGTAAATTTACTATTTTAAACATTGAAGCAGAATTTATAAAATTCTTTTTAACTGTTTCTAAATATTTAATTCCTGGTTCATCATTATCTGGAATAACTAGTATTTTCATGAATTCAGATTGCAATAATTTAACGCCTTGCTCTTTGCAACTTTTTATAGAAACTGCTACGTAATTTTTATTTAACAAATGGTTAATTCTATTTGTATCACGTTCACCTTCAACGAAAATTAGTTGTTTCCCTTCATTTATGCCTTTAAGTGTATTGTATAGATTGTATGGTAACTCATAATCAAAATTTCGCTTATTGTATATCTTTCCATCTGCACCTATACTGAAATAAGCCAATTCTTTACTTCCATCTACTTTTTTAAACTTAGCTTTATAATATTTAGCTACATTGTTTTCATCTGCAAATCTAAATATACCTAATAATTGCTGACCTTTTCTGAAACTTTGATTATTTATACTCCAATTTATATATTCTTCTATTTTTTCAATCTCAAGTTCAGACTCGCTTTTCTCTATAGGCAATCCTACATTTGCCCTAGCCTGTACATAATCAGTGCCATTATATTGCATATCAAAATCAATTATGTCACCTGATATATCTTTACTAAAGTCTTTAAACTTCCATTTTCCAGCATTATCATCATAATAAATAGAAAAAGATGGGTTTGCATCTAATGGATTAAAAGGTGATTTCATTTTAAAATGTCTATCAAATTTTTGCCCTGTACAATGTTCAATATATTCTTTTAAGTCTAGATCTTGTATTTCCATCAACTCACCTCATTTGCATATTTCCATATATAACCCTTATATTGTTCATATAATCCATGACAACAATGCCATACACATGATTGATTAAATCCATTTCTTCCACATTCTTTTGTACTATTCCAGGTTTTTATTAAATTCATGTTTAAATCATATTGATGAACTTTTTTACTAAGCCTTTTTCTTGTTTTTTCAGCATTTATTTTAAATATTTCTTTACTATAATCTATAGGTTTTCTGTTTTTATAATCAATATTATTTGTTATTCTTTCATGAAGATTATTATAATTCATGTTGTATTTATGAGTACACCACTCTAAGTTATCAACAAAATTATTAGCTTTGCATTCATCTTTATGGTTTATACATGGATAATTATTAGGGTTAGGAATAAAGGCTTTAGCCACTAATCTATGAACTAAAAATCTTTTGACTTTATCATTCTTAGATAAGGTTATTGCTTTGTATCCATTATTCATAATAAATGGTTTTCTTATTAGATTTTTGGTAAAACTATAAACTCTACCTAAATCACTAATTTTATATAATCCTTCATACCCTTCGATATCTCTCCAAATCTCTTGCTTTTGGTTCAAATCTAATATATTCATCTTCGTTCACGTCTGAACGATACCGGTATCTTTTATCTAGAATTATTCATTAACTCCTTTCTTAAATTTTAAATCCGTTCCAAATTTCATCCTCTGTCATATTTCTATAGAGTAAAGACTCTATTTGCTTTTTAGTTGTACTTAAATCAGCTATTAACTCATTGAACAGCCCAAAAGTATCAAGCCACATTCCACCTTCTCTTACAATGTACTTATTATTTTTATCTTTTAAAGGCGTTGAACATTGTATAAAATTATGTGTCTTTAGGTATTCTGTGGCTTTTTTATCTCTAGCTAATAACTTGTTATATTTTTTCTTAAGATCAATTAAACCTTCCATACATTCACCTTATTTTTACTCTTTTGATGAAGCGATTTCTTATTGCCTGTACGCTTAACTTCAACTTCTATAGGCTTATCAGTTCTTAGCCTTAAGAGTGTATTTTTAACAGCTTGGTCTATTATTTAATTCACGCTTCGCATTTAATCACACTCCGATAATATTTTTATAATCATCACAGTAATACCATTTATACCCTTTGTAACTTTCTTTTTCGCCTTTTAAGCACATTAGAATAAATTTATAATAAAATTTATTATTTATAGCTTCTCTTCCTGACTCAAATTCTCTTTTTTCTCCTGTAATAACATCTACAGCAACTAAAGGCTTTACTCTTGTTAATCTTCTTCTAGCTTGTGCTGTTCCGTGATTAATGTTATGTTTCTGAGTACACCACTCTAAATTTTCAATATTATTATTTTGGGGATTTTCGTCAATATGGTTTACTATATTAAAATTATTCGGATTGGGTATAAAAGTTTGTGCAACTAAACGGTGTACCCTAATAATTTCTCCTTTTGACTTTTTATACAAAATAACTTTGTAATAGCCATACTTATCTGTTTGCTGTTTTAAAATCAAATTACTTTTTATGCTTCTTACTCTTCCTGCATTACTTACTTGATATTCACCTTCATATCCTTGTATATCATTCCAAACTTCTTCCAATAAAATCACTTCCTTAAATTTTATAAGAAAATTTGCAATTCCCTAAATCCTCAGTTTCATCAAAAGGTATTATTTCTTGAGCATCAAAGTGCCTATAGAGGTCACACTCTTTAAAGCACTTTGTACAGTTTTGGCAATTTAAGTCCATGGTTATTTCTACTAAGTCAAAATACTCTTTGCTATCTTCATAAGCTGCCTTAAGTTCTGCATCTTTCCTCTTTTGCAATACTTCTAATTCACTATCAGTTAATACAGTTACTTTTGAGCTTCTAGCAAGCCTAAGGAATTTATCTACATACTTTTGGTCAAGTCTTTTAAGTAAATGGTCTATAGCCTTAACCATGAAGCTTGTACCACGTCTTAAGTCTGCTAATTCAGCCTTAGTTATTAAATTGCCTTTAGAGAAATGTTCAGTAAGGTTTTTGGCTGTGCATATTACAACCAGTTCTTTTTCTTCGATATTGTTTAAGTAATCTTTCATTTACCAAACAACTCCTTTAAGCCTCTCAAGCTTTTCTTTTTTATGATGGTCAATTTCAGCATTACTAAATATTAATCTAAGCTGACTTAGCATTATTTCAACGTCTGCTATTTCTTCATTGATATTTGCACTACTTTCATTTTTAGTGAAATGTCTTGCTAATGCTGTGCTTAACTCTCCCAACTCTTCTATTGCCTTTATAATTTGCTGATTTTCTCCAAAAGTATTAATTGCCTTTAGATAGATTTCTTTTTCAATTTTTTCTATAGGCTCGATTGTAATTAACCCACCTATAGGAATATTTAAAGCTTCAGCTATTTTAATTAACATTTCAACCCTTGGTTCTCTATGATTATTTTCATAATTTGCTAAGGTAGAAACAGGAATTTCAAGAATTCTAGCAAACTCTTCTTGTCTTAATCCTTTGCTTTTTCTAGCTTTCTTAATCCTTTCACCTAATGTCATTAGAATCAGCCTCGCTTTCTTTTATATACCATTTGCCTTCTTTGATTATCTGTCTTAATTGAATGCTGCTATGATATACTGATAATGCTTCTAGTACATCTGAGAAAGTATTAAAAGAAAGCATTTTATCTTTAATTAACTGATGTTCAACTTTACATTTCTTATCAGAATTAACTACTTCCATAAAGCTTACTGGTTGTTGAATTGTAATGAATGTTGCAGTTATATATCTTTCATTTAACATATCAACTGATTGATTGTTTTCTTTATAGTAAAAATTTTTACATCCCATTAATGCAATATATAATATTTCTGTTTTAGCAAATGCAAATCTATCTTCAAAAGATACTTCAAATGTTGTCCCTATAGGCATTTTCATAGCCTCGATTATATTTAACTTACTCATTAATATCGCTCTCACTTTCTTCTAAATCTTCTTCATCTTCATCAAGGATAAAACCTTTATGCTTAAACAATGCATAAACATAAGATTGTAATTTATAATAAATTTTGCTCCCCATACACTCTTTAGGCACTGGAATGATTGCTGTATTATATTCAGCTTCAATCATTTTATAAAGCCTATTCATAAGAGTAAAAGGATCGTATTCACTTCTATAATTGCCATTACGTAGGTTTATTTCAAAATTAGGATCTTCAATAAAAACTAGATATTTCATTTCATACATATTAAGATGTGCTAATTCTTTCTTTAGTCTAGCTGCATCCTGTTTTAGATTACCCGCTAATTCATCTATTCCGTTTTTACGTTCTATAGCAAAATCTCTATCAAAGTAAATATCCCTTGTAAACTCTCCTATAGTACCTTTAGGAATCATACAACTATAATCTCCATAAGTTAGTTTCATTTTTCTATAGGGTATTTTCTTCTTATCAAAAAAACTTGTAATGTGGCTGTTTTCCTGTTCATTTGTATCAACTAAAACCACGATACTGTTTTTAATCCTATCCATTTCTTTATCAGTAAATTTATAACGAATTTTAATCACCTTCTCTTTTAGAGTGAGCAAATAACACTATTGTTAAATGCTCAAAACTCTTGATTATTAATTAAAAAATAATGCTGCTGTACTATTGTAATTAAAACTTGCACGCTTATCTGTCACTAAAGATTCGCTTTGGCAATATGCACCAGCACATACTTGGTCACTTTGACAATAACAGTCTGCATTAAGTAAACACCTTTGATTAAGACAACCTTTAGAAGTATTAATATCGTCAGGCACTCTACTTGTTAACTCTAAAGGATCTTTAATTCCAAAATAATCTGCTACCTTTTGCATATTTGGAGTAACTTGCTTATAATGTCCATTTTCAATGTTGCTTATAGCTGTTCTTTCAGCTCCGCTTTCCTTAGACAATTGAACTGTTGATAATCCTTTACTTAACCTTAGTTTTCTTAATAAAATCATAGCTAATTCCTCCTATAGGCTAGAAAGGCATATCGCCATCATCTACTGGCGTAATATCCTCATTTGGATTAAATGAATTATTATTGTTACTACCTGGATTTAAAAGTTTATCCTTCGGAGGTTCTATTCCTTGCTTAACCGCCTCAATTGTTACCCATTCTTTAAATTTTACAGAGAATTTACTTTCGCCTGTGCTTTGATCTAGATATTCTTCATTTTGAAAAACTCCACCAACCAACTTGCCTGCAAAACATTTTTCATAGTTATGAGTGTTAGCACCTTCTAAATCCCAAACAATCTTAAATCCATTATTAGACTTTTCAACTGCTTCATGGAATCCTTTTAAAAATCCACTTGGATCTCCATCCGCTGTATAAACTAATTCATCTTTATGACCATTCCAAGGCCATTTTTTGCCCTGTCTAGTATC
This sequence comes from Clostridiaceae bacterium, assembly GCA_029256485.1. The sequence continues at coordinate 16,192 of JAQSXU010000023.1, forward strand.
ATTTTTAAATGCATTTGTGAAGAAATTAGGTTGTATATCGCTTTTATCAGTATCAAAATAAACTGTTACTTTGTCTTTGCCTGCATAAGTTTTGCCTTCTTCAACTTTTTTAATTACTAGAATGTGCCCTCCTATTTTTAATTTTTCATAACTTCCTGCTGCTTGTACTTCATCATATCCTTTTGGCTTAATCATAATTAAATTTCCTCCTTGGCTGCTTTTATGCTGATTTGATGTATATCAATTTCCTTATAAAGTTCTGATATTTCAATATGATCTATTTCTTTGTTGTTAACCTTACTTACGGTGCTTTCTACTTTTTCACGTTCTAAGCCTTGTCTCACACTATCAGCTATCTTTACGCTGCCTTTAGAGCAAGTAAATTCAGTTAGCTTATTTTGACTTAGGTAAGTTTCAAGTTCTTCTTTGGCTCCTGTTATATAAGCCTTATCATTCTTTGCAGCTTCTCTTTTCTCTAAGATTCCTGCAATTAATTGCTCTGCTCTCTCTTGACTAATTTTTTGTACCTCTGCCATAATTATTCTTCCTCGCTTTCATCTTCTTCAATATTTTCAACACCTTCAAACTGTATTCTTTCTGGTATTTCTTCAATTTCTATTGTGATATTTGCTAACATCTTTTTGCCTTTTGGAAGCATTTTTTTAAATAAATCTTCCACATTTTCATTGTCTACATATACATAGTAATTAGTATTATGAATCTCAACTGAATTACCACGCATAACTATTTTTTTATTATCTTCCATATTATTTAGCCTCGCTTTCTTTATTTACCAAAACCCATTCAGTTACCGTAATAGTCTTTTCATAAGTCTTTTTTTGAACTTCTACAGGCTGGTCGTAATATTCATCTTCTTGACATTCTGTAAGACCTTCATCCCAAACTGTTGAGAAGAATCTTTCTCCAATCTTAGATATAGTTTGAACACTTCTTGACCATCTTCTATTGTCTCCATATGAAGACTCAACCTCATATTCAATAACTTCTCTTATTTCACTTTTAGTAAGCTTTTCGCCACTATCTATTTTCTTTAATAATTCTTCCTCATATTTATCCATTTACTTTACCTCCTAAAACTCTTCTAATGCCTTTAGAACATCAGCCATGTTATTCTCTATCTCTAAACTTTCAAATGCTCCCATTGGACTTTTAGCAGTGCTGTTATTGCTTTGTGTTTCAAAGATATGTTTTCCAGCTATACACTTAGCAAGTAGAACTGTATTGAATTTGCTTTCTAAAACAATCTTGTCCAATTTCTTACCTGAGGTCTTAATTCTTGTCCATAAAAAGCCACTTTCATTTACCTCAGTTTGACTATGGCATATAAATATGAATGTTAAATCTTCTCTATAGGTAAGTGCATCATCAATCAAATTCCACACACATGATGCTAAATCCATCCACTTATCATAGCCTTTATCTTTGCTTCTTCTCATTTCATCAGCCACCATTGCACCGTTAACAGTGTCCACAACAATTGTTTTAATTTTTGGTGCTTTATCATTGATATTTTTAGCTAAACTTCTTATTACTAGAGGATCATCAGTTGCGATATAATTCTTATTCTCTTTGTTATATTGTTGTTTCCAACCTTTCCAGCTAAGCCCCTTTTTATCAGCATCTATAATATAAGTTGTCTTTGGGTCTAATGTTCTAAAGCTTGTTGTCTTTCCTGCTCCGCTTTCGCCCATGATTCCTATTAACTTTGACATTACTTATTACCTTCTTTCATTTTCCTATATTCAGCCACTGTCATAACCATCCCTATAGGCTCATTAACTACTTGAATTGTTCCAGGAATAAAGCTCATTGTTAGTTCAAAAGTTTCTTGTTGCTCTTCATTTAGCATTACTGGGTAAGCTATTCCATCTTTTATATAAGTCAATATAAAATTACTTGTCTTTTCTTGCATCCTTTTCACTCTCCTTAATTTCTAATACCTTTAGCACCTCAGAATAGTACTCAATATTCTTATGAGTCTTTTCTAATTGCTCTCTTATATGATGTTTGCAATCTTTAGTAATTCGCTCTTTTAAACATTCCTGTAGGTCAATTAACTCTCCATTTAAATACGTTAATCTTCTTTTAGTTTCAGTAATTAAGTTCATAAACTCACCTACTTCTTATTAACACTTTCATAAGTTGAGCACTTCATATCGTCCTCTAAACATTCTTGCTTCTTGCCTGCATAATCCTCGTAATATTCAAAGTCAATCATTTCTATTGACTCAGCTTGACACATTCCATCAGCATTATGAGTGCAAGTTATAGCACTACATTTAACTAACATTTGACTTATGCACCTCCTGTGCTATAATCTAATTGAAATATTTCTCAAGCTATTTTGAATTACTTGCCGGTGTTCTTAATAGCTTTTTGCTTGTCCAACTCTTCCTGTAGAACCTCAGCGAATGTCCTATTATCACCACTTTCACGCTTTTTTTGAACTCTACAGGTTATCTCTTTGGCTTTTCTTCTGTCTGCTGCTATCTTAGCGATAATATCAATATTACCCATTAAAACCTCCTTACAACGCTTCTAATAAACTTAGAAAACTTACTTCTACGCCTATAGGCTGGTGATACTAGATTTACATACAAATTAATGTTGTTTGGATTATCATGCATTGGTATTTTCCTCCTTATATTTTTTTTATATTAGAATAATCCTCCTTCTACTATTAATAAGTGTGGCTTTTTACTTTCCGAAATAATGCTAAACTCTATATTTATTTGTTCTATTTGCTTGTCAGTTTTACAAAAACCTAAAAGCCTTTCTTTTGCTTGTTCTATAGGCAATTCTTTTACTTGAGCATTATCATCTGGAAATATATCGCATACTATATTTACGTAATGTTGTTTTGCTGTTTCTTCATCCTTTGCTCCAATTAATGCATAATAGCTAAAATTAACGGTATCAAATTCAAAGAATCTCATTTTATCTTTTCACCTCTTCAACTTGCTTAGTTTCCTTATTTAAAACCACTAATTCATCTGATGTATTTTTAACCACTAGATAGCAGCTTGTCTCATAGCCTTTAGAGCTAAGAAATTTTCTTTGTTCTCTTGTAGGCTTCTTACCATTCTTCATATTCCACCTACTTTACTGCTGTTAATTTAGGTATTCTTTTTAGGTTAATTCCAAATTCATCTTCATATAAATAAAACAATTCAGTTTCCTTTACAAGCTTGTACTCTTCGCCATTAATAACGAACTTTTTTGCCAACCCTATCACTCCTTAATATTGCACTAGCCATGTTTCCATACTTCTTAAGTTCCTTCATACACCTATGGCACACATAAGTACCATTTACATCAGTCAATCCTACTTGACAAGGGCATTGATAACATTTTGGATATTCAACTTTATTCACTCTACAGGCTCCTTTAATAATTGCTTTTAAACCATTGAATAATGTTTATTTTCAAGCCTTTTTCTTAATTTAAGATTGTAATATTTCAAAAGAGTATTCATAATTTTTACATTGAAATTACGAGTAGTTATATCGCCTTTAGCTTCACTGTGTACTCTTTGAGACGGAACACTAGATAATTGTTTTATGAATGTTTTTGCGCTGAAATTAGGTTGTCCAGAATAAATATTTAAAAAAGATGCAAGCCCACTTATTACCTGATTATTTAAAGAATATGTTTCACCATTCCAGGTATTTTTTGAAAGTATTAATGTATCTTTTAATCCTTGGGCGCCATACTTGTCATACATTTTTTCTAAAGTATTCATAGCAGTTATTGTATTATTGCCGCTTGTTTTAGCCATTCTGAATCCTAAATCTTCAATTATAGCTTTTATATCTAACGCACGAATATCTTTTGCTTCAACACTGGCATTAAACATATCTATTTTACTTACTTTCTTTTGTTCTCCATTTGCATTATTTAATTTTTTAAAATAGTCAGCTTCTTCTTCATAGGTTAACCCTTCATAAACTAAAGCCATTAGCCCATCCAGTCCCATAGTCTTTGCTAAAACTGTTCTATGTTGCCCATCAACGACATAGTTGAAGCCATTTCTTTTACTTACAACAATTGGAGTAAGTAAGGTTTTATCAAATTCACTTGCGTACTTCTTAACTCTAGACATTTCTAAAGGTCTTTGATATTTAGCTAATCGCAAATCCTTTACTAATAAAAATTGATAACTTGTTTTTATAGATGTTTTTTTCATAATTTTTACTCCTTTATAAAACTAATTATTTTTTCTAGATTTTTTACACTATCCTGCAATAATGGTTTGACTATTGTTGCATCATTAAGATAAGTTTCCATAAACAAAAATTTATTGATTTTATTATTAAATTCATTTAATATATCTTCAATTTCTGATATAATAGGGTTATAGATGTTTTCGCCTGTGTCCTGTTCTGTAGGATGCGGGCTTTTCATTTCTTCATACATCTTAGTCAACTCTTCATCTGGAAACCTTTCATTTAACTCTCTAGCCTTTTCTACAGTTAATCCAACTCTTTTTCTTGTAGCTTCACATTGCTTACAATTATTTTGGGTAGAATAAAATTCGCTTAAAGGCTTTTCTTTACCACAAATATTGCAAATTTTTGTTTCTAAATTCTTAGATCCTATAGGCTCGATTTTATGTTCTCCTCTAAGCTTTGCTGGTATTAATTCCTTATACACTGTATTAACTTTTTTCTCTCCTTTCGATAATGCTTGTTTTTGCTCTTCTGTAGCTTCACGTTCTATGAACTTAACTTTTTCAATTGTATCGTGAGATACTCCAGCAATTTTAGCTAGTTCATCACGAGATTTGTTTTTAATACTTGGTGCAGATTTCTGCACAATGTTTAAATCGTTTCTTGTTCCCTGCCTTTCCTTCGCTTTCTCCTTTATAATAGGTTCAAGTCTCAATGCGAGCTTAGCCCTTTCATAAGCTGGCAGGTTTCTTCTGCCAAATTGGTTTTTTATTATCCACTCGATAGCTTCTTGTCTATTATCAAAATTCATTTCCTTCACACTGAACGGAATAATATTTTTAGTACATATTTCATACCTGTTATGACCATCAATGATTGTATTTTTCCATGTAATTAAACTATCTCTACAACCTTCTTCTTTTAGATTTTCTTCTAATTGCTTATACTCTTCATTTGTTAGCGGTGGTATTAAAGTTTGAAATTCTTTATCAACCTTTAGAGTTTTCAATTTCTTGCCTCCTATTAGTTACTAACATCACCTTAGCCTTTAGCGGTGTATGATTTTATACTAAAGCTTGACCAATACATTTTCTTTCTGGACCATTAAACCTTTAATGAAACCGCTAATTTTTGTAATGCTAAAGGATTTCTACTAGCTTGCTCCATTGCCTGTACAACTAAGCAGGAATCAATTGCACTTGATATTAAATCAAGGCTTTTTTCATCTAGTTGTTGTAGCTTGGGAATTGAGTTTAAAATTTTATCGCCTTTCATATCGCCACCTCCTTTGTCTTGATGAATACATCTTACATCTTTATTTTGTATGAGTCAATACTTTTTTTGAAAATATTTTTATTTTTTTGTATTGATGAATACACGCATATATGTTAATATATATTTATTGGAGGTGAGAACAACGGAAACTTACGAGAGAATAAGACAAATAAGACAAGAAAATAACTTAAGTCAAAGCGAATTTGCTGAAAAACTTGGAGTTACAAGATCTGTTATTTCAAATATAGAATTGAATAAACTGGCTAAACCAGAGCAAAAGACATCCTTGATAAAATTAATAAGCAGAGAATTTAATATCAATGAAGAATGGGTACTTAATGGAACAGGTGAAAAAGAATTATTACCTATAGATGACGAAAGACTTACAAAGGCACTTGCAGAAATTTCTCTATCAGGAAATGAAAAGCTTAAAAGTTTAGTTGAAAGAATGATTGAACTAGATGATAAATACATAGATATAATTTTGAATCTAGTAGATACCGTCCTAGAGGACAAAAAATAAAAAGAGCAGGCACTTATTCAGTGTCTGCTTTCTTTTTCAATGCTTTTACATAACCATAAATCAAGCTCAATATTTTAGGATTGTTAATACTTTTGACCATTTCAATTATTTCTTCCTTCATTATAACATTCCCCCCGATAAATAATATCGCTCTAATCGATAAATTGATTATATCACATGCGAACAGTCATTCGCAATATGTAAATAAAATTTTACCAATATAGAATCTAAATGCCTATTTTACTTATGTGTTTTCCTTTTCATATAAATATCATAACACACCTAAATATTCCTAACGGAGATATTTTTGCCCTTATTGCGACAATTGTCAACATTTTCTACTTGTATTTTTATTCATTTTATCGTATTTTATAATTAAAAAAGGAGTTGAACGCTTTCAAGATATTATTCAAACTTAAGAAAAAGCGATTTGAGAAACGCAAAACTCAAAAATATGTTTCTAGAATATCAGGAATATCACAATCTCATATAAGCAAAATAGAAAATGAACAGGAAAGTCCAACACTAAGAACAGTGGAACAAGTTGCTAATGCCCTAAAGGTGCATCCTCTAGAGTTGCTAGAATTTGAGGACTAGACTAGCTATACCTAAAATGATGATAATATCATATTTGTAAATATCCATATGATGACTCAATTAGAATTATACAATAATGTGCTCCTGTATAATTAATTATATTAGAAGAAATAAGGAGCATGTAAATTGTTAGGTGAAAGAATAAAATCACTCAGAAAAGACCAAGGAATTACGCAAGATCAACTTGCAGAAAAAATAAACATATCTCGTCAAAGTGTTTGGGGATATGAGAATGATGGTGTTGAACCTAGTTTAAATGTTCTAGTTAAGATTGCAGACGTATTTAATGTAAGTTTAGACTATTTACTTGGCAGAACTGAAGAAAAGCATAATATAAACCTATTAGATGAATATACAAAAGAATTTCTACTTAAAATACATGATCTTGTAAATGATTATAAAATAATAAAGAAGTAGTCTACATAACTTAATATGTGAGATTACTTCTTATTTTTTTACTTTTTAATTTTAATTGATTTCTTACTTATAAACTCTAAAGGATTAAATTCCTCAAAGCCATCCTGTAGGTCTTTAGTAAACATATTTACATAATTACGAACCATATCCATATCACTGTGATTAAGTGTTTTTTGGAGCTTAAATATATCTCCACCATTAAGAATCCATTGCTTAGCAAAAGTATGTCTCCAACGATGTATGCCTGTCTTTTTAACACCTCTAGAGTGATTGTATCTTCTCATACTGCTATCAATACTATCTCTGTTTAATTGACCGCTATAGGCAGTACAAAAAGCGTAATCTTCCTCATTTCCTTCTCTTATAGATAAATATTCCTTTAGTACAGGCTTAAGTGATGGAGTTATTGGAATTGCTAAAGGTCTCCTATTTTTCGTAGTTCCTAAAAATAATAGGCTATTATCTAAATCTACATCTTTGATTTTTAAATTTCTTACATTGGAACACCTCATGCCTGTAGAGTAAAGCAAATTACATATGGTCCAATTTCTAAATTCTACAAAGCTGCAGTTACTTTTATTAGGTTTCTTAAGTAATATTTTAACCTCATCTTCCGTATATGTTTCTATTACTGGTTTATCATATTTAATAAGAGCAATATGAAATTTTTCCATATATCCTAGCTTCATGAAGTAATATAATATTGTTTTGAAGCCTCTAAGGTAAGTATTTATAGTTATATCCTTTATATTTAATTCGTTTTGGCATCCGATAATAAAATTATCTACTGTAGCCTTGGTTATATCCTTTATAGGAATCTTAGGCTCAATAAACTTATAAATAGTTCTAACTGTATTATCGTAAAATTGTATAGTAGCAGGTCTGAAGTTCCTGGTCCTGCAATAGAAAATAAACTCATCATAACCCCTATCAAAAGTTATACTTTTTGTATTAATTTCTATCATTTTTCTTTTCAAAATATCGACCACCTTTACATAAAAATTGCACACACGTTTTAAGTATTTCTACAAAATAAACGTGCGTGCAAATTAAAACTTTAAGGTAGTTAAAATCCTTTAAAGAATGCAGGTGACGGGACTTGAACCCGTACGTTATTCAACACACGCCCCTCAAACGCCCTAAGGGGATAGTTCTCACAAATTACCTGCACCAGCTTAGCTAACACTAGTCTATTTTATAGATGTTCTACTTGTTAGTATGTGAATAATATACTACACTTTTGGAATATTAATGTCAACATTTTGAAATAAGGTAGTTTTCTATTAATAAAAAATTCCTTCATTTATATATAGGCAAAATGTACTTATAACAATTTTCATAACAAAAATCACAAAAAAATAACAAAATCAAAAAAATTCTTGTTATTACCTTTAGAGCAGTAATATTAATGGTTCAGACCTAATGGTAAAAATTAGATATAACAAAAACGAAAATGGTTTTGTTATTTAGCTATCCATTGGTATCACTGGCATTACCCTATATATAATATATATATAACAAAAAATATATAAATATATATATATAGATGAGAAATAGATACATATACTCATATAAAGATAGGGGCTATATTGTTTAAAATCTTGTTATTTTGTTATTTTTCTTCTAAAGGCTTTATTTTACTAGCTTAGAGCCATAACAAAACCATTAAAAAGTTGTGAAAAAGTTGTTATTTTTTTGTGAAAACTTGTTATATTGAGATTTAAGCAGAAAATGAAGATAAAAGATAGGATTTATTTTGCTCTACAGGCAATTAAAAACCTTTTAAAAAGATGCACGATTTTAAAGCTAAAATCAAGCTTGTAGAGACGTTTTAATATTAAGTAATGCAATTATCGTTAAATTGATTTTGAAAGCTATATGAAGACGATAAGGCTATCAAAATTTATCGTAAAATAAAAAGGCTATAGAATTTTATTTCTATGCCTCTAGATGTTTATTATTCAGTTATATTTTCCATTATATCTCCTGGCTGGCATTTCAAAAAATCACATATCTTTTGAATAACTTCTGTTGTAATTATATCACCCTTAGTCAGCTTTGCTAAAGTTGGTGAAGAAATAATATCTAATAAATCAGTTTTTTTCATTCCCTTTCTATTAAGCAAGTCGAATAGTTTATAATATTTAATCATATAATCACCTCTAAAATAAGTTTAATATAATTTTATATTAATGTAAACTAATATTTTATTAAATTTAATTAATATTTTATATTGACATATATATTAGTTAATGCTAATATAATATTAACGAAAACAAATAAAATATATTGGAGGAATTAAAAATGAATAGAACAATGAAAATGATAGGTAAAATGAGTTTAGAAAAAATAGCTGATGAATTAATAAATAAATGGAATGCTAACGAAGAAAAAATAAAATTTTTACTAAATGGAAAATATGAAAGTAGATTACAAGAAATGTTATATAGGAGTCAAATTGGTGACGATATAGAATGGCTATATGTATAATAGATTAGGTTTAAAACCTAGTCTTTTTTATTTTATGGCATAAAAATAAAGCTAGGAAATTAATCCTAGCCTTTGACACTCTTGAATATTGAATTTTAATTCTAATGATCCGAATTATATATATTGTTATTAAACATATTACTTTCTGCAATTCTACGTTTATCCAATCCAGGCCAAACAACTGCAACATTATTTTCTATAACTTTATTCCACATTCTAAAATATGTTGTTATTTTATTTGCATCTCGTCCACCACTTACAATATATTTGTAAAGAGTTGAACCTAATAAACCATTATTACTATCGCCTACGCCAATATTATATGCACAACTTACAATAGCATCAAATTGATTTTGTGCTAACGCAACGCTTCTAGAGTCTAAATCTGCTTTTATAGGCTTTGCATAATTAGTATTAATTACAGTTTTCAACTCTTCACTTGCTTCTTCTTCTGTTATAGTATTTCCCCAATTTGCTATTTCTGCTCCTGTAGCACCATATCCCTGAGTTATAGTTCCTGTATTATCATCATATTTGTTTGGATAAAATTTTTCATATCCTTTTACAAAATTCAAGCAATCATTACTAACAAGTGAATCAATCCATACTCCATTAGAATCTACTTCATAACCATCTGGTGTAGTGCAATTTGCATATAAAGAACCATCATTTGCAAAACAATAGTCTTTATTATCTATCTTTTGCCAGCCTGTTAATATTCTGCCCGTAGAGTCTAAATAGTACCATTTAGCGTTATCTTGTATCCATCCTGTAGCCATTACACCATTAGAATTCAAATAATACCAATAGTCTCCTACTTTTGCCCAACCTGTAACCAATACTTTGTTATCATCTTCTAAACACCATTGCCATCTACTCATATTATCACCTCTTAATTAGCGTTTGGACTTGCAGCACTTACATGAGTTACTTCTTGCCCTATAACTTGTACATTATCCGGATTAGCTACTTCAATTTTTGCATTTGCAGATGTATCAATTTGAGCTTGTACAGTATTTGAAGTTGCTGAGTCGATAGAATTATCACTAGAAGTTTTAACCTCTGTATTAGTCTCTATAGGCTGTTTCGCAACGTCATTCATTCCTGGTGTTGAAGTATCAACAATAATTCCTAGTAAAATAAAAATGGTCAAGATAGTATTTAAAATATCTGACCAATTACTAGGAAAAATATTATAACCTAGCTGTTGAGTAAGTAATACAATAGCACTTACTATTGATACCCAAAAAGTTTTGTTTGTTAATCTTGATTTTAAATTAATATTCATTTTAAAGTCTCCTCTCTATATTCCTTTCTAGATCATCAAATCTAGTTTCTAATTTTTCTAAAGAATTTATCATTCTGCTATTATTTTCTATACTTTTATTAAGCTGCTCATTTAACTGTGCTTCTCTTTTTTCAGATTTTTCAACTTGGTCTTCCAATTGCTTTTGAAATTTAACTATTGTACTGCCTACAAAATCTCTTGTAAACTTTGCTAAATAAACTATTCCAATAAGTAGAGCCATTAATAAAATCCACGTTATACTCTTACCTTCAAATATCTCAAGATTCGGCATTTACACTCACCTCCTCTTCGATATTTTTTATAAAATCCTCTGAAATTCCATCTATTTTAGATAGATCCCATATACTTTTATATGGCCTATAGGCAATAATTAGGTCGGCTTTTTTATTTCCAATACCTCTTATAGACATTAGCTCGTTTTTATCTGCAGTATTAATATTTATCTTTTGTTTATCTTCTGTTTTATTTATATTAATTACATTCTGATTAATATTTGTACTTAAGCTTTTTGAAACTGAAAAGCCAAGTAAAAATGCTATTATCAAAATAATAATAGACAATATATATATAATATTTATTCTTTTCATTTTAACCTCGCTTTCCAGCATTTTAAGGCAATAAAAAAGGCTTAATACAAAAGCCTATCATATTGCCTATAGGTGCTTTAAGAAGCTATTATCACGTTGTATTCAGCTTGTGTTATTAACCCTTTTGTTACGCAAGATTGTAAATAGGTTTGATCTATTTTACCTGCCTTATATGCACCATCTAAATACTCAAGATAAGTTTGATTTGTTATCTGTTGATATTGAGTTGGTGTTATTTTACCAAGATAAACATATTTCGCCACATCATCATTGTCATACTCTCCACCATCATAATAGTTTTTAATTACATCAAACCAGTTTATATTTGATAAAGATTTTAAATCTATACTCATTATATTATCCCTCCCTCAGCTAGTGCGAGAAGCATTTCAGCTACTTGTGATCTTAAATCGTTAATTTGTTGCTGAGTTGTATCGGCCATTGCAAGAGTAACTATAATTTCTCCTGTTGCGGCTATTTTCAATATACTTATATATGATAAGTTTTTATAATCCGCATATACATTTCCATCAGATGTAACAAATTTTATTTCTGATATATTGCTTGGAGTAAATAACGAATCTAGATTATCTACTGTTTGATTTGTAAAAGTTAATGCTAGTCCATTTGTTAGAACTGCTATTGATTCTACATCTAAAGATGTTCCATTGTTTAAAATTACTTTGTCCATATTTTCACTTTCCTTTCTATTTATAACTTAAATTAATTTCCTAAAGCTAGCCAATTAAATGTTAATGTTTGTGGAACATAGCTATTACAACGAAAAACAACTTGTGTTGCACTAACAGAAGATACTCTCGCACTTATATATCCAGAATCACCACCAGTTATAGCAACTATAGTAGCAAAAACTAGAGGTGAAGAACTAAAAGCCGTAGGGAATGTAACAGTAACATCTATTCCAGTACCAGCAGTTACTACTGTTACAGAACTAGAGCCATCTTGAACCTTATAACCACCATTTAAAGCTCGTAATAAATTAAATCCTCCTGCTGTTGTTGTTCCTGTAAAATTGGGACTTGCTAAAGGTGCTTTATTGCTATTTAATTCGTTGATAGCTCCTGTTACTGTTTTACTTGTTGTAGTTCTTGTATTATCTGTGTCATTTGCTTTTAATGCTAAATTAGTATTTATTGTATTAATTTCACCTTGTATAACTGAACCTTGCTTGGCATTTAAAGCAAATCCATCTTCTGTTGCTGCCAGATTATTAACAAGTTTATCTGTTGTTATTGTTTCAATTGCAAATGTATCTAAAATATCCGAATTACTATTAAAAACATCAATATCGTAAAATTCATCTGATGCAGGTTTAATTAATCCTAATTTTGTAGTTGTTGTTGACATTTTATGAAATCACCTCATTTCTTAACTGATTATATGTGTATGAATGTAAATGGCTATGTGTAAAATTAGCTAGAGTAGAATGCTGATTATAAAGCAAACTCAAATCAATTATCATATTACATGGCCTTATTCTTTCTAAAAGTTCGCTAACTGCATCATATTGAGCTTTTACAATTAAAGCAACTCTGACCTTTATTGTATGTGTAGATAAATTTCTTTCTAAAGAATATCCATTTTCACCACATAGAGTTGTTAGCTGCTGATTTAAAACATTCATAGTGTAAGGAAGTTTTTCATTTAATCTAGATTTAATTCTAAATTGTCTATCTTCTATGCTATCGGTATCTTTAGGAACTATTTTTAATATAGATTCCCATCTTTTACAACCATTTTCAGTAAGAGAATCACAAAACATGTCATTATAAAAGTTTTCTATTGCTTGCCATTGAGCGTTAAGTTCTGGATTATCAGCAACGGCTATTTCAATTATTTCTCTATATTCTCTTAAAATTTGAGGGAAGTAATTAATAATATCAACTTGACGAGCCATTTATAGTCCCCCTAACTGGAATTTTATCTGCATCTATTGTAAGATTTGCAGCAGTTCCATTAAGTGTAGTGCTTCCTACGTCTATAATGCCTGTAACCCCTAATAATCTAGTTTCAACTTGACTTATTCTAACAACTAAATTAGTTTCGTCTTGCCAAGTTTTAGATAAATCTAAGAAATAATCATCTATAGCTGTGAATACATGAGATTTTATGGCATTAAAATCATACCCACTTTGATACGTTATAGCTGTTACTATATTTACAGTTTCATTAGTTGCGCCCTCAACAGTTACTTCATGGTCTATAGGTGCTATTCCATTGCCTTGTCCTTGACTGCCTATAGGATCAATTAATTCTTGAGTGTCATTAACAAACTCATTACTTGGAGCTTTAAATTCAGAATTTATTATTACAATTTTTACAGTTCCTCCACCATTCCAAACAGGATAAATTTTAGTACCTCCAACTCCTGGAATTGCATTAACCTTAGCTTTATATTCTGCCTTATTGCCTCCAAACGATTGTGACTCTAAACTGTTAAAATATTCTTGGCGAAATACTTCTGTGTCTTCTTCATCTTCCCCTGGAGTTATTAATTCAGTTGCAATAGCACTTGTTAAGCCTGCTATATTCTCTACAGGTATTAAATTACCTAAATCTTGATTGCCTATAGTTCCAGCAGTTTCACATTTTAATTCATAAGTGTGTGTTACATCATCTAGCAACTTAGAAACATCATAAACCAATGTTCCTAAAGTGAATCTTGCGCCTATAGAAATAGCCTTATTAAATACAACTTTTATTACTGCATAAGTAGCATTGGCTGGAATTAAACCACGTTCAGCAGCTCTTCTAATTAAATATGGCCTACTTGCAGTATCGGCAAAAGCTTCATTTAAAGCAGCATCTAAAGAAATATACATGTTTTGATGTTCAATTGCATCAGTGGCAGATGTTGTATATATCAAGCTTGCTTCTCTTTTATCAACTGAATTATCTACTCTTGCCAACATTCTATTTAAAATAATATTAAAAGTTTGATCTTCATACACTAAATATCCACCTCCTTGGTTGCATCTACATTTCCATAGATTGTATTAACGGTAAAACTTATAGTTAAACTATCTTTATTTGGGGCAAAAGAAAAAGAATCAACTGAATTGATTCTATCGTCATATGTCAAAGCATTTGTTATTCTTCTTTCTAATTCGCTACAAACATAATCATAATCTTCACCTATAAGGTCCGACGTTTGTACACCTATATTCCAAGAATAGATTATACTTTCATATCTTTCTATATTGAGATAAATGTAAATTGCTTGCTTTAATGCTTCTAATTTATCTACATTTCCCAAGACTATACTTTTATCAGTATTGAGCTTAAAAGTTTTGCTCGGCTGACTACTTTGAGTTACTATTGTAAAATTTGCATCTACTTCTGGTAGCATATTAACTCACCACCCTGTCAATTACGAGATATTGTTTTTCTCGCCTTAAAATAAGCACCTTCTCGCCTTCTGTAAGGGCATTATTTACAGTATATGTTCTAGTACCTAATTCACTTTCTGTAAGCTGTGTTGTATAATCTGTGACATTTCTAGTTAATGTGAGTTGTGCTTCTACTAATACAATTTGCTGACTTATTCTTATTGTTAATGGATTAATTGTTTCTACAGTTCCATATATACCTTCCATGAGTAATTTTTGAGCCTTTATAACATCAACCGCAGCTTTCTTCATCATAAGTACAATATCATTTTGATTAAACGGCATTAAAAGCACCTCCTATTAAAGTTAAATCCATAAAATGCTCACCATTATTAAAAGTGTGCTTTGCTTTGTCTACTAGCATATATCTATAAACATTAGTATCTGCTAAATCTAATTTAACAACAATGCTTGAACCTGCTCTAACTCTTAAATCGCCTATAGCATTCTTTAAACTTAACTTTTTAGTTTTTTGGTTATAATAATTTAGCAAAGCATTTGCTTTTTCCTGTAAGCCTGTATCACTGTTTTCTTTATTGTAATACTGTAATATCCCCCAAGAATTTATATTATTACTATCTTGAGCAACATATTTATCTCTTTGCCCAGTATCCTTATTATCATAAGCTAACTCTATTTTATTATAGGTATTTTCATCTATGGAACTGCTGTAATCAAAATCCTCTATAGTATCATTGTCGTATAGCAAAGATAGTTTTAAATCCTCTATATTTTTAAGAGTTAACTTTCCAAAATCATCATATAACACGAAATTTTTGTTTGTAAATCTTTCTGTATCCTGTAGAGTTGGCTCTATTATATCAAATAAGCTTTGGTTATCCTCAGCTAAATAGTCAAATACATATTCTGTATCTGCTAGAGAACCAAGATTTAAGTTATATTCCCATGCCAAGGCCTGTATAATTGTTGTGCTTGTTTCATAATTAAAAAACCTGGAACCTTTATTTTTCAAATATCTTAATTGGTCATAAGCTGTTATCTTTAATGAATTATCCTTATTCCTAGACATGCTAAAAAGAAATCCATAAAAAACTCCTGTATCATTTACTTTTAATCTTACTGGGTTCCCTTCTTCAATATTCAATATTTTATCTGGGACTATGCTGAAAGTTAATTTGCCAGGTGAACTTCTTCTTTCAGTTTCCCAAGTAATTGTATCTTGCACTACAGGATAATAAATTGTATCTCCATTTCTTATTATTAATTCTATGTTATCCAATTAAATCACCTCTAGCCATTAATATTAAGATTTAAAACTTGTCCAGGATAGATTAAGTCAGGATTTGAAATACCATTTAATTCAGCCAATTGAGGATACAAAGAGCCATCTCCAAAGAAATATTTACATATATTCCACAAACAATCTCCTTCTTCTACTGTATAGGTATTATCTGTTTGGTTATCTGCTGGCGTTGAATCAACTGGAACTGTAGGAGTTGGCGGTGTTACTGTAGTTTGTGTAGCGGTTGTTGATGTAGCTGGAGTATCAACTATAGTTACAATTTTAGTTCTATAATCTCTATATTGCTTAAGCTTGATAGATACTTTTACATCAAAGCCGTTGTCGGCATCTTCTGTTATTTCATAATCCTCTAAAGATACTCTTATATTTGTATTGTAAAGTGTTTTGTTATTCATCTTTCTTACAACAATAAATTGAAATGGAGCATTATTTCTTTTTAATGCTTCTAATTTATCTAAATAATATTTAGCCTTTCTAAAGGTTCCTTGAATAAAGGGATATTTTACATTAGGGAAAAGGCATTCAAAACTAACATCTGTAAGCCCTGCTGTTTTTAAAATATTTATTTCACCATCATTTGCAAGTGTCATAGTTTTATTCTTATTATTTATCTTAAAACTTATCTTAGAGGGTGTTACAGGGCATAAAACTTTATCAAGATAGAATTTATAGCTCATAAGTTGCCCCCTCTCTAACACTCTGCAATCCTTCACTAACTGCTTGACCTAAATTATCTATAATACCATCCAAATCTAATTCACTACCAATATTATTATGATTAGTCATATCAACCTTAACTTCTGCTGTTGTAAATCTATTTATTGTATCTCTATCGGCGATATCTCTTAAATATTTTAAATCTTCGGAAGTAATATCTAATTTATCTTTAATATCTTTAGTATTTTTACCAGCATTATCTGCGCCATTTGCAGCTTTACTTAAAAGGTCATTGTAATCAAATGGTTGTCCTTGATCATTTGGTTGCTGTGGATTCATTAAATTTCCAGCCCATTTTTCAATTCCTGCTCCCCATTCATAACCTTTATTGAATTGATCTCCAATATTTAAATATTCTTCTCGAGGAACATTTATATAATTATTCATTGTTTCAGCGAATTTTGCTTCAAGTTCCCCTTTTGCATTTTGTAAATCACTAGTTATAGAAGTTCTATAATTTAATTCTGTTCCTTTGCTTAATCCGAGTTTATCAGCTATTCCAGCGGTATTTAATAAATCAACAAATTTGTTCCAAGCGCCAATGGCTGAGTTAATACCTTTTATAATTGCATTCGCCATATTAGTCGCAAAATTATCACAACCTTTAGTGGAAGCTATCATTGAATCTATAACTCCTATAGCAAAGCCTAAAAACAATCTTTTAACTGTTCCAATTGGATCATTAAAAGCATTCAATAAGAACTCTAAAAATGGAGCAACCGCATTATGTGCAAATACAAAAACATTGTAAATCGCTGCTCCTAACGCCCAAAATGCACCCGCAATCAATCCCGTAGCACTAAATGATGTTCCAGCATATTTATTAATTACTGCTATGGCTAAATAAAAAATTGCTACTAGAGCTATTATACCTAAGACTATCCAAGTTATAGGACATGCTAAAAGTGCTGCGTTTAAGCCAACTTGTGCACCTGTGGCGGTTGTTGTTGCAGCTGCTTCAAAAAGAGTAGCACCAGCATGCATTTCAGCGTTTGCGGTTGTAATAGCTTCTAATGTACCAGTTATTGCTAATATAGCATTGCAAATAGATGTAGCTATATTAAACGCCACTATTGCTCCAACAATGCCTAATATAATAGGTTCTATCATTCCCCAGTTATTTTGAAAAAATACTGCTACGTTTGAAATTGTGTTTATTAGATTTAATGCCACTATAGATATTGTAGAAAATCCATTAACCATCATATTAACAAAATTCATAGCATTAGGGTTATTTGCGATTTCATTTATTTTTAATAAAACTGGTTGAAATGCCATCAAGGCTTGGTTTTTCATATTAGTCCATATTTCTCCGGTAGTCTTAGGCATTTTAGCAAATCTCGCTTCTGTATCGGCAGCAGTAGCAAATAAAGCTTTCTTAATAATATCGGCTGTTATTTCTCCTTTAGAGGACATTTGCCTTAAATCCCCCATACTCTTTCCTGTATATGTTGCAATAGCTTGAGCTAACAACGGAGCGTTTTCCATTATAGAGTGGAATTCATCTCCTTGTAATCTACCGCTTGCCATGGATTGACTTAATTGATACATACCGGCAGTTTGTTCTTCAAGGCTTGCGCCACCTATCTTAAATTGCTTATTCAATTGTTCAACAAAAGCAATCATTTCATCATTATTTGAAAAAGCACTTTTCGCAAGTGTTCCCATTCTTGCTACAACTGCTGCAGTATCCGTATAGGTTGCCCTAGCTCTTTGCGCGCTTTGATATATTGCAGTTTGCAATTGGTCTGTTGTTCTTAATCCATCATTTATTAAATTAAGTCTCGCTTGAGTTTGGACTAATTGGTCAGAAGTCTTAAATATATCTCCGAGAGTTTTAAATGTAGCATATACAGCCACAGCATTTCTTAATTTAGTTGCCAATCCATCAGCGGAATTACCGCCTTGAATTAATTTATTATTAAAATTTTCTTGACCGTTGCTATTGTTTCTAATATTTTGCTCAATTTGAGAAAATGAAGCTTCTGCACCAGATAATTGCTGTCTTGCTGCTTGTAAACTAGCTGTATCTATAGAATGGCTTGAAGTTGATTGCATACTTTCAAAACTGCTTATACACATGTTTAGAGCGCTTGTTATTCCATTAATTACAGGCGACATGTTATCATACATTTGCACCGAACTGCTTATAGTTGCCATGATATACCTCCTTTCCAAGGAAATAAAAAAGCACTTACTAAGTAAGCACTTTAAAATATATACTATTTATTTAAATATTCTTTTCCATCAATTATTAAAGATGTAATTGTCTTTTGATCTGGTGCTAAGGTTATTTGAAAATCTCCTCTTAATTTAGCTCCAAACACATTTTGTGAATCAACATATGATTGAATTATTATTTTTTCTTTATCTTTATAGAATTTCCATTCTGTTATATTAGGAAAATCCGCTGTTGATGGAGATTTTAAAGCATCTTTTATAACTTTTTCGCTGTTTATTTGTAAATTAGTTTCTTCATCCAATGTTAAAGTAAAATCAGAAAGTTTTGATACTACTTCATTATTATCATATAAAGGTTTATCTGCATATCTAATAGCATAAACCGAGTTGTCATTTCTTAAATACATTATAATATTTTTTATATCCCCTGATGTTATTCTATAGCCTTTTTCATTTTGTCCAAATGCATTATCAAGGCTTTCATCATGCTCAATTTTTTTTGCATCAATATCACATTTTTTTAAAATATCATTAATTTCTGTAGAATTATCTTTATTTAGTTTAGTAGCTTGCATTATTAAACTTATATCTTTTGGGGCTTTTGCATAATCTGGTGCTAAAAATGTTCCCATAAAAATAGCCAATCCTATAGGTATAAATAATATTAATAAAATAGTTATTAAACATCCTTTTTTGCTTTTGGGTTTCTTAAAATTTTGAATATCAATTTTATTTATTCCATTTTTTAAGTTTATATTATTTAATTCTTGACCACAATTATCACAAAATTTAGCATTATCATTTAATTTTTTTCCGCATTTAGCACAAAATTTTTCCATGAAAATATCCCCCTAGAGTTTTTGCTATAATTATACATTAAATTAGAATTATTTTCTATCTTTTAGTTTTACTTTCAATTTCTTTTTGTCTTTTCTTATCTGCTTCCATTTTGACATCTATACTTGCAATAACAAAAGCTTTTTCCTCATCAGATAAAGAATCAAATGTACTAGGCAATATATGAAGCTTTTGGAGACAATAATGAGCGTAAGTCGCTTCTGGATCATCTCCATTTATTAGTTTTTTGCTTCATTTACCTTATCTTGTAGACCAATATCAAAACCATTAATTTCTTGTATTTTATTAAGTAAATTTTGATATTCTCCATCTTTTAGCATAGTTTGAATAAGATTTTCAGCACCTACAACACTGTAACTATCCTGTAGATCTGCATTATTTAAATCCGGATATTGCACACACGCTACTGCTAATTTGCATAAATAAGAATCAAAATCCGTTTCTGGAACAACAATATTTTTATTTACTGGTGAAGGTACTCTTTTAGTGCAGCTCTTTTTAATATCTTTAGATTGTTTGCTGGTTATAGGAGCCAACTCCCATTCTACAGGCTCAGTTTTTTGCTGATTTGTTACATTGTCTATTACTGGATTACCTGCATCATCCTCTACAGGCTTTAAAAATCTTTCACTAACTGCAAACTTAGTAACTTCCTCTTTTACTGCATTTCCTGCTAAAAAATAACTTAATTCTGACATATTAATTTTCCACCTTTCTTGTTGGGTAATAAATAATTTTATTTTCTAATGTTATAACGTCATTTCCTTGTATAACTACTTTAAGTTCAACGCCTTGGCAATTTTCAGCCATACCAGCCGCTAATTCTTCTGAGTGATCCTTTATATAATCACCTATACATTCATAAGCTGATTTCATTTGCTCTTTTACTGTTTTACAATCATTAAAATCACATAGAGAAATAGTTTCATTAACATTAAACATATCAATCTATCCTTTCATGTTTAAATTAGAATAAGGGCACCATCAAAGTACCCTATAGGTTATACCATACCATCTAACAAGCTAAATTCTTCCGGCATATCAAAATCGTCAAATGTTCCTGAGATATCTTCCTCTAGAGAATCAGCTGTTGCATCTAGAAAAGCAATTGTTCCGCCATCTAAATTACATTTCTTTAAAATTGTTGTCTGACTTCCTACACTAGAAGCTGGATCCTCGTTTGTGACTTGAGCTGTAAAATAACTATCTACTCCAGAATTTTTATAAGCAAGCAACATTCTTCTTAATATAGATTGATTGTAATATGCTGTGCCTGTAAATGTTCCTTCCCAGCTGCTTGATTTGTTTCCTTTTCCTGTTTGGCCCAATAAAGCAACTTTAACTTTATTTTTCTTAATTTCTGCTTTAAATTTTGTTATTTGCATAAATTGATATCTAGTTCCGTCTATAGTTATATAACACTCTGCAAGACTACCACTAATAGCATCTTGAGCGTTCATAATTGTATTTGCCATATCTTACACTCTCCTTCCTACGCAACTACTACAGTCATATATAATTTTTCCATTGCATTAGTAACTTCGATTTCTTGAGTAATAACAACACTATCTTTTGCATCTCCTGGACCTACTGTTACATTTTTAGAATCAAAGTTTTCTATAGCTCTTATTGTTTGTAAATCATTTGCCATATCGACAATATCGCTCCACAGCGAAAGCCTTCCAGCTTTATCATTTGGAATTTGCCCTAAATACTTAGTATTAAACAATGCTGCTTCATCATTACCAATTTGGTCAAGAACTCTAATAGTTTGATTCTTAGCAAAATCTTTGCTCTTTTCCTCAGTAAAAGATGTTAATGTATTTATATCAGTTAAAACCCTGACATCAGAGCCAACTTTATGGAACATTAACTTTCCAGCTTGAATACCTGCAGCTAATTCACTTTGCTTATAATTAGTATCAACAATATATTCGCCATCATATTTCTTATTTGTACAACTTTTATTTACTGCACATGCTGCCTCAGCACCTACTAACCAATAGATTAATTCACTTCCAATGGCTCCTGAATCTGTAACAGTATTTTCAAGAGATATGATTCCCTCATAATCTGCTGATTCTGTTTGATATACAATAGTTTGGAATTTAACGCCTACTTGATCTCTCATTCTTTGAGTGAATGCAATAAATAAAGATATAACCGTACTACTGGTTGATAAGCAACCAAGAGCATTGAAGCTATAACTTTCTATTTTATCCAAGAATGCCTGATATTCTGTTCCTGTAACTGCACTACCATTTGAACCGCCTGTAAGCGCTGTGCCTGCTGTAGTAGCTAATGTGGCATTTGTTTTAAAATCCACAAAATCATTGCTTGCTAATCCTGTAGCTGTTGCTACTGTTTGAGTATCCATAACAATATTATCTAATAATGTGCTTACATCAAATTTTGTGTTATCATCTGCATTTGCAGCAATAACAATCTTTATATCATTACCTCTAGCACCTTTATACTTAGCGCTTGCAAAAGTATTTTGTGCTTTGACTCCAGTATTCATTAATTTATAAAAGTAACCTGTTTGTAAGTTCTTAAATAAATCTCTTATACCTTTCATTTCATCAGATGTGTAATTGTATCCAAATGTTTTAAGACAATCATCTTGAATTGATTCTATATCAACTGTAAAAATTTGATCATCTGGGCCCCAATCAAGCTCAATTGCAAATGCTCCATATCCTCTATCGGAAAGAGCTATGTTGGAATTTGCAGCGCTTACAAAATTAATATAAGCACCTGGAATAACTTTATTTTGACTTGTGAAAGTTCCTCCACCTAACGCCATTACTTAACATCTCCTTTCAAAAAATTATCTAATATTTTATCCACATCCTGTAGAGAGTAAGTCTTATCTTTATCAAGAAATGCATTAATTAAATCTACATGATGCATATACTTTTTACTTTTTAGAATCTGTTCCTTTGTGAATGTTACAACTACATTTGAATTAGTTTGAGATACGGTCGTATTATTTGAACTTGTAGTATCATCAATCACTTGAGCTGTTTCATTTGTTTGTTCTGTTGTTTCTGCCATAATATCACCTCATTTTAGGTTATATTGATATTTGAACTCATTTGTCCCATTGGATCAGCTTGAGTAATATCATATTTAGTTTTTAAATTGTAATCTACATAGAAATGCAATACGCTATCTATGGTTTCATTGCTTATGTTTATGCCCCTAACAAATTTAGAATCAACAGTAATTTGTTTCATAATAGCAGTTAGAATAGTAGCCACATTATCGCATTCTTCATTTTTCTTAAATATTCCATCTACAGGCTCATTGCTAGGAAAGTATTGAATATCCCAAGAGCTTTTAAAATCGTAGCTATTTCCTACAATTTGCTTTTCACTTGAGGTTAATTTAGTAATAAAAAAACAAGGTTCATCAAAACCCTGTTCTATACTTTCTGAATATATTTCATATTCTATATCGCCTATATTAAATTCAGCATCTATAGCTTGACTAATTCCTGTTTTAATTTTATTTACCATTCATACACCACTCCAAATATTCTGTTATTCTTTTTTGTATTATTTTAGGCATTTGATTATTAATTTCTTTTTCAGAAATGGTCATCATAAATCTGCCTCTAACCCATCCTTTATGATTAGCCGTTCTATGGCCATATTCAACGTAAATAGCATATTCTGTAGGGTTTAT
Organism: Clostridiaceae bacterium; assembly: GCA_029256485.1. The sequence goes on from JAQSXU010000023.1 coordinate 39,700, forward strand.
TATTTCTATTTGATACATATTTCCTATGTGTTGTATTTCCCCAATAGTCCAACCTCTTCTTAAAGTTCCTCCAACTTTTCCACTACCTGAGGGATATTGCCCTACAGGAGTACGTTTTACGATTCTTGCAAATAATCTTGAAGCTATTTCATTTGTTAAGTCCATTGCTAAAGTTTGCAAGTCCTCAGTTTGTAACTGTTGGAATCTATCTCTCATTTTAATAAATTGTGAGAAATCACATTTTCCCCATTTAGCCATAATTAAGCCCATCCTGTAAATAGCTCAAGCTCTATTTCTTGATGAACTGAATATAGAGCTGGTTGGCTACTATTTTTATAGGCTATATTAGAGGCATTTTCTAAGTCTACAGTTTTAGATTTTTTAGCAACAACTATTTTGCTTCCTGCCTTTATCTTTATATCATTAGATATTATTAATAAAGGTGTCTGGCTTACTGTTGTCAGCGTACCTGTAGAAATAGCATGATTTACTGTTGTAGAATAGGTTAGATTACAAGCTTGATTTTCCAAAACTGTAACTTCTTTTTTTACTGTTTGTTTAGTAACTGGATCTTTTATACTTTGATATTCAACAATATTGCAAGCATCTTCGTAAAATATTTCTAATGCTTTTTTTCGCTGTTGCCTAGCATTTGCTAACATTGAACTTATGTCCATTTTATTACCCTATAGGTGTTTAATTGCTTTTTATAATCCCTTATAAGACTATCTTTAAGCTCTGCCGCATTACTTCTAAATTGAGTAGTTGTATTGCCTTCTTGAATAGAAGATATAGAACCTAGGGCAACAGCTTCACTTCCAAGATTCTCATTTAAATATATGTCTCTTGCCATTCTTATAAATGTAGTAAATAATCCTGTAGGGACTTCATCTATGTGACAATGATTGATAATTATTGTTGTCGCATCATCTAATGAAAAATTCAAGATAGTATCTTTGGTTATATCTGTTCTTTCTATACCTAAAACATCCTTTAGAGTATTTAAACTTTCATTATCTACAGGCATAAAATCACCCACTATTCATTTGGTTTTTCAGCGTCTTGAATTTTCTTTAATATACCATCTTGACTTGTACTCTTACCAATATCAATTTCTTTTTCTGTTGCATAAGCTATAAGCTCTTCTACAGTCATATCTTTTAATTGTTTTTCCTCAGTATTATTATTTTCATTTCTTTTAGCTTCTTGTTGTCTACGCATTCTATTAAATGCAGCTAGTCCCATAAAAACACCTCCTAAGCTATCAAAGTATCAATGCTAGTTTTATTAGCTATTGTATACCCTAATTTAGTCCCGCCAGTAATAGTTAATGTTTGTGTATCTGCTGCTACCCAAGTCCCTGTATATTCTAAAGTTACAGTTCCGATGCCTTCTGAAATAGTTACCGTTGTTGCACTGCCAGATATTGCAATCACACCATTAGTTGAGGTTTTTGTTGCAGCTATTGCAAATGTTCCATTTATGAAACTACAAACTTCTCCGGCTGCTGTTTTTACTGATACAGTTACTTTCCTGGTATATTTTGCATTGCTTCCACCTATTGCTGCATTCACAGTTGCTGCACTGCTTCCAGTTGTTGCTGGAGATAAGACTAGAACCATATCCCCATTTAAAGCTTTTTCCATAGCACCTAAATAATCATAAACATCTTTTAAAGAATGTTTTAAAGTTTTACTTTTAAATTTATCTATCATGCTCATTCTAAACATTCCTCCTTATAAAAATAAGGCAGTTTTAATGCTGCCTTTAAGCTAATTTATGTTTGAATATTACAATTCTAATATTTTTAGTATCATAAACTTTTGACCAGTTAGATCCTGTTGCCATTTCTGCAAATGTTGGTGTCTTACCTGCAACACTTGTTTCAGTCCATTTAACACCTCTAGGATGCAATATAAAGTGTTGTCTATTGATAAGGATATCTTCACCGGCTAATGAGTCTCTATCATCCTCAGTTGGTGTTGGAGCTGCTCCATTACCTAAACCAAAAGCGCCTTGTCCAAATAAATAGGTTGTATAAATTCCATTTGATACAGGGCATAAATCATCTACAATTACTCTATATCCTAAATAGAAAGGAATTTCAACCTGAGTTTCTGAATCTGGTACCATATCAATTTCATTATTCTTTTGAAGTTTAGTAAATGTAGCTGAATGCATTCCTACTCCAGTTAATTTACTTGCATTGTCTCCGAGTTTTTGCTTTGCATCTAATGTTGAGCTAACGCTGATTATTGCATCTGATCCAGTATTACCAGATATATCATAAACATTAGAACTAGCTAAAGTTGTTTCTAGCCCAGCTAAAGATTTGAATACAACCTTTCCTCTTTCACCTATCCAGTATTTAGCTACCTTACTAGC
>JAQSXU010000126.1 GCA_029256485.1 Clostridiaceae bacterium
ATGAATTGTGGGAAAAAACACTAAACATAATAAAAGGTGAACTTACAGAAGTAAGTTTTAATACTTGGATAAAAAGTATTTCTCCATTGGATATGGATAGTTCTAATATAAAGCTAGGAGTTCCTAATGATTTCACAAAGGATATATTAAGCAATAATTACAAGGATTTAATAATAAACGCTATAAAACTAATTACTTCAAAAAGATACAATATAACTTTTTTTGTTTTGTCAGAAGATTCAATTGATGACTATAAGGAAAGTACAGTAAAAAGGCAGGACTCTAAAAATAACATTATTGTAAATGATGAAATGACAGCAATTTTGAATCCAAAATATACTTTTGACACTTTTGTAATAGGTAATAGTAACAGATTTGCCCATGCAGCTTCACTTGCTGTAGCGGAATCTCCAGCAAAAGCATATAATCCTTTGTTTATCTATGGCGGTGTTGGACTTGGAAAAACCCACTTAATGCATGCAATAGGGCATTACATAATTCAAAATAATCCAAAAGCAAAGGTTGTTTACGTTTCATCAGAAAAATTTACAAACGAATTAATTAATTCAATTAAAGATGATAAAAATGTTGAATTTAGAAATAAATACAGAAATGTAGATGTACTTTTAATAGATGATATTCAATTTATAGCTGGTAAAGAAAGAACTCAAGAAGAGTTTTTCCACACCTTTAATGCATTACATGAAGCAAACAAACAAATAATTATTTCCAGTGATAGTCCGCCAAAGGAAATTCCTACATTAGAAGATAGATTGAGATCTAGGTTTGAATGGGGATTAATTGCTGACATACAAGCACCAGATTTTGAAACAAGAATGGCAATTTTAAAGAAGAAAGCTGACGAAGAGCATTTAAACATACATAATGAAGTTTTTTCTTATATTGCAACTAAAATAAAGTCAAATATAAGAGAACTGGAAGGTGCGTTAATAAGAATAGTAGCTTTTTCTTCATTAACTAATAAGGAAATTAGTGTTGATTTAGCATCGGAGGCGTTAAAAGATATTATTTCAAGTAAGCAGAATAAACAAGTTACCATAGAGCTAATTCAAGATGTGGTTTCAAGCTACTATAGCCTAAAGATTGATGACTTTAAGTCCTCTAGAAGAACAAGAAATGTAGCCTTTCCTAGACAAATAGCTATGTATTTAAGTAGAAAACTTACTGATATGTCATTGCCGAAAATAGGCGAGGAGTTTGGAGGCAGGGATCATACTACAGTAATTCATGCCTATGAAAAAATTTCTAATTGCCTAAAAAGTGATGAAGCTCTACAAAAAGTTGTTACCGAACTATCAAAAAGGATTAATCAAAAATAATCAACAATTGTTGATTATTTTAGTAAAGTTTTATGTTGATAACTAAATAATTACTCAATGCAGTCTAATAATGTGGATAAGATGCCTGATTTGTTTTTACTTATCCACACTTATTTTGCAAAAAAAAATGAGGCATATAAATGCTTCTCGGTGTTTTCCACAAATCCACAGCACCTACTACTATTATTACTATAATTTAATTATTATCTTATCTTTCTATAAAAAACCATATGTTTATAAGGAGGTAATAAAATTATGCAATTTACATGTGAAAAATCAAATTTATTAGAAGGAATATCAATTGTTCAAAAGGCAGTGACAGGAAAATCAACTATGCCTATACTTCAAGGTATTTTAATAAAAGCCACTTCTGAAGGATTAATTATGACTGGATCTGACATAGATTTAAGTATTGAAACAAAAGTAAAAGCCGATGTTACTATTACAGGTAGTATAGTTGTTGATTCAAGATTATTTGGAGAAATTATTAGAAAGCTTCCAAATGACATAATTCAAATTAAAGTTATCGAGAATAAAAGCATTGAAATAATATGTCAGAAATCTAAGTTTTCACTGATATATATGAATGCAGATGATTTTCCTTTACTACCAAATATAAATGAAAACATGATTTTTTCAATTCCTCAGGAACAATTAAAGAGTATGATTAGAGGAACTATTTTTGCAACAGCTCAAGATGAGACAAGACCAATATTAACTGGTGTTCTTTTTGAAGTCAAAGATAAGAAAATAAATCTTGTAGCTTTAGATGGATATAGATTAGCATTAAGATCTGAGTATGTAGATAGTGAAAATACAATAAGTGCAGTGATTCCAGCAAAAACATTAAATGAAGTTGGCAAAATACTTAGTGATAGCGATGAAAGTGTAAATATTACATTTACTCCAAATCATATTTTATTTAGTATTGGTGAAACTAAAATAATTTCAAGATTACTAGAAGGTGAATTTATTAAATATAATTCAATAATTCCCGAAGAATACAACTTAAAGATTATAGCAAAAAGAAATGAATTACTTGATTCAATAGAAAGAGCTTCACTTATGGCAAAGGAAGGGAACACCAACTTAATAAAATTAGATATACAAGAGGAAAGTATAATAATTACATCTAATTCTCAATTAGGAATGGTTCGGGAGGAAACAAATATAATTTTGCAAGGACAAACATTGCAAATTGCATTTAACTCAAAATATTTAATAGATGTATTGAAAATAATGGAGGAAGACGAGGTTATATTAGAACTTTCAAGCAGTGTTGCCCCATGTATAATTAAACCAAAGGAAAATGTGAATAACATTTATCTTGTACTTCCTGTAAGGCTTCTAAATAATTAAAGAACATTAATATAGGTAAAAGGGAGAGATGCTCATTGAAAGAGGTTAAAATAAATACAGATATAATTAAATTAGATTCTTTCTTAAAATGGAGTGGTGCCGTATCACTTGGATCTGAGGCCAAAGTTTACATTTTAAACGGTGAGGTTAAAGTTAACGGAGAAACTGAAACCAGAAGAGGAAAAAAGTTGTCTAAAGGGGATATAATTGAATTTCAAGACGAGCAATATAAAATAATTTAATTTTCTTATGTAAATTATCTAATTATGATATAATTATTTATTAAGGTGTTTAAAATGTATATTAAATATTTACAACTTAGAAACTATAGAAACTACACTGAATTATTTCTGGAATTTAATAAAAGTGTAAATGTGTTTATAGGTGATAATGCACAGGGCAAAACTAATATCTTAGAAAGTATATATTACTGCAGTATAGGAAGATCACACAGAACTAATAAAGATAAAGAGTTAATTAGCTGGGATAAAAATGAGGCTTATATTCAGTCATATATTGCCAGGGAAAGATTAGATAAAAAAATTGAAATTAAAATTTTCAAAGAAGGAAGAAAAGGAATTAATATAAACAAAATTAAAGTGAATAAAATTTCAGAACTGCTTGGAAATTTTAATGTGGTAATGTTTTCTCCAGAAGATTTAAAAATAGTTAAGGAATCTCCCTCATACAGAAGAAAGTTTCTGGATATAGAATTGTGTAAATTAAGCAGAATGTATTATTATAACTTGGTTCAATACAATAAAGTACTTGAAGAAAAAAATATTCTGCTTAGAAAATGGAATGAAAAGAATATTGGAATATTGGAAATTTATAATGAGCAACTTTCTAAATTTGGAAGCGAAATAATTAAACAAAGAAAAAATTATATCGATAAGTTAAATAATATAGGAAATGACATTCATAAAAAAATTTCCAATGCAACAGAACAAATTCAGTTTAAATATATTACATCTGTCAAAAATATTGATGAGGCCGAAAATCAACTTCTATTAAATTTTAAGAAAAATATGGAAAGAGACATAGAAAAAAGAGTTACTTCAGAGGGACCACATAGAGATGATTTTCAAGTTCTTATCAACGATATTGATGCTAAAACTTTTGGATCACAAGGACAACAACGTACAGCTGTATTAACTATTAAGTTTGCATCTTTAGAAATTATTAAAGAGACTATTGGAGAGTATCCAGTATTACTATTAGACGATGTATTGTCTGAATTAGATTCAAAGAGACAAGAGTATATATTAAGTTCTATAAAAAATATACAAACTATGATTACTTGCACTGGTATTGAAGAAATTAATAATTTGTTAAGTGATAGTAGTTATGTTTTTAAAGTTACAAAGGGCGTTGTAGAAAAAATAGAGAATTGAAAGGAGCCTTTTTATGTTTCTACATTTAGGTGAAAACATAGTTGTGCCTATAAAAGATATAATTGGGATTTTTGATATGGAAACATCTATGTATAGTTCAGATACAACTCAATTTTTAAGAATGGCTGAAGAAGATGGGTTTGTTCAAAGAATTACAAAAGAAAAACCTAAATCCTTTATTATTGCAGAAGTAGATAAAAAAAGTAAAATATTTTTTTCACCAATATCTTCTTCTACACTAACTAAAAGATCACAAGCTGTATATTATGAACCATAATAGGTAGGAGGATAAACATGTCTGAAGACAAAAATCAAATTTATGATGAAAGTCAAATACAAGTACTGGAAGGTTTAGAAGCTGTAAGAAAAAGACCGGGTATGTACATAGGAAGTACTAGCTTAAGAGGACTTCATCACTTAGTATATGAAATAGTAGATAATAGTATAGATGAAGCTATGGGTGGCTTTTGCGACCATATTGAGATAATTATTCAGCCGGATAACTCAGTAATTGTAAAAGATAATGGCAGGGGAATGCCTGTAGGTATACATCCTAAGATGCAGCTTCCAACAGTTGAAGTAATAATGACAGTTCTTCATGCTGGAGGAAAATTCGGAGGAAGTGGATATAAAGTATCCGGTGGACTACATGGTGTTGGAGCATCAGTAGTAAATGCTTTATCAGAAGTATGTGAAGTTAAAGTAAAAAGAGAAGGACATATATGGAAACAAAGGTACGAAAGAGGAAAGGCAGTTTCTGGTCTTGATATCGTTGGAGATACTGAGGAACACGGAACATATACGTACTTTAAACCAGACAGTGAAATTTTTGAAGAAACAGATTTTGACTATGATACTTTAGCACAAAGGCTTAGAGAATTAGCTTTTCTAAATAAAGGTGTGAAAATCTCTATGAGTGATGAAAGAAGTGGAAAAAATGAAATCTTTCATTATGAAGGAGGTATAAAATCATTTGTTGCCTATCTAAACAGAAATAAAGAGGTAATTCAAACTGAGCCAATATATGCTGAAGGTAAAAAAGAAGATTATTCTGTTGAAATTGCATTGCAATACAATGATGGATACGTAGAAAACATTTTTTCATTTGCTAACAATATAGACACCGTAGAAGGAGGAACACACTTAGCTGGATTTAAAACTGCATTAACAAGGGTTTTTAATGATTATGCAAGAAAATTTGGTTTTTTAAAAGAAAATGATAAGAACTTTTCCGGTGAAGATATTAGAGAAGGATTAACTGCTGTTATTTCTGTGAAACTTACAGATCCACAATTTGAGGGACAAACAAAAACTAAATTGGGTAACAGTGAAGTAAGAGGCATTGTTGACAATATTGTAGGAGATAGGATTAGTAACTTCTTGGAAGAAAATCCTCAAATCGGGAAAACTATAATTGATAAATCCTTAACTGCTGCTAGGGCAAGAGAAGCTGCAAGAAAGGCAAGGGAATTAACTAGAAGAAAATCTGTTTTAGAAAGTACATCACTTCCTGGAAAGCTTGCAGATTGTTCATCTAGAGACCCAGAGGAATGTGAAATTTATATAGTAGAGGGAGATTCTGCAGGAGGATCAGCAAAACAAGGAAGAAATAGAAGATTTCAGGCTATTTTACCTTTAAGGGGTAAAATAATGAATGTTGAAAAACAAAGGTTAGATAAAATTTTAAATTCCGAAGAAATTAGAGCTATGATCACTGCTTTTGGAGCGGGTATTGGAGCAGAATTTGATGTTTCAAAAATAAGGTATGATAGAATAATATTAATGACCGATGCAGATGTTGATGGAGCACATATAAGAACACTTATTTTAACTTTCTTTTATAGATACATGAAAGAGTTAGTTGAGAAAGGTCATGTTTATATAGCACAGCCGCCACTTTATAAAGTATCTAAATCTAAAAAAGAATACTATGCTTATAGTGATAAGGAATTGGATAAATTACTTCAGATGGTTGGAGGAAAAGATAACAATACAAACATTCAAAGGTATAAAGGTCTTGGTGAAATGGATGCAACACAGCTTTGGGAAACTACTATGAATCCAGAACAAAGGACTTTACTCCAAGTAACAGTAGATGACGCTATTGCAGCTGATGAAATATTCACCATACTTATGGGAGATAAAGTTGAACCAAGAAGAGATTTTATAATGGAAAATGGAAATAAAGTTGTAAACTTAGATATTTAGTAAGTGAAGAGGTGTGATGCATGGAAAATGGAAAAGTATTACCTGCAGATATAAGTCATGAAATAAAGAAGTGCTATATAGACTATGCTATGAGTGTTATAGTTGGCCGTGCGCTGCCAGATGTAAGAGATGGTTTAAAACCAGTACATAGAAGAATTTTATATTCTATGCAGGAATTGGGGTTAACCCCTGAAAAAGGATATAGAAAATGTGCAAGAATAGTTGGAGATGTTTTAGGTAAATACCATCCGCATGGTGACACAGCAGTGTATGAAGCATTAGTAAGAATGGCCCAAGATTTTTCAATAAGATACACATTAGTGGATGGTCATGGCAACTTTGGTTCTGTGGATGGTGATAGTGCAGCTGCTATGAGATATACAGAAGCAAAAATGAGTAAAATAACGTTAGAGCTTTTAAGGGATATAAATAAAAATACTGTAGATTTTATTCCTAATTTTGATGGAGAAGAGCAGGAGCCTTCAGTTATACCTTCCAGATTTCCTAATTTATTAGTAAATGGGTCAGCCGGTATAGCCGTTGGTATGGCAACAAATATTCCGCCACATAACTTGAGTGAAGTTATTAATGGAATAATAAAGTTAATGGAGAATTCGGAAATAACAATACCTGAGTTAATGTTAGAAATAAAAGGACCAGATTTTCCAACTGCAGGTATAATACTTGGAACAGCTGGTATAAGAGAGGCATATGAAACTGGTAGAGGAAAAGTATTAGTTAGATCCAAAACAGAGATAGAAGAAGAAAATGGAAGACATAGAATAATTGTTACAGAGCTTCCATATCAGGTCAATAAAGCTAAGCTTATAGAAAACATGGCTGAATTGGTTAAAGAAAAGAGAATTGAAGGAATTTCTGATATCAGAGATGAATCTGATAGAGAAGGAATGCGTATTGTTATAGAAATTAAACGTGATGGAAATGCTAATGTAATTTTAAATCAATTATTTAAACACACAAAAATGCAAGATACCTTTGGAATCATAATGTTAGCCCTTGTAAATAATGAGCCAAAAGTGTTAAATTTAAAGGAGATATTGGTTAATTATTTGGATTTCCAAAAGGAAGTTATAAGAAGAAGAACAAAGTTCGATTTAGATAAAGCACTAGCAAGAGCTCATATTTTAGAAGGATTAAAGATAGCACTTGACCATATTGATGAGGTTATAAAGCTAATAAGAGCATCTAAAAATGGAGAAGAAGCAAAAAATGGACTAATGGAACAATTTAATCTTTCTGAAAAACAATCTCAAGCTATATTAGATATGAGACTTCAGAGACTTACAGGATTAGAAAGAGAAAAAATAGAAAATGAATATGATGAATTAATGAAAACAATAAATTATCTAAATGAAGTACTAGAAAAAGAGGAATTAGTTTTAAAAATAATAAAAGATGAACTAATTGAAATTAAAAATAAATTTGGTGATGAGAGAAGAACAAGCATTGAAAGAAACAGCAATGAAATAAATATTGAAGATTTAATTCAAGAACAAAGTGTAGTTATAACAATAACTCACTCAGGATATATTAAGAGAGTGAGTGCAGATACTTATTCAGCTCAAAGAAGAGGCGGAAAAGGTATTCAAGCAACAGCTACAAAGGAAGATGACTTTGTTGAGAATATTTTTATTACCTCAACACACAGCAATATTTTATTCTTTACAAATATGGGAAGAGTATATCAGCTAAAGGGTTATGAGGTACCAGAGGCTGGTAGAACTGCTAAAGGAACTAATATTGTTAATTTACTTCCACTTGGAGCATCTGAAAAAATTCAAGCTGTTATTACACTAAAGGAATTTGATGACAGTAATTATTTAGTGATGGGTACAAAAAAGGGATTAATAAAGAAAACTTCCCTAAAACAATTTGCTAATATTAGAAAAAATGGGTTAATTGCCATTACATTAAGAGAAGAGGATGAGTTAATAGCTGTTAGAATGACTACTGGAGAAAGTGAAGTTTTAATGTTTACTCAGGGTGGTTATGCAATTAGATTTAATGAAAAAGATGTTAGACCTATGGGAAGAACAGCAGCAGGTGTTAAGGCCATTACTCTTAGAAATGATGACATAGCTTTATCAATGGATATTTCAGCTGAAGAAAATGACGTATTAGTAGTAAGTGAAAATGGATTTGGTAAGAGAACACCAATCACTGAATATACTGCTCATAGAAGAGGCGGAAAAGGAATAATAACCTATAAAATTACTGAAAAAACAGGAAAAATTGTTGGAGCTAGAGTTGTAAAGGATGACGATGAACTAATGCTTATTAATAGTTCCAATGTTGCTATTAGATTAAATGTATCAGGTATTTCTACCACTAGTAGAAATGCCATGGGTGTTACTCTTATGAGAACAGTAGAAAATGAAAAGATAGTTGCTATTGCTAAAATAGACAGTAGTTATATGGAAGCTAACAAAGAAATTGAAGATACTGATAAGAGTGAGTAAACTTACAGTGAAACTAAGGGAGTGTTTTAAAACTAAGTAATTAGTTGAGAAACACCCTTTTTTTATTGATTATTTGTCCATATGAATATACCACAATTGCTAATGCCTTCAGCAGAATAGCCAATGAGATTTTCATTGGTAAAGAAGGTCTTCCATCTGTCAAACAATACCCTCATCACGAAATCTACTGACAGTTGTATAATTAATTAATATTAAATATAATATCAACTTATCCAAGTGTATCAATATACGTAAAATTGAGATAAAAGGAGAAGTACTATGAATTATAAATTTAACAGCAGTAAATAAAGCAATAATGAAATACAACTGTCATATATTTTGGTACAATACTTTTTGTTGTTGCAAAACAAAGCAGCAACAATAAAACATTCTATTCTATGTAACACTTTAATGAGTTTATATTATTTGCAGCTTTTAAGTAAATAATATTGACAACATATCATTTAAGTGATAACATATAAAAGTATCAAAAATTTATTTTGATCTTTGAAAATTAAACAGAGAAGATAACAGGTAAAAACTTGTTAAATAAACCAGCAA
>JAQSXU010000127.1 GCA_029256485.1 Clostridiaceae bacterium
ATTGCCACCAATAATTCATAAACAAAATTCTAACACTCCTTCCTCTATTAATATAATGCCTAAATTGAATCGTTGAATTTTAATTATGAATTTTATATTCTTAATTCTTAAGGAAACCCGACTCACATTCGTTCGCTGGGGCTTTCGAATAACCAAATATAAAATGCCCACAGGGAAAGTTCAAAGAACAAAATATACACCTATAAAAGGAGTGGCTATGCCACAATACGGAACTTTTCTTCAATGTGGAACTTCTCTATAACTAAGAACTTATTCACTTTTGTATTCTCAACGCTAAAAAAAGCCTTCATCACAAAAGGACGAAGACTCGCGGTACCACCTTTATTTCCACTAATACAAAATTCCTGTATTTATGGACTCTTAATTTCAATAACGATTCAGATAAACCGTCTTTAGCTACTATTATTTCACTAAAGAAGCTCAAAAGCTACCTTCAAAATTTCTTGCATAAGGGTTTTCAGCTACTCCCTCTCTCTTCTTAGTTCTTTCTATATATGTTCCAATTATCAATATTCAATTATCACTAGTCTTAAAATCCCTTCAGGATTTCTTGATGTGAGATATAAAATCTTAATTGCAACTTACATAAATCAATTATTTATAAAAAGAACTGTACTCCTCAACTCCTATGAGTGAGTTTCCTTTTAATGCCTCAAAATTTCTACTCCTCTTTTTCATTGCTTTTATTATTCAATTTACTTAAAATAATAGCTTATAGTATAAATTTTGTCAATAATAGATTTTTGTGAACCATTTTCTCTCTTTCCCGAATATATTTATCATATACTTAAATATTTTTCAATATCCTCAAAACTTTCTATATCTAAAATATTTTCAATAATCAAATTCAAATTGTCGCTATCCATATTTCTTATTTTTTCCGTAAAAATATCCTCTAATGTTCCAAGCTTTTTGGTAAGCAATTTTAAAACCCTATCTGCATCCCTTAATCTAGAATTTTCTTTTTCTTTTTCTATGCCTTCTTTTCGTGCTCCATTTAATCTACTCTGCTCATCCATAATTGCTTTTTCTCTCATTTCAGCAAGCATTATAGCTTGCTTATCTCCACTAATTTTATAGAGAACATCCATTGCTTCCTTGATTTCTCCATCAGTTTTCATAAATTCCTCAATCTCCTTCCCTGTAGGCTTTGATAAAAATATTAACCATTTATGTAACTTACTATTGTAATCTTTATTCGCCTCTAAAAATTTAGGTAATTCAACAAAGATATATTCGAGCAAATCTGTTAAAGGCTTCTTACTTTCTTTTTCAAATAAGCCATATCTTTTTATAAAACTTTCTCCATCTAAATAATTAAAATTTAATATATTGATAGTCACAGTTCTGTTTAAACAAGAATAATCCTCACCCTTTTTAAGCTGACTTAGCAACATTTTTGACATATAGAAAATCGTTCTCTTAACCATATTATACTGGTTTATGAGCTGTATTTCTACATTTACATTCATATTAGTTTCAGTGGTTACATGCAAATCTAATATACTAAGTTTTTCACTTGCGATTAATGATACATCAAGGTGTTTTTCTTCAAATTCAACTTCTTTAATTAAATTCTTTCCAGTTAAATTTAGCATTGAGTTCAGAAAACTAATCAATATATGTTTATGAGCTTTCATTCCAAATATTTTTTGAAAAACTATATCATTTTTAGGATCTAATACTTTGATCATAGTCAATACCTCCGTTTGTTAGTTCTTTTATAGTATTGACTTATTCCTTTCCACTTATACGAACAAATATTCTTTTATATTTAAACGCTTAGTGCCTATTTTGAAAATATTAGTATTTTCTTAATTATTAATATTGTTCACAGTATATGAATAATTAGAAGTTGACTTTCTATTAATGCTTATTCACCAGATTAATAGCTATTGATAACTCTCCAAATTGAAATTTATAAACCCGCTATATACTCAATAATGCCATTTCCAAAGTTGATAATTATATTCGTCATCACTAACTAATGCAAAATCAATTACTTTTTTATCTACTAAATCAATTAAGCAAAATCCTTTACTAAAGCCACATTCCATAGAACTATATAAATTTTTTAATTTCAATTCATGATACCATAATTGAATTACGGCTTCAGATAAATCATTAAAGATAATTTTAGCATAACCTTCACAATATCCACCTTTAATAAAGATATATTCTTTATCAATTGTCAATTCTGCTTGGTCTATAATCCATTTGCAACATTGATTATCATTAGCCTTGCATGTCAATTTACTGTATGGTTCAATATTGCCTTTTTGCCATGATTTATAATAAGAAGAAATAATGCTTTTATAATACTCTCTCTCAGTCCCTGTTTCATAAATTTCTTTAGTGGTTACTGCTTTTATTGATTTCATTAAATTTTTGAAACATAATTGTTTCTTTTTTTGCTCAATCAATTCTTTTCTATTCATAACTTCATTTTCCTTTTAGATTAATAAAATCTTTACCTGTATTTTAATATGATGTATAAATATAACCTCAAGAAAATTACAAGTAGAATTGTCAACCCTTAACACATAATAACAAATTACTATTTATGTTTATTTACGACTCATATTAATATTCAATTTTATTCTCATCTAAATAATTTTTTAACCCACTATATTTATTAATATTTTTCAAATAATCATCCCACGCTTCGTAAATACTTAATACATAAGAAATATATTTCTCCTCTTTCTTATTTAATAAAAAACATAATTTTCTAAAGTTCTCTAAATCACTTTTCATTTCTTTTATCTGCTCTTGCGTTGCTCCATTCATACCGCATAAAACACCAACTGGTACTTCATGAATTGAAAAATCAAACCACCATTTTTGACGCTTATACCTGTATTCTAATACTATGCTATTATTAGGAAATTTATCTAATACTATATTTTCAATTTCCAAAATTGATTTTTCATAGGAAACATACTCTTCATAAGCTTGTACTATATCTTTTTCAAATAAAAATAACAAACACTCAACATCAAAACCGTTATTTTCATCATATATTCTTGAGAAAATTACTTTATTATAGAATAATTTTGTAAATTTAATATTCTCATTCTGTTTTACAAATTTAATTGAAATTAATAAATCAGGCATATTTCTATATTCTCTTTTTAACCATTTAACCGCTTTCTCATGTTGTTCTTTCCGTTGAAATTTTCCCAATGGTTCTTTTTCATATATTAATTTATAATCTTCTAAAACCTGATACATAATTACTCTCCTATAATCACTTTTATAAATTGCAATTTATACATTTCCTTCTTTATATTTTCTTAATTCTTCAAGTAATAATTTAATATCATATATCAATGCTTTTCTTGAACGCTCATACTTTCCATCTTCTAATTGATATTCTTGATATAAAATAACAGTATCTCTATCAATCTTATGAATCAGTATTTCGTTCCCTTCAAATTTTCCTTCCCTAATCTCAAATGATGATAAAAAATAAATTATTGAATTATACATCTCATCATGCATTTCAGTTTCAAATAACTTTACTATCTCATTATCCACATATAAACTTCCTTCCCAAGAATTCTTTATAACCAAATCTACAAATTATAATTTATCTTTCAATTAATCATATCAACATATTTTGAGAACATCATACTTTTCAAAGCACATGTTTTAGCTTTACTAATCCCAGCTTCGTGTTATTAACCTAATTGGTATCTTAACTCTAAGAAGTTAATCAATAGCTTCCATATAAACAACCTATAATTTTAATATATCTCTAGTTAATTTTGTCAAAGGTTTTTTTAACTCTTGATTTCTATCCTCAATATTAATTCCATAGAGAATACGTTTTTTTTCATTTTCTGAAAATTCTTCATGTGTATTCTCATCCAAATGACTTAGTATAGAATTAACATTCATATTTCTATTTTCATCATTAAATAAAACATTCATGACCGAATCATAAACTGAATTATCGTAAATAGCCTGTGTTCTAATTATTTCAGCAGCATATTCTTTATGTGACTGATACACTTGCTCTAACTGAAACATTTCAATAGAACCTTCAATATGACTTTTCTTTTCATCATCACTAACTCTAGACATATTTATATTAATTTTATATTTTTCTGATTTTAAAACATCATCTTTCCCATATAACAGATCAAAGAGATCTTTACTTTCATTTTCTTTATCCATAGGTATAACTTCAAATTTAACTTCATCTCCAAAGCATTCTGTATAAGGGTATAAAATCTCTATTGGTCTATCATTTTTCATTCTAGAGTTACATATTTGGCAAGCTGGTACAAAATTATATAATGATAAAGAAAATAATTGAAATTTAGCCTTTGGATAAAAGTGATCTAAATCTGCTGTTGCTAATGTGTCAATTTTATCATTTTTATTTTTACTAGGCTTATATGATGTAATATACTGTCTATTACAATATGGGCAAACTTGTACATTCAATGTATTTAGAATAATATGTCGTTGCTCATCTTCTAGCATTTCATAACTAATAAAATAACTCAACATTTCATTAAAATTATTTATATCAAATATATTATTGATATCGCCAGTGCTGTTAGAATAAAACTTCATATTTCCTTGTAATTCTATTCCAATTATCTTCTCAAAAATTTTCATACATTTAATTATAAAGTTTTCTCTATTTAACTTCATTAAACCTTTATACTCTATTTTGGGCATTTCAAGTATAATTTTAAATTTCTTATGATTAGAATTAAACTTGGTAATTTCTGCATTTAATCTATTTTCTATCTGAATTATACATTCTTCGTGTTTAAGTTTATTCTTTTGTGCAAATTCAATAATATTATCCTTTAACTTTTTATAATCATAAAATATAAATTTAGCAAGTGCATAGTAACCTATAATTTTAGTCCAATGAACATCAAGTTTTCCGTTCATTTGTCCTTCAGGTAAACTAGCTAAATTCTCAATAAAATCTCCTGCTAGTAACACTTCAATAAGTTCTTTATCAATTATTCCTTTCCCTTTTTCTAAAAAAGGAATAATATTATTCTTTATATAATCTTTATTTATATCATAGTTTTTCTTATTTTTTTCAGATGCATTTTGACTTGGTTCTCCATTGGAACTATATTTATTAGATATCTTATCAATCATTGCAAGCTTGTACCATTTATATAATTCACCATCTATGTTTTTATTGACTTCGTTATTAAAGCATTCCTTGTTAATTAAAATCATATTTTTTCCTCATTATTTTCTTTGTTCTTTAATTCAAGTATTTCACGTTTTAATTCTTTTATTTCTATCGATAAATACTCTAATAACTCTGTAGATTTAGCATCTAACCGAATCTTCGTTTTTTTCTCAAACATATCATTTAAACGCCCTCGCACTAATTTATCAGAAACCATGTTGATCATACTTGCTATATTTTTTATTTCACCCGCTAAACATTCGCCTTTTATATTATCTAGTCCATCAATTTTTCTTATAACTTTTTGAATTTTATGTTGTGCAAATTCTCCTATAGGTGCGTTCATAAAAAAGCCATCATTTAAGAGTTCATATATATTGGCTGCAAAACTGTAAGTTGGCTTTTTTATTTTCCTATAGTATTTTCCATCATAACCTACTTTTAACTCAATGCAAGTAACATAATTTGGTGGCATATCAGAAACCATAAACGGAGAATGAGTGGCAATAATTATTTGACATTTCTTATTTGTTTCAATAAGTAACTTATTTATAAATGTTGTTACATTATGTATTAAACTTCTTGACCATTCAGGGTGAAATCCTGCATCTGGCTCATCCAAAAGAAATAAATAATTAGTAGCATTATTGTACATATCAAATTCAAACTTATCTTCTTTTGTTGCCTCTTTCAAAAATAAAACTTCATATATACTAGAAAATAACTCTATATAAGCCATCTCCCCTGAACTCATATTATTATATCCAATCCCTTTTAATATCAAATCATTTCGCTTACCATATAGATTACTTCTTTTTATTTTATCAGCAAAGCTAATTTGATCAATTATTTCTATTTCAGCTCTTTTATCAATTTTTTTATTCATTAATATATTAAATTCTATGCTTCCTGTTGAGTGTATACTTATATTCATCAGTCCTTGTTCAACCAAAGAAAATAGTCTTTCTACGAAATCGAACTTAATATACTTCTTTATTATCCTCATGTTATAACTTGGATGTTTAGATTTACTTATAACGTTATTTAATGCATCTTTTAAGTAATTATTAAATTCAGATAACGAATTAAAATTACCATCACATTTGTATTCTTCGTAATATGTAATAATAGTCATAGTCCAATGTATATATATAATCATTTTAAGTAGATTTATTTTTTCTATTAACTCTTCATCTGTATAATTAAAACATTTGACTAATAATGCATCAGCATTCTTTCTATATTCATAGTATTCTTCACCCATTTCGCAATAATTTAACTTTTCCTTAAAATTTAATTGTACCTCACTATTTTTATGTATCATTGATGTTGCTATTTTTAAAAGAAACTTCAAATTCTCATTTTCTTGTGGATCTAAGTTAAATGGTTCTGGTAAAAAAGTGTTAAATGGGATCGTAAATTGATAAACTAGATTTTCTGCTGAAAAATACTCTTGTATTAATTGTAATTCATGTGTAACAAAATTATAGATTGATAATGTTTTATTAGCTAAAATTGTATCTGACTCAATAATATTATTATATTCACTAACCCAATCTTTCTTAAAAACATTTGTAATATATTTTGCTACAAAAGGTGTATCTCTTATTTCTTTCGGTATGATAGTATCCTTAATATTCCACTCTTCTAATAATTCTACACTAAAAGAATAATTCATGTTTATATTAACATACCAATTAAATCTTTCTTCTACCTTTTCTAAATAAATAGCAAAGCAAACTGCACTTTCTTCATCAGATAAACATCTCATAATTGTAGATTTCCCTGTACCATTTTCACCAACAAGCAAATCAACTCTACTTATATGTTTATCTTCTCCCCAAAATTCTTCTGTAATATTATCCTCTTTTGATTTTCTACTAATTAAAACATTATATTTCGAATTATCATGATTATATCCTTGAAGGCTAAATTTAAACTCATCACTAAAAGTTAACTCCAAATTATTTACTGCTGTATCTGAATCAATTAAACAAAAAAATACTAGTTGAATTCCCTGCATACAAATTACTCCTATGTATATAAAATTTTTTCCTTATTATTCAACTTCCCATTATAGACATAATAATAATCAAACCCGGCCACTATTAATTAGACTATATCCACCATTATACCCCTTATTTTTCATACATGGAATAATTATCTATTATACCAAATAAAAAACCACAAAAAAAATGTAGCAACACACATTTATGCTACTACATTTTATATTATTCAAATCATCCCCGTAATATTTTTATGTTTTAAAAGCTGAATTATTATATTTTCATTTATTAAAGTTTTTATAGTTAAATTATTTACATCAACCTGTAAATCATCCACTTTATTTATTAATCCATAAATCAAATCCGTATCTTGCTTATGACTATCAAATAAAACATCAATTTTAGGTTTAATTTCATTTTCAATAATCATATTAGTCTTTCGAACAAACGCTTTCTAAATCATCAAACCTTACATTCATATTGCTAATGTTAGTCTTCATATTGCTTATATCTGATTTCATATATTCCATTATTTCAGGTGTTTTCTCTGGCATATTTTAATTTTCAAAGAACATTTTTATAATTTACTACATCATATCTTTTTCATCTGGATTTTATAGAAATTTTAACACTTATTAATTTTTTTTAGTGGAATTAATGCAGGCAGTATGAGAATAACACTGTATACATAAATCATAATTCCTAACACATTTACAAAATACAAATTATTATTTTTGAGAATATATCCTCCTACAATAAAGAATATTATTTGAACAACGCCCCTCCACCATGGTAGTTTACTTTTACGTAAACAACGAGGGCATGTTACACGTGTCGTGAAACGCGAATCTCCACCAACCTTTTTCCAAAAAGTAATAGTTTTAAATTTACAGTAAGGACATTTAAACATGAATTTCACCTCAAAGTTTGATTTTAGAGCTTTAAATATTATTTAATAATCTGCCAGCTAGAAACTCTGGTAATATATCCAAGCTCTAATATTATATTACACTATGACGTGGTGTCAGGGTCAACACTTTACAAAAGAATTATAATAAACATAGTAATGCATGGTTATTGTATAAGTTCATAGCTTTTTATATCACACTTCAAATCTACATAGTCAGCATTATATACAAATTTTTATATTCACTGGATTTATCATCAAATTTCTTTTTGAAACAAAATAAAAAGGACAACCTCATCCAGTTCCATCTGGATTTGGTTTCCTTCATTTAATTAATCCAATCTTCTCATTTTCATAAACTAACAATTCATCTTTTGTATTACCGAAACTTAATTCACGTGTTTTATCTTTCCTATGAAGTGTACGATAACATCTAAAAGCATCATTAATGTCATCAAAAACTTCTATTATCGCTACATCTTCAATTATTAATTTATTCTCTTCTTCATGTTGCTTTAAACTATCAAATACAATCCACTTATTAGGATATGTTTTTCTTACTTCACTCCATAGCATAACTACACATCTCCCTATTTTGTATTTTCCAACTACATACTTTCACTGTGTGTAAGTTCTATTAACTAAATCACAGATTTAGAATCTTAATTATATTCTATCAACTTTAAATAAAAAATAAACAATTATTTTTTATTTAATTAATGTCTTGCGCTTATTTTACTCAAACTCACTTATTATCCTTTATTTATGATAGTCGAGTAGAAAAAGCCCTCGCGAACCTTCCCCCTCTAAGATCCGTACGTGCCCAATTAAGGCATACGGCTCCTCATATTATTTTACAGAACTTGCTATCTATATACATTTACATTTATTTTGGGCTTAGGTAAAGGATTGTACTTCATATACATTTTGAACTTTTCCAAATCAAAACTTCGCCTTTGGCTTCTGCGGTTCAACCACTTGAAAAGTACTTTCTTTATTTCTAAGCAGAGAAAATTCATCATTAAAGAAAAATGTATATCGAAGCACTTTAGTTAATATACATTAATATTTTCTACATATTAATAGTGCATGATTACTAAGTCCTAAAATACTCTTTTCTCTACAGCTACTTAAACTATAATGCATCCATGCATCATACT
>JAQSXU010000128.1 GCA_029256485.1 Clostridiaceae bacterium
TCCGTACCTGGTGCTGGCAGCAGGATTTGAACCCGCGACCTATTGATTACAAATCAATTGCTCTACCAACTGAGCCATGCCAGCATATTTAATTTATATTTCATCGAATTATCGACAAGCAATAGTATACATTGTTACTGTGTTAATTTCAAACCTCATATTTGGTCATTATTCATATTTGTCTTTATAATGCTCACTATTTCTGCGAATACTTTAATATTAGACACATAGTTACTACTACTTGAGTAATATCAGCTTTTGGGCATATATTGACTATTTGTATTATATCACATAGCTAGACATGCATGGAACATATTTAATTTTTATATTTTTCTGCTATATATTTAATGTTATGGTATTGCTCATCAGTTAATCTGTCTCTCAATAAATTAATAGCGTTAACTATTGAATCCTTGCTGTCTAGTAGAAGATACTGCTGAATCTTATTATAATCCTTCTGTGATAATTTTCTACTTGCATTAGTGAGCATTTCTTTATCATTGGTGCCTATATATGTTTCATTAACACTCTCGGGATTTTGACTTTCATAGTAATTTTTCATATCCAGCTTTAAATTTTCATATTCCATTTCTTCTTTCTTCATAATAATTGTTTTAGGCATCTTATATATTGTATTTCCAATTTCTTTTGTTTTAACTTCCATGTCTGGGCCTTCCTCTTTATATTTATCGCTAATATATGTATCTCTATTACTATTAATGTACCCTTCTAAAATTGAATTATTGTAGAGCATAATAGCAACGCAAATTAAAGTAAATATTACTACTATGATACTTAAAGACTTTTTTTCCATAAAAACACCTCTATAATTTATTATTTCTCATATGAACATTTTTTATACATTATTAAATATTTTACCCAATTACTTCATATAAATTATTAAGGAGGTGTTGGTTTTTGAACAAGATAAAAGTTTACTACAAAAATGCTTTAGCATACTATGAGATTGCTTATTTTTTAAAAGATTATATTAGCAAAGATACAATAATTGTATGCATAGGAACTGATAGATGCATAGGAGACTGCTTAGGTCCATTAGTAGGAACATTTCTAAGAGAAAAGAACTTTCCACTGCCTGTCTACGGCACAATATCTGATCCTATTCATGCGTTAAATATTGATAGAAAATTAGCTGAATTGAAAAATCTTCATCCTCAAAGCAATTTTATTGGAATAGATGCCTGCCTTGGAGATGAAAGTTCCATTGGAGAAATACAGGCAAGAGATTTTGCTATACATCCCGGAAAAGGAGTTGGTAAATCTCTTCCAGAGGTAGGGGAGAGCTCTATTATAGGAATAGTTGATTCAAGCGAAAATAATGAAATATTCAGCAACAATTCAATTAGACTGGATTTAGTCATTTCCATGGCTAAAACTATCGTTAATTCATTAATTCATTCTTGTTATCTTAAAGAAATATCGGATCGGACTTATTAAATAATTTGTTTAAAATAAAAACAAAGTTCTAATAAATTATCAGAGCTTTGTTTTACTTTCTTATTTATTTGTCAATAAGTGTTATATCCTCGCCCAGGAACGAAACATCCATCTTGTCTAGGTATTCTAACACTTTACCTGTTCCAAGAGCAACACAGGATACGGAATCCTCAGCTAAATAAACAGGGACTTTTGTTACCTCTTGAATTAGATCATTTAACCCATTTAATAATGAGCCTCCACCAGTCATTATTATCCCTTTATCAGCAATATCTGCTGCCAATTCAGGAGGCGTCTTTTCTAATACTGAGTGAGTACAATCTACTATAGAATTTACGGTTTCCCTTAGCGCTTCTCTCATTTCTTCAGAGGATACTTCTACATTTTTAGGAAGTCCTGTTATTAAATCTCTTCCTCTTATTTCAATTGCCTTTTCTTCATCCATTTTAAATGCAGAACCAATATTAATTTTTAAATCCTCTGCTGTTCTCTCACCAATCATTAATTTATGTTTTTTTCTTATATACTTTATTATAGCTTCATCAAATTTATCACCGGCTACTTTAATAGATGACCTTACTACAATTCCTCCTAGTGAAATAACTGCAATGTCAGTAGTTCCTCCTCCAATATCGATAACCATACTTCCACTAGCCTTAGTAATGTCTAATCCTGCTCCAATTGCAGCAGCTAATGGCTCTTCAATTAAAAATACTTTTTTTGCGCCAGCATTCTTAGCTGCATCAATGACTGCTCTTTTTTCAACTTCAGTAGCTTCACATGGTATACAAACCACAACTCTAGGAGACGATATTCTTCTCTTGCCACAAGCTTTTGAAATAAAATGTTTTAACATTTTCTCTGTGATATCATAATCAGAAATCACACCATCTCTTAATGGACGAATTGCTACTATATTTCCTGGAGTTCTTCCAATCATCTGCCTGGCCTCTTCTCCCACAGCCAGTACCCTATTGTTAGTCCTATCTATTGCTACAACGGAAGGTTCTTTTAAGATAACACCTTTCCCCTTAATATATACTAAGACAGTAGCTGTTCCTAAATCAATTCCCATATCTGTCCCTATACTAAAAAACATTCCCACTTCACTCCTGCTCATTTGTAGTTATATGCTTTAATTAAGCAACAATTATAACCTAATTATAACATACTAATAATTTTATTATAATAGGAATGTTATTAACCTTCAATAGCCTTGTACTTCATTTTTGTAGCTTTTCCACCTCGAATATGCCTTTCTGCCTTATTGTAATCAAGAATATTTTTTGCTTCCATGGCAATTTGTGGATTTATTTTAGGTAATCTTTCCGTCATGTCCTTGTGTATTGTACTTTTACTTACTCCAAAAACTTTAGCTGTTTTTCTTATTGTAGCTTTTGAACCTATAATATATTTAGCAACTTCTAGAACTCTATCTTCAATGTAATCTTTCAAAGTGCTGCCTCCTTAACCCTTCTATATTTATAAATATGCTTAATGGCATATTTAAATTACTTTATATAGCCATTTTCCGATGTATTAATCGGAAAATGGCTAATAAACTAATATTTTACATATTTTAATGGATCAACTGATTGTTTGGATTTCTGAACTTCAAAATGTAAGTGGTCACCATATTTTTCATATGCTGCATTTAATGTAGTATTACCAACAGTACCTATTTTCTCACCTTTTTTAACAGTCTGGCCTTGAGCCACTGTTACTTTTGCATCCAGATTTGAATATACTGTTTTTAATCCATTCTGATGATCTATTACTATTTCAACGCCATTTTCAGTTGTGCTGCTTACTTTTTCAACTTTACCATTTAGCACCGCAACAACTGATTCTCCTAAATCAGCTTTTATATCTATACCATAATTAGGTCTGTAGGAATTTGTAGAATCCCAGTAAACAGGTTCAGATGAAAATTGTCTTGCTATTGTTCCATTAACAGGCTTTACAAAACTTGTATCAGTAGCAGCTATTACACCTGTTGAACCACTTTTAGGTACAGATATATTTGCTCTGTTGTTCTTTTTTACCTGCAGAGCATTTTCATATTCTACGCTAGGCTCCTGTGCTACATTTGCTGTGCTGCTGTCATTTTTTTGTTCAGTAACTTTATTTTGAGATATAGGTGTATTTTTCAATTTTATACTGTTTCTAGCAGTTACTGCAGCAACTGCGGCCACTACACACAAACATACAAATAAAATTACATAGAAGCCCTCCCTTTTAAAAAAATTTGAACTCTTGTTGAAAATTTTTTTGTCCATATGAACACCTCCATTCTCAGTCTGTCCATATGTTCCTAAAAAATACATATTTTATATAAAATAATTACTACTTTTTTCATATTTTTTTGACATCACATTACACATTACCTTAGAAATGTGTATTATTTGATAAATATAAAGCTAAGGTAAAGAAAAAAAGCCCAAAGAATTTAACCTTTGAACTTCCTATTTTAATTAAACAAGTATACTAATATTTTAGTTTTTCTATTTTTACTCCTTGATAATAATGAGTTAATATTTCACTATAACTGCTTCCGCTTTTAGCCATATAGTTAGCACCCCATTGGCTCATGCCTACACCATGTCCATATCCCTTGCAAGTAATTATCACAGTATTATTATTATATGTTAATGTGAAATTTGAAGAATTCAAGCTAAACAGGGTTCTGAACTCTGGTCCTGTAATTGTTGTTTGTCCAAGCTTAATAGACTTTACTCCGCCAACACTGCTGGTGCTTAAAATTAATACCTGTTTTTTTATATTGTTTATTGATAGCTTTGCATTTGGATACATATTATTGACTTTATTTGCAAAGTCATTAAGTTTTATAGTTTCTACAGTCTTAAAATTGCGTGCATTTTCATCACCAGGACTGCTTACACTTTTTAAATAACCAATATCTACAGAGAATACATCTTTGCTGCTCTCTGTTTTTCCACTGCTTACAGCGAAATAATATGGCTCCATAACCAGTTCCCCATTATAAGTTAGAATTTCCCCAGCAGTAGACTTCACAGCTTCCGTGATTTTATTCCAATATTCCCCCCTGCTTTTCTCAGGCCATGCCTTAAATCTGCTATCCTTATCCATATATACCTGACACTGAACTGTATCTACTACATCAGCACCATTCGCATCTTTGTATTTTGTACCTCCAAAGCACCCCATATGTGCTGCTGCAAATGTTCTAGCAGCTACAGCCTGTGCTTTCAAAGCTTCAATACTAAATTCTGCAGGCATTTCTGCTGCAACAACACCCCTGATATATTCTTCCAGGCTTATATTAATTATTTTGTTTTCCTTGGTTAAATATACTTGTATTTCAGGTCCACCGCCATTGTTCTCATTAAATATAATATCATTAGGCTTAACGTCAAATTTAGGTATAGCACCTTTAAGGTTTTTGTTTACACCAACAATTAGAATTGGTAATATTATGATAAATAATAAAATAACCGTTATGATTGTTATTATCCTTTTCAAATGAAAGGAGACAATTATTTTTTTCAATGTGCTTCCTCCCTCCAATGGAAATAGCATAATATATTTTATTAATTAAACAGTGAAAATATTACCAATATAAAAAGGATATTGCAGCTTAAGCAAAATCCTTTCTATTTATATTTTTTATATGAGAAACTGTTTATATCAGTTTACTCTTTTTATTTCGGCACCTAATTTTTTCAGCTTTTTTTCTATTTCAACATATCCTCTATCAACGTGATATATATCTGTAACTATAGATTGTCCTTCAGCAACCAGTCCACATAAGATTAATGCAGCTCCAGCTCTTAAGTCAGTTGCCTTGACCTCGCTGCCTGATAATTTATCAACACCTTCAATAATAGCTGTTCTCCCATCAATTTTAATATTAGCTCCCATTCTTTTTAACTCTGGCACATGCATGTATCTATTTTCAAAAATAGTTTCAGAAATATTGCTTGTTCCTTTAACGGTACATAAAAGTCCCATCATTTGTGCCTGCATATCTGTTGGAAAACCTGGATATGGCATAGTTTTTATATCTACGGGCTTCAGATCCACATCTGCATCTACTATAATAGAATTACTTTCGGGGTATATTTTTACACCCATTTCGGATAATTTAGCAATAACCGGTTTAATGTGTTGTTCATTAGCTCCATTAATTCTAATTTTACTTCTGGTTATAGCGGCTGCTACCATAAAAGTGCCTGCCTCTATTCTGTCGTATATAGGCACATGAGATGCCCCATTTAATTCCTTCACACCAATAATATGAATTGTATCTGTACCAGCTCCTATAATGTTAGCTCCCATACTATTCAAAAATTTACCCAAATCCTCTATTTCTGGTTCTTCTGCACAGTTCTCTATAATGGTTTCTCCCTCAGCCTTTACAGCAGCCATCATTATATTTTCTGTTGCACCTACAGATGGGAAATCTAAATATATTTTATTCCCAACCAGCTTACTGGCCTTTGCCTCAACATATCCATGACCAACATTTATTTTTGCTCCTAATGCTGTAAGTCCTTTCAAATGTAAATCTATTGGTCTAGTACCTATATTACATCCTCCAGGCAGTGAAATTTTAAATCTTCCATATCTTGATATCATAGGACCCATAATAAGAAATGATGCCCTCATTTTTTTTACTAATTCACTATTGGGTTCACCATCCGCTAATTTTGATGTATCAATAAATACACTTTTATTTAAAACGTCAATATCTATATTTGCAGAAATAGACCTTAGTACATCACACAGTACAAATACATCTTCTAACATAGGAGCCTTATTTATAATACATTTATCCTCGCTTAATACGCTGGCTGCTATAATTGGTAATATGGAATTTTTAGCTGTACTAATATCCACTTCTCCCTCTAGTTTTCTTCCTCCATTAATAATTATTTTATCCATTTACATCCTCCAATCTACAGTGCTGTTGTAGAGTATAATTAATTATGGCTTTCTAATCATTATAAAAATATTAGTAAGAAGTCAGTATTTCTGGCGTTCCAATTATTACATTAATTCCAGAAGGATATTTGCATACAGCATAATTTAAATCAATTAATCTTCCATTACTTTTTATTGGTAAATATCTTTCGGTATAAGCAGTACTACTAAATCCACTTTCTAATTGTACTGTTTGTATGTCATTTCCTCCTTGCTCTTTTATCACTTCCCCCAATTTAGCATTAATATGTTCTAAATCACTTGAATCAACTTTGGCCTTAATATACATAAAATATGTGCCCACATTATAATCCTTACCTAGAGCTGCAGAAATATTATTTTTAAAATTAATCAAATTGTTTACGTTGTCCTTTTTAGTTAAATTTACAGTTACAACATTATAATTGTCATAATTGATACTTTCTATGTAACCATTAATACTTTTACTTTTAATTTCAATGCAGTATAATTTATTATTTTGCATTACATTATCTATATCTTTATAATCAAACTTCAGTTTATTAAAAATTTTATTACATGTTTCTTCAGCATTGTCATTCACATTAAAAGAAAAAGTAATTCCATATTCTTGAACAGTGCCATTACAACCTTTTATCATATTATCCATTAAATCTGCCTTATTACTGGCAGATGAATAACTACTCATATTTAAAAACAAAAATATAGTTACTAATAAAAATACAATCATTTTTCTTAACATAATACACATAATATATGTATCTTTAATAGAGATACACTTTTACCCCCCGTATGTTTTTATATTTTAATTATGGACAAATACTTTTTCAAATATTCAATAAATATATTATTAATATATAGTTTTTAAATAAAAGTGTGCATAAGCTCAATTTTCTCATTTCTACATATAAATTGTATAAAAAAAGATTAGAGTTAAAAACTCTAATCCTTTAAATTCCCTTTATTTTTATTCTAGTGAGCGCTCTAAGCAGCGA
Source organism: Clostridiaceae bacterium (assembly GCA_029256485.1). Next base: position 7,398 of record JAQSXU010000128.1, read on the forward strand.
ACTTTCAGCTCTTTTTACATCAATATTCTGCTTTTCCTGTAATCTCTTCTCAGACCTTGCCTTTGATTGTTCAGCTCTTTTTAAATCTATATTCTCTGGCCATTCACAGGCTTCACACAGAATAACCGCTTCGTTATTAAGAACCTTTATTACTCCACTAGAAGTAAATGCTCTGTACTTTTTCCCTTTTGTATCAATAAACTCAGTTATTGTTGGAACTAGAGACTTAATCATGGGTATGTGATTAGGCAATATTCCCACTTCACCATCTTCACCTTCTGTGATAACCTCAATAACTATATCACTGAAAAGTTCTCTTTCAGGAGATTTAATTGTTAATTTGAAAGTACCTTCCATTAAAATCGTCCCCTATTCTTAGCTTTCCATCATGGATTTAGCTTTTTCAACAACTTCATCTATACTTCCAGCAAATAAGAAAGCTGATTCTGGTAAATTATCATGCTTGCCTTCTAATATTTCCTTAAAGCCTCTTATGGTTTCTTTAATAGGAACATATTTGCCCTTTATACCAGTAAATTGTTCACCAACTGTAAAAGGCTGTGATAGAAATCTTTGAATTCTTCTTGCTCTTATTACTACTTGCTTATCTTCTTCTGAAAGTTCATCAACGCCGAGAATAGCAATAATATCTTGAAGTTCTCTATATCTTTCTAAAATATGTTTTACATTTGATGCTATTTCATAATGCTCATCACCAACAATTCTAGGATCCAGTATTCTAGATGTTGATTCTAGTGGATCTACAGCTGGATAAATACCTAACTCCACTATAGATCTAGACAGTACTGTTGTTGCATCAAGATGTGCAAATGTGGTAGCTGGAGCCGGGTCAGTTAAATCATCTGCTGGAACATACACAGCCTGAACAGATGTAATTGAACCATGCTTAGTAGAAGTAATTCTTTCCTGTAATGCTCCCATTTCAGTGGCTAAAGTAGGCTGATATCCAACTGCACTTGGAATTCTTCCAAGTAAAGCAGAAACTTCTGATCCTGCTTGAGTATATCTAAATATATTATCAATAAATAAAAGAACATCCTGTCCTTTATCTCTAAAATACTCTGACATTGTAAGTCCTGTTAATGCAACTCTCATTCTAGCTCCTGGTGGTTCATTCATTTGGCCAAAAACAAGTGCAGTTTTATTTATAACACCAGATTCCTTCATTTCATTATATAAATCATTACCTTCTCTTGTTCTTTCTCCTACACCAGTGAATACTGATAACCCACCGTGCTGTTTTGCTATATTGTTAATTAACTCCTGGATTAATACAGTCTTACCAACCCCTGCACCACCAAACAATCCAATTTTACCGCCTCTTTGATATGGTGCTAGCAAGTCAATAACCTTAATTCCAGTTTCAAACATTTCTGGTTCAACAGATTGCTCTTCAAAAGTTGGTGCTGATCTATGAATAGAATAAAATTCATTAGCTTTAAACTCTCCTGCCTCATCCATAGGCTTTCCAAGAACATTAAACAATCTACCTAGTACTTCTTCTCCTACAGGCACAGATATTGGTTTCCCAGTATCAACAGCATCAATGCCTCTTTTTAAACCTTCAGTTCCCTCCATAGCTATAGTTCTTACAATATCGTCACCAACATGCTGTTCAACCTCAGCAACAATTTTTCTATCTCCAAGTATAATTTCTATAGCATTAAAAATATTAGGAAGGCTATCTGAATCAAATTTTATATCTATAACAGGTCCTATTACCTGTACAACTTTACCTATTTTGCCTGGCATCAGTTTACCTCCTTACTTTTGAGCTCCTGCTCCTCCAACTATTTCTGAAATTTCTTGAGTAATAATACTCTGCCTTACTCTATTATAT
>JAQSXU010000002.1 GCA_029256485.1 Clostridiaceae bacterium
TGCTCCGGAAACTGGGAATATAGTTAGTAAAACAATATAGAAAGTAAGTAAACCAGAATAGGTTAATGGATAAATCCAATTAAATTTATCTTTCAAAGCGTCTCCGGTTGTATATTCTTCTGTTACTGCTTTGTTTGTATTCGTACCAGCGTTAATATCAAAGCTCTGTCCAAAAAAAAACCATAAAATAAACAGAATACCACTGATTACAGCGAAGAAAGTCATGCTATACTGCCAGGTTTGCAGCCAAGTGATAACCGGTCCTACTATAATCATGGCAATTACAGCACCTACATTATAAGCAACTCCATTAAGTCCATTAACTGTAGCACGTTTATCTTTTGAAAAATAATGAATAACTACTGGACCGAAATAAACTACATATAAAGCACCACCAAAGCCCATAATGAAACGGCCTAGGATAAACATCCAATACTGAGGAGAAAGAATGGCAATAATACTTCCAATGACAATTAATCCTGATGCCAAACCAATAGCTTTTTTAGGAAATAATTTATTTAATAAAGTTGCTGCGAACAAGTTACCAATAATCTTTGCAATTGTTATTGCATTTGAAATAAAAGTAGCTGAAAGGAATGATTTTAAATTAAAATACTTCATTATTTGTGGGGTTAGTGTACTACCAGCGATCCAATTTATTCCAAAAAAAGCATAAGTAAAAAACATGATAAATTCAATGGCATATGCTCTGCCACTTGTTTTCCTTGTTTCCATAATATACAATTACCTCCATCTTTTTATTATCTGTTTTAATATTACCTGTGCTGCAGTCACAGGTAATAAATAAAATAATGCAATGCAATTAATGAGCCGTAAAAAGATTATTTTTACAGTAACTCATATATGCGTTTTCATTAATTTACCATATATAGTTTTTCTTAGCTTCAAACTTCAACTGATCTCTAAAATCAGGATGAGCTATTTTTATTAATTCATTTACCCTATCTCTTACTGATAGTCCCCTTAGCCAAGCAACACCATTTTCTGTTACTACATAATCAACATCATTTCTAGAAAGACTTACAATTGAACCACGTTGCAAAAATGGTACAATTTTTGACTTTAATATTTCCTTACCATCTTGGTCTTTTACTTTATAAGTTGAATGCAAAGCTATAATTGACTTTCCACCCTGGGATCTTTGTGAACCTATAACAGTATCAGCCTGGCCACCAGTTCCGGAATATTGTATGTTTCCTAGTGATTCAGATGCACATTGCCCTGTTAAGTCAACTTCCAAAGTGGCATTTATAGATGCAAACTTTTTATTGTTCTTTATCTGGAATGGATCATTTACCCAGGAACCAGCTTTAAATAATACCGTTGGATTATCGTCTAAGAAATCATATAATTTCTTGTTTCCAAAAGCGAAGGCACATACAGAATAACCATCATAAAATCCTTTTTGTGAGTTGTCTAATGCTCCACATTCTATTAAATCTACCATTGATTCTGTAAACATCTCTGTGTGAATACCTAGATGCTTTTTACTTTTAAGTTCAGCTGCTACTGCATTTGGAATATTACCAATACCCAGCTGGATTGTAGAACCATCTTCAACTAGGTCTGCAATATACTTGCCAATTTTTTCATCTACCTTTGTATAAGGCACTAAGTTTACCTCTGGAATAGGCCTATCAGTTTCAACTATTGCATCAACTTCACTTACATGTACAATATTGTCTCCAAAAGTTCTTGGATAGTTAGGATTGACTTCGCAGATTACGTGTGCACCTGCATCCATCAATTCTCTTTCATAAATATTACTTATAGAAAGAGATAAGTATCCATGTTTATCCATAGGAGAGCATGTACAAAACAGTACAATTCTTCTACTTTTTAGTCCAGCAAGTTTTTTCCAAACGGCTATATGAGCATGCTGTGGAGTGTAAGTTGCGTTACCATTTCTATGAGCATCTCTTAATGCTTTTGTAAAATACCATCCATGATTAAAAATTATGTCCTTTAATTCTGGGTTTTTCATGAACTCATAGTTTCTCATTGGAAGGCATGTTTGTATTTCAACGCCACTTACACCAATATCCTTTATAGTGTGCAGTTGTTCTAATAGTGGAATAGGCTCAGCACCTGCTTGTGCAACAATAATAAAATCTTTTGATTGAATGAGTTTTAATGCATCAGGTATGCTTTTTACTTTACTTTTGTAGATTTCCATTACATTTTTCATATAAAATCCTCCCCATAACTTTAATAAAATTATTTTTACTTAATTTAATAGCATTTTACATGCCATCTTTAGCATTAAAATTTGTTTATGGAAGTTCTTTTATTTTAATTGGAAGTGCCATTTATCAACTGCTGAGCTTTATTATTAGATTTTGATAAGATATTTAGAATTTTTTTATATATAGGTAATATGTTACATTTTGATATACATATATCATTTTGTTACAATTTATATATTGCCTATCTTATAAGTTTCATAGTAAAAATCTTAATTTTATATGATTTAATTTGATACAATTTTATTTAAAAATTAGAGATAAGTTGCTTAAAATTCCTATGTAAAGTCATTTAGTAATCATAACCTTACATAATATGGCATAATGATATTAATAACATGATAGGAAGAGTTGTAACTGATATAAATCCAGGATCTTTATTTTTAGAAACATTAAAGAATAAAAAGGCTGAAGTAGCTGTGAAGTATAAATTTCCCCATGGTAATGAAGTTATATGCCATAGAATTTCTATACTGGATAATAAAGGTAAGTTAGTTGGCGGATTCGGAATGCTTTTAGTAGAAGATACCTCTAAATTAAATCAATATTTTTCAAATAGTGATTTAATGAAAAAAAGATTTATCTGCCCATGCTGTGCATAATAACAGTGACAGATAGATATGGTTAGCATTGGTAAATTTAGAGATGATTTATACTATAGAATAAATGTTATTTAACTCTAAGCAGAAAAAAGAAGAAAAATATATGTAGATTTTGCTAAGTGTTATATTTTAGGAATTAATTAAATAAATGCATAAAGTGTGATGAACTCTTTATGCATTTACTTAACTAATTTATTCCTTGGAATGTTTATTACATTTCCCTATTCATCTTTACAAATTGCATAATCTCCTACAAAGCAAACTATATACATATACAATCTCCATCCTTCAAATAATTTTAATATTAGTCTACATCCACTTCTTTCTTTTAAAATACCTAATCATAATTACAGATATTCCGATAACTATTATCCAAAACATGGGGTATGAGTATTGCCAAGATAGCTCAGGTATATTTTTAAAATTCATGCCGTAAACTCCAGCTAAAAATGTTACGGGAATAAATATAGTTGAAAAAATAGTTAAAAATTTCATAACTTCATTCATTTTATTACTTACACTTGAAAGGTAAGTATCCAGCATTCCAGTTATAATATCAATAAATAATTGAGATGTATCAATAATTTCATATACATGATCATATACATCCTTAAAATATACTAATGTGGATTCATTTATGAGGGATAAATCACCTCTTTGTAAAGAATTAACAACTTCTCTTAGCGGCCAGACAGCTTTCCTGAAAATTATCATTTCTCTTTTTAATTCATATATTTCTTTTAATGTTTCTCTGGAAGCATTATTTATTACCCTATCTTCAAATATTTCAATCTTATCTTCTATACTCTCAAGAGTTGAAAAGTAATTATCTACAATGGTATCTATTATTGCATAACACAGGTAGTCTGCTCCTAAACTTCTAAATGAACCTTTTGAATTTTTTAACCTTTTAATAATTGGCTGAAATATATGGCTTTTTTTCTCCTGAAAAGATATTAAATAATTTTTTCCTAAAATTAAGCTTAATTGCTCTAAATTTGTTTTTTTTGATTCCTCATTATAAATAGCTATTTTCATGGTAATATGGATATACTCTTTATATTCATCAACTTTAGGCCTTTGATTGGTATTCAAAATATCCTCTAATACCAGAGGATGAATTGAAAAATTTGTACCTATTTTCTTAAATAATTCAATATCGTTTAATCCGTCAATGTTTATCCAGGTGACCAAATTATTATCTATTTTTTCTGGTATACTTTTTATTTCAACTTGTTCAAAAAGGTTTTTATTAAAACGAATTGATTCTATTTTTATATTATTATTAATGTGATTGCCAATGTGTATTAATGTTCCTGGTTTATATCCGGATTTAATAGATCTGTTTTTTGTAATTCTTCTTTGTTTCATGTTTATCTCCTATTTCATTTAATTTAATAAGTTTTATATTTAACATTATTTATTAACACTTCATATTAAATATATAATAATCAAATTAATAAGTAAAATCAAATAAATGTACCTGCAATCTTGACATGATGGGACCCTTAATATATTATTTAAGGTAGTGCAGAAGTGTATTCTACATATTTTGGGTATATCCCTTTCATCTTCAGATGGAGGGTTTTTATTTACTTAATTTTATTATATATTAAAACATAGGAGTGAAGAAAATGACTAACAAAGTTAGAACAAGATATGCACCTAGTCCAACTGGATATATGCATATAGGTAACCTTAGAACTGCATTGTACGCATATTTAATTGCAAAGCATAATAATGGGGACTTTATTTTAAGAATTGAAGATACTGATCAGGAAAGATTCGTAGAAGGCGCCGTGGATGTAATTTATAATACATTGAAAATGACTGGACTTAATCATGATGAGGGCCCTGATATAGGTGGACCAGTTGGTCCATATGTTCAAAGTGAAAGAAAAGGTATTTATTTAGAATATGCAAAGAAACTTATTGAAAAAGGTGAAGCTTATTATTGTTTCTGTACTAAGGAAAGATTAGATATTTTAAGAACTAATGCTGAAGCATTGAAGAGACCATTCAAATATGATAAACATTGTCTAAATCTTTCAAAAGAAGAAATTGAAGAAAAATTGGCATCAGGGATTCCTTATGTAATTCGCCAAAATAACCCTGCTACAGGAACTACCACATTTGAGGATGAAATATATGGTAAGATTTCCGTAGATAATTCAGAATTAGACGATATGATATTAATTAAATCTGATGGAATGCCTACATACAATTTTGCAAACGTTGTTGATGATCATTTAATGGGAATTACACATGTTGTAAGAGGAAGTGAATACTTATCTTCTTCCCCTAAATATAATAGATTATATGAGGCTTTTGGTTGGGAAGTCCCAATTTACGTTCATTGTCCTCCAATAATGAAAGATGCTCATCAAAAACTAAGTAAAAGAAATGGTGACGCATCATTTGAAGATTTACTTGAAAAGGGATATTTAAAAGAAGCAGTTTTAAATTATATTTCCCTTTTAGGATGGAATCCAGGAAATGAGAAAGAGATATTTTCACTTGAAGACTTAGTTGAAATATTTGATTATCATAACATAAATAAGTCACCTGCGATTTTTGACAGTGTTAAGCTAAGATGGATGAATGGTGAATATATAAAAAAGATGACATTAGAGCAATTTCATGAGTTTGCTGTTCCTTATTACGAAAAATCACTTAAAAAACAGTACAACTTTTTAAAAATATCAGAATTACTTCAGACTAGATGTGAAGTCCTCGGGGAGATACCTGAAATGATAGATTTTTTAGATGAACTTCCTGAGTATTCAATTGACATGTATGTTCATAAAAAAATGAAAACTAATTATGAAAATTCTCTTGCAAGTCTTGAAAAGGTTCTGCCAAAGTTTGAGAAAGTTCAGCAGTGGAACTTTGATACTATTCAAGAGGTATGCATGAGTACAGTAGCTGAGTTAGGTGTTAAAAACGGAATTGTACTTTGGCCAGTTAGAACTGCCGTATCCGGGAAACAATTTACTCCAGGCGGTGCTTTTGAAATAGCAGAAATTATAGGAAAAGATGAAACTATTAAAAGAATGAATATTGGTATTGAAAAACTTAAAGCTGCACAAATGTAAAACTTCTTTCAATAATTTTCAGCGGAGGCCTATTTATGAAATACCTATTATCAGATTCAACTGACCCTTTTTATAATTTAGCTATGGAAGAATATGTGTTTAAGAATTCTAAACCACATGAAGATATTGTTATCTTATGGCAAAATGAACCTACAATAGTAATTGGACTCCATCAAAATGCCTTAGAAGAGATAAATTTGGATTTTGTTAAGAAAAATAATATACATGTGGTTAGAAGAATTACCGGTGGTGGTGCAGTTTATCATGATTTGGGAAATTTGAATTTTTCATTTATAACAGATTATGACAATAACACTGTATCTTTAAACTTTAAAAAATACACATTACCAATAATTAAAGCATTAAAAAAATTAGGTATTCAATCAGAACTTTCAGGAAGAAACGACATAACAATTGATGGAAAAAAATTTTCTGGTAACGCTCAAAGCATTATAAAAGGGAGAATTCTCCATCATGGTACTTTATTATTTAACTCTGATTTATCAATACTAGGAAAAGCATTAAATGTAAAGTCAGACAAAATTGAATCAAAAGGAGTTAAATCTGTAAAAAGCAGGGTAACAAATATTATTAATTATATGAATAATATGGTTAGTGTAGAAGAATTTAAAACCATATTGCTTAAGTATTTATTTGAATATGAACCTTTGGATCAATATATTCTTACGGAAAATGATAAACATTTAATAAATAAGTTGATGGAAGAAAAATACTTAACATGGAAATGGGTATATGGGAGAACTCCTAAATTTAACTTTAAAAATTATAAAAGATTTGATGGGGGCAGCATTGAAGTGCTTTTAAATATTGAAAACGGATATATTTCTGAATGCAGTATTTTTGGAGATTTCCTTTCTTTAATTTCTTTACAAGAAGTGCTTAAGAAACTAGAAGGATGCAAGTATGAAAAAGAAGAAGTTAAAGATGTTTTAAAAAATATAAAATTGCACGAGTATTTCGGATCAATTACTTTAGATGATATTTTAGAGGTATTTTTTGATAGCTAAAAATTGATATTTAAAATAGTAAAAAATGGCTCTTTTTGAGCCATTTTTTACTTTATATACTGTGTATGCTTTCATTGTTTACTGAATGTAAAGCCTCCATAACAGCTTCACTGAGAGTTGGATGTGGATATATGATATCAGACAAACTATCAACACTAAATTCATATTGAACAGCTAGAGTAAGCTCCCCAAGCATATCCGTTGCATGTGGACCAACAATAGAAGCACCTATTATTTTATTTTCACTATTTGCTATTATTTTTACAAAGCCTTGAATTTTACCAATTGCTTGAGCCTTCCCTAATGATCTGAAATCAAATTTACCTATTTTGTATTCTATTCCCTTTTCTTTAGCCATTTTTTCATTTATACCCACAGAAGCTATTTCTGGGTCGGTAAAAACGCAGCTAGGGACTGCCTTATAGCTGACTTTTTTATTCCTTCCAGAGGCATTTTCCACAGCTATTATTCCCTCTTTTTCAGCAACATGAGCTAATGCAGGAGAATCAACTAAATCACCTATGGCGAATATTCCCGAGATATTCGTTTCCATGTTGTCATTAACACAAATTTTTCCTTTTTCTGTTTTTATACCTATATTTTCTAATCCAAGACCCTGAAAATATGGCTTTCTTCCTACCGATACTAACATAAGCTCAGATTTAATTTGTTTCCCGCTGCATAATTCAGCCACTACATTATTACCTTCCATACTCACATTAGTAATAGCATCATTTGTTATAACCTTTATTTTATCCATTTTAAAACTTCTTGCTAGTTGCTTTGCTACGTCTTCATCCTCTAAAGGTACAATTTGATCTTTCATTTCTACTATTGTTATTTCTGTTCCAATCTTTTTAAAAAATTGACCTATTTCGCATCCAATAGGACCTCCTCCTACAATAATAATGGATGCAGGCAGTTTCTTTATATTAAGTAATTCATCAGAGGTAACAACTTTAACTCCATCATATGGAAACATCTTTGGAATTACAGGGACAGAACCAGTAGCTAAAATTATTTTATCACATTGCAAAGTTTCTGTAGTCCCATCTTCCCGTTGAACTTTAACCATATTCTTATTAATTAAACTCCCAAAGCCCTTAATGCATTTAACTCCTTTTTTACTAAATAAAAATTCAATACCAGAAACAAGTTGCTTTACAATTTTATCTTTTCTTGACATTATTTCATTGAAATTAATTTTAACATTATTTTCAACCTCCAAGCCAAATTTACCAGCATTTTCAATTTGACTTAGAATTTCTGTGCTTGCCAGCAGTGCCTTTGTAGGAATACATCCAACGTTTAAACAAGTTCCACCTATTGAGGATTTTTCTATAACCGTAACATCTTCGCCGTTCATTGCCGCTTTAATAGCTGCCACATATCCACCAGGGCCGCCTCCAATAATAATGATTTTCATATACATCCCCCCATTAAGAAAATTACAGTTTATTTTGTTTTATACATGCTTCAACCACATGCTTGCATAATATAGATGTTGTAATTGAACCAATTCCACCTGGAACAGGAGTTATCATACATGCTTTATTAATGCAGTCTTCAGTATCTACATCACCACGTAGATTGCCATTAGAGTCCACATTAATCCCAACATCAATTACAACTGCATTTTCTTTTATATAACTTGAATTAATCATATTAGATTTGCCAACACCAACTATTAAAATATCAGCCTTTGATGTAATGTCTTTCATTTCTAAAGTTTTGGAATGACATATGGTTACAGTACAGTTTTCATTTAACAAAAGCATAGAAACAGGCTTACCAACCACCATAGACCTGCCAATCACTACAACCCTTTTACCAGCCATTTGTACTTTATAGTGTTTCAAAGTTTCTATTACAGCAGCCGGTGTACAAGGAACAAAGCCTGATTTATCACCTTCCATCAGTTTTGCCACATTATATGGACTAAAACAATCAATATCTTTATCCTCAGAAATTATGTATTTTATTTCATCCTCTCTTAAATGTTTGGGTAAAGGTCTAAATATTAATATTCCATTAGTTTTTATATTTTCATTTTCCTTTTTTATTTCTTCTATAAATTCATTTTCACTTATTTTTTCATTATATTCCTTTATTTCTGTTTCAATCCCTATAATTGAAGCCCTTTTTATTGCACCATTCTCATATGCTAAATCACTTCCATTATTTCCAACTCTAATAATAGTAAGCTTAGGCACTAAGCCTTTAGATTTTAAAACAGAAACTTTATCAATTAATTCTTTTGTTATTTTTTCAGCAACTGGTTTTCCATTAATAATATAACCCATAAGAAATCTCCTCTAAAAAATTTAACTCATTCTCTCTAATACTTTGTTATATACTTCATCAGCAATTTTAATACCATTATCAACAATAGGCTGAATTTGAAATTTAACATCATTAACAAACAGCTGATTTTTAATAGAATTAATATTAACTATAATATTAAGATGAGCACTTATTAATGCTGATCTTAAGCACTGAACGCCAACGCCCACATCACTTATAACAATTAAAGAGCACTTATCAACTAATTCCCTTTGAAGTTTAATAGATTCATAACAGTAACTTAAAATTGAAATTGGAGTTTTGCATGCATCTTTAAGTGCTTTTTCTAAAGTTTCTTCCTTTAGCTTTATTTGTTCTGGAGTATCCCTTTTCATGCCATAAGCTTTAGAAAGGGGTAAAAAGTTTTTAGCATCTTCATCTATCATAGTCAGAAGTTTTTTATATAAATTAATATTCTTTTCCAAAATGATTTTTACATCTGGTTCGTACTGCATGTATTTCTTTTTACCAATTGTTAAATTACAGGCCATGCTTCCTAAAGCTGAGCCAACGGCACCAACTAAAGCTGCGGATCCACCACCTCCAGGTACTGGTTCCTTTGACGAAAGCAATTCAATAAATTCAACACAAGATTTTTCTGTTAAGCTCATATAAGCATCTCCTTGTATTAGTATTGAAAATAGAGTGTAGATCATATTATGCATATTTTCTACACTCTCAAAATCATTAGAATAATCCGCTGATTATGCCATTTTCATCTACATCAATTTTTTCAGCAGATGGAACTTTGGGAAGACCTGGCATTTTCATAATGTTACCGGTAATTGCCACAATAAAACCGGCTCCTGCTGATATTGTTACTTGCCTTACTGTAATTTTAAAACCAGTTGGCCTTCCAAGTTTTGTTTGATCGTCAGTTAAAGAATATTGGGTTTTAGCAATACATACTGGAGTATGTAAAAAGCCATTCTTTTCAATTTCAGCAATTTCTTTTTCAGCTTGGGAAGTGTAAATTACATCATCTGCTCCATATATTTTTTGCGCAATTGCCTTTATCTTATCCTTAACAGGAAGTTTTTCATCATATGAAAAGTGGAAATTATTTTCTGATTCCTCAATAAGCTTTATTAGTTCCTCAGCAACTTCTTTTCCGCCATCTCCACCTTTTGCCCATACCTCAGATAATTTTACATTAACGCCTAATTCTTTACATTTATTTTTTACCAGGCTAATTTCATTTTCTGTATCTGTTGGAAACTTATTTAATGCCACAACAGCAGGTAATCCAAACACATTAGTTATGTTCTCAACATGCTTTAACAGATTTGGTATTCCCTTTTCTAAGGCTAAAAGATTTTCACTATTTAATTCAGTCTTTGGAACGCCACCATTATATTTTAAAGCTCTTACGGTGGCTACAATTACTACTGCATCAGGTTTTAAATCTGCCATTCTGCACTTAATGTCAAGGAACTTTTCTGCACCTAGGTCTGCACCAAAACCAGCCTCAGTAACCACATAATCTCCAAAATGAAGAGCCATTTTAGTGGCAATTACAGAATTACACCCATGAGCTATATTAGCAAATGGTCCTCCATGAATAAATGCAGGTGTTCCTTCCAGTGTTTGAACAAGATTTGGCTTTAATGCATCTTTTAGCAAAGCTGCCATAGCACCTTGAGCATTTAGTTGGCCTGCAGTTACAGGAATACCGCTTCTAGTATATCCAATAACTATTTTTGCAAGTCTATCTTTTAAATCAACAATGTCCTTAGCGAGACAAAAAATAGCCATTACCTCAGACGCAACAGTAATATCAAAACCATCTTCCCTAGGCATACCATTTACTTTTCCACCTAATCCACTTGTAATAAACCTAAGTTGTCTATCATTCATGTCAATACATCTTCTCCATGTTACTCTTCTTGGATCTATATCCAATGAATTCCCTTGATAAATATGATTATCTACCATAGCAGCCAATAGATTATTTGCGGCTCCTATAGCATGTATATCACCTGTAAAATGCAAATTGATGTCTTCCATTGGAACCACCTGAGCATATCCACCGCCAGCAGCTCCTCCCTTTATACCAAAAACTGGGCCTAAGGATGGTTCCCTTAAAGCTACAACTGTTTTTTTACCCAGTATGGTTAGTGCATCTGCAATTCCTATGGAAGTTGTTGTTTTACCCTCTCCAGCTGGTGTAGGGTTAATTGCAGTAGTCAGTATAAGCTTACCATGTCTATTTGTTGATTCATCTTTTAGTAAATTGTAGTCAACCTTTGCTTTGTATTTTCCGTAATATTCAATATCATCCTCTGATATTCCAATCTTTGTTGCAATATCTCTTATGTGTTGTAATTTAGCTTTTTGTGCAATTTCAATGTCTGACATAATTTTCATTTTGTTACCCCCTGCTTCAAAATCGAAGTAATTTATATAATTTCATTTAGTAATTCGCCATTTAAGTAAGTAATAGCTACCATGTTTCTTGAGTTTTTGCTAAACTTAAATAGAAGATTCACTTTGAAATTTATTTGCAAAATAAAATTTAATATTCTTACTATTCTAAATATTACATTCAAATAACATTATACCCTTAAAAGAATAATATTCAACAAGTTTCATTTCATTTTAAATATCATTATACCTTATTTTATGTAAAATTTCTATTTTATTGTTTATTTATTAAGCGAATTTATGAATTTAATATGACATTTTTCTTCGATTACTTAAATATACGGAAATATTAAAGAGCATCAAACTGACGCTCTTGTTGAAATTATTTATTTGAAATCATATAATCGTTTGTAAATTCTAAATGCTTTCTCATATACATTGCGGCATCCTTTGAATTATGATTTTGTAAAGCATTATATATATGTTCATGTTGCTGCAACAGCAATTCTCTATTATTTTCAATGGCTAATATCTTTTTTCTTGCATCTTTTATAAATGAATCAATTAACGAAGAAACAGCATTTAAAATATTTAATATTAATAAATTTTTTGATGCTTGAGCTATAAGATAATGAAATTCCTTATCGATTTTTACATCATTCAAATCATCCTTATTTTTTTTAAACTGCATAATTATGTTTTTCATGTGTTCTAATTCATCATCATTGATTCTTTTAGCCGCCAAAGCGGAAGTTTCTATTTCTATTACTTTTCTAAGCTCAAGAATTTCTTCCGGGCTGCTTTCCTGTAACATAAACATTATTGATAATGGTTCAAATAAACTATTTTCAAAGCTTTCTTTAATAAAATTACCTTCACCTTGATTACATTCCACCAAACCAATAATTTGTAAAGCCCTTAATGCTTCTCTTATTGATGTTCTGCTTACTTGCAATTGCTCAACAAGCTCCCTTTCAGATGGAAGCTTGTCACCCCTTTTAAGATTGCCGCTTACTATCATTTCTTTTATTTGATCAATTACTTGTTCATAAACTTTTGTATTTTTAATTGGACTAAACATTCTCCTACCACTTTGCCTTTCATTATAACATTGTAAACTTAATAGATTTCTAATTTAGTTAAAATTATATTAAATTGACTTAATTATATAATAATATATTTCAGCCAATATTAAAAGTATAATATTGGCTGAAATAACGTATATAGTTATTTGATGTTATTAAATAGGTCAATAAATTTAAAACTCTTAACATCAAATAAACCTCTTGCAGTTATTCTTAACTCAGGTATTACTGGAAGGGCTAAAAAGCTAAGAGTAAGAAATATGTCACTATCCTTTTTCACTCCAAATATTTCACAAATGGATTTCAGTTTATTTATTTTAGCTGCTATTACTTGTCCGTCTTCATTTGTCATTAATCCACCAATAGGTAATTTCATTGTTTCAAGTATTTTTCCATCAGATACCATAGCAATTCCACCGCCAACATTGATTATTTCATTCACTGCCAATGTCATATCCTCATCATTATCTCCAATGACGATTACATTATGTGAATCATGTGCAATAGTTTGAGCAATTGAACAATTTTTTATATTTAATCCCTTTACAAATCCAACACTCTTTTTACCTAAGTTGTTATGCCTTTCCAAAACTGCAATTTTTAATACATCTTCTGATAATACCTCAGCTATAAATCCATCTTTTTCTTTTATATTACAAATTTCTTTTTTAGTCTCTAAAGAGTGAAGTGAAACTTTAATTACATTTATTGAATTTGAAAATGCTTTGATTTTAAAATCACTTTCGGTGACGTGACTTAAATTTAAAGTTGACTCTAGTTTTTCACTGCGTTTCACGGCCTTTAAGTTATTTACATCAGCACCTCTTTTAAACACATACTTTATTTTTAGTTTATTTAAATCTTCAAAAATAACTAGATCTGCTAAATAACCAGGTGCTACTGCACCTAACTTTTTCAAGCCATAGCATTGTGCTGCATTTAAAGTTCCAATAGTAATTGCCATTATTGGATCTATTCCATGCTCAATAGCCAGTCTAATTAGATAATCAATTGATCCATAGCTTATCAAATCATTCATATGTCTATCATCAGTGCAAAATAGAAATCTATGATAATTATCTTTATTAATAGCGGGTATTAATGATACCAAGTTTTTTGCTCCAGATCCTTCTCTAATTATTACATACATACCCTTTTGTATTTTCTTTAATGCTTCATCATATGAAGAACATTCATGGTCTGTATAAATACCGCAGCTTATATATGCATTTAACATTTTTTCTGAAATTTGAGGACAGTGACCATCAATAATACTATTCTCACATACCTCTATTTTTTTTAGCACTTCCTCATCTTTATTTATTACTCCGTTTACATTCATTACTTCACCAAGACCTAATATTCCAGGATTCATAAGCAATTTTGAAACATCTTGGCTATTTATGGTGGCACCATTATCTTCAAAATCAACTGCAGGAACAGAAGAGGGAATCATAAAATATATATCAAGATAGCAAATTTCACTTTCCTTTATCATGTAATTTATCCCATGAATACCCATAACATTTGCAATTTCATGTGGATCTGCAATTACAGTTGTTACTCCATTTTTTAGCACTGCTTCTGAAAATGCCACAGGAGATGCCATTGAAGACTCTATATGAACATGAGAATCAATAAATCCAGGGGAAACAAATAAACCAGTACAATCTATTTCCTTCTCTCCATCATATTTTCCAACACCAACAATAGTTTCACCCACAATAGCTATATCATTTTTTTCTATGCTTTTATTGAAAACATTAACTATATATGCATTTTTCAATACCAAAGAGGCTTTCTTTTTACCAATAGCCGCATCAATATTATTAGAATATTTACTCATTTTATTCTCCTTTTATAGAACTGTGATATCCAGTATTTGTAATATTTATTATATTCTATACTCATTATATTTATCCTTCAAATTATATAATTTATATCTGATATTTTAAATGAAAACCGCATTGGAAACTCCAATACGGTTTTAAATTTTAGAAATATTAATTCCATAAAATATCTCGTCCATCTCTCTATTTAGTCTTGATATAATTTCTTGTTTCTCGGCAATTTTTAAATTTTCTTCCTTAATTTCAAAAAGATAATTATCCAAATTAATATCTCTAATTTTCATCTTTGTATGGAAATTATTTGATTGATAAATGTTCATATCAATTAAATTATATCTATTTATGGTATCATCAGCAATAAAGTTTTGAATAGAATTAATTTTATGATCAATAAAATGTTTATTTCCTTTAATATCTCTTGTAAAACCTCTAACCCTATAATCAATAGTAATAACATCAGAATCAAAACTATCAATTAAATAATTTAATGCTTTTAATGGAGAGATTTTACCGCATGTGGATACATCTATATCTACCCTAAAAGTACTAATATCATTTTCTGGATGGCTTTCAGGATAAGTATGAACAGTTACATGGCTTTTGTCTAGATGTGCAACAATGTTTTCAGGCGTAGGTGTTAATATTCCTCTGTTACATGATGGGTCAAGTACATATAAAGGAACTTCCTCTTCTGAAATAAGAAGAGTGACACTTGCACCCTGAGGATCATAATCTTGCTTTGCTATATTTAAAATATTAGCTCCTATCATTTTTGTTACGTTGCTTAAAATTTTGGTAAGCTTTTCAGAATTATATTGCTCATCAATATATTCAATATATTTTTTTCTGTCTTCTGCAGTTTTTGTGTAACAGATATCATAAATATTGAAGCTTAATGATTTTGTTAAATTGTTAAATCCATACAACTTTATCTTATTGTTTTTAATTTTTTCCAATTATATTCCTCTTTTCTTACAAGCAGATTTATATGAATCATTCAATTTTAATATATTTCTCCCAATTTATGACCATGTAAAATAAACTAACTACATCTTGCTGATTATATTGTAATATTTTCTCCTTTTTACTTTTAGGCATTCTCTCAATATAAGTTGGATCTTTAATCATTTTACTAAATGTTTTTGCTAAGTTTTGACCGCTGATTAATTCGCTGCTTCTATTGATATTAAATTCCTTTTCCAGGTTTTTTAAACCAATAGATCTCTTCATTGTGTTTTCGTAATATTTTTGCAAATCTACCTCAAAATAGTGCTCTAATATTGTATAATTTATTTCATGTTTATTAAACAAATAATTTATAACCGAAAAATCATTATTACCTGAAAAAGTTACTACATACTTTTTATTATTGCACTCATTCATGTTAATAAAATAATTTTTTGCTAAAGTTAAAATATCATTTGCATCATTTTCGTTTTCAATCATATATTGTGTAACTTTTAAACTGTTACATTCTTCCATGTAATAGCAGCACCCAAACACTCCTATGCAAATTGGAACTTTATATACATAATGCTCTAAATCAAAGAAAATTGTGTTTTTGTACAATTCATTATTATTTATGTCCAATGCATAACAATCATCGAAATTTTCAAGTTTAATATTCTTTTCCCTAATTATCAATTTATATCACTCTTTCCAATCAGTGTAAACCAAAATTGTAAAAATTTTAAAAAGTATTTACACAGTCAGGATTTAAATTATACACTACATCCTTTCTTTCTACAATAATATTTATTTTGTTTTTTACTTTCTCATCATTTAATACTTTATCTATCAGCTCCTTAGTAGGGTTAACCCCTATTGGGTACTTTACAAGCTTAAACATTGAGAAGTCTCCGGAAGTATCGCCATATGCATAACTGTTTTCTAAGTCAATATTATATTTATTAACTAATTCCATTATTGCATTGTGCTTGCTTTCACTATCCCACATAGGCTTAACTTTACCTGTATAAATATTATTTTCATCCATTTCGTAAACTGAACCTCTATAGTCATCGAAACCATATTTACAAGCCATCTCTCTTACTAATTCAAATGGACTTCCTGAAACAGTAATTATTTTATGCCCTTGACTTTTATGCCACTTGATTTTATCTCTAGTAAATGTGTATACCCTATCACCCTTTTGTGATACCACTTTATTTGCGATATATTCTATTTGGGTTTTATGAAGTCCCTTTATAGCATCAATATATATATCTGCCATTTTTAATAAATAGGAGTCATAATTTCCTTGACGCTTATCCCATCTGTCATAATCTGGCTTAACTTCCTTAAACCATCTTTCAGGTTCGATAATTTCATATTTAATCAATTTTTTAAAGACCTCTGTTATCAATCCTTCTCTATATAAAGTTCCATCAATATCAAAAAAAGCTCCAATAGTCAATAATATTCTCCTTTCAAATTAACATATTTAATAATTATATCAATCAAATTAAATTCACCATATTAGGTTTTAAATTAATAATAATAATATCACTTTTTATTTTACATATCAATTAAAACGTATGTTTGATAATAACATTGTCATCTTTATGAAATTAATGACTTTTTAAAAAGTTTTCTACAGCATATACCAATGAATCACTTGGATTAATAAATTTACCCTTTGCTAAGAATACATTTTTACCATACTTTACATAAAACAAGTCTACCATTATTGAAAGAGATGGACTTTCTCCTGGTTTAATATCAAAAGTAATAAAGTCACCCACATTAACTTTTACTTTACTCAACAAAACTATACCATTTTCCCATATCTTAACTATTTGCATTATAGGCCCTTCAATTGAAAAATTTTCATAAATACTAACATTATTGATTCTGGGATAGTAGATATCTATAACCACATTCACTGTTCTTTTATTAAGATTATTAGTTATTACCACTTCATTTATCTTAAAAATATTTGATTTCTTAACCACGCTGTCACCTCCATAAATATGACATATTACGATACATTACCTTTAATTAATATTATATTTTTTAAATCTCTTATAATCAACTAAATTATTATTTTAAATTATTATTTATGCATAAATTATGTGTTACATTTTGTTATAATTTGTTATATTAATTTTGCTATATTAATTATGACGTAAATTATTTATTGACATTACTAACTAGGATGGTGTAAAATAAATATGTAAATGAGAATGATATTCATTGTGAGGTGTAGTAATGAGCGTTATTGATTTAAAACCAGGCGAAAAAGGCTGTGTTGATATTTTAAAGACTAACGATAAACTTACGAAACGATTATATGCTCTTGGCTGCATTGAGGGAACAGAAATTTATTTAAAAGGTACTGCCCCTTTTGGAGATCCGGTTTTGATTACCATCAGAGGATTTAATCTAGCACTTAGAAAGGGTGATGCTAAAAATATATATATTAAACGAGCTTAATTAGAAACACCTAGGAGGATAGTTTAATGATCACTGCTGCTCTACTTGGAAATCCTAATGTAGGAAAAACCTCTCTTTTTAATTTACTCACAGGGTCCAATCAATATGTAGGAAATTGGGCTGGCGTTACAGTTGAAAAGAAAGAGGGATTTGTAAACAGTAAAATAAAAATTGTAGATTTACCTGGCATTTATGCCATGGACACATATTCAAATGAAGAAAAGGTTTCAAAGGAATTTTTGATTAATGATAAGGCTGATGTGATAATAAATATTGTGGATGCTTCTAATTTAAATAGAAATTTATATTTAACTACGCAGTTAAAACAATTTAATTTACCAATTATACTTGTTTTAAATATGTTAGACGTAGCTGAAAATAAGGGAATGAAAATTAATTATGAAGTGTTGTCTAATGAATTAAAAGTTTCTGTTGTACCTATTGTAGCTTCAAAAGGTAAAGGAATTGAGGAACTTGTCGAACTGCTGGAAAGCGGTAATTTTTTAAATTATGAAAATGATAATGGCTTTCAATTTCAAACAGAAAGTGAAGCCTACTCTTTTATCGAATCTACTTTAGATAAATGTATGACAAATTTACCTATTAATAATTATTCTTATACTGAAAAAATAGATTCAATTTTTTTAAATAAATATTTTGCTTATCCACTGTTTTTTATAATTCTATTCTTAATTTTTAAGTTTACATTTAATTGGGTTGGGAAACCACTTTCGGATTTTCTTACATTTCTTTTAAACACATATTTTGTGCCATTTGTTGAAAATTTACTTAGTTCATCAAGTGATTGGTTTAAATCTTTAATAATTAATGGAATTATCGGTGGTGTTGGTTCAATAATTGTTTTTTTACCTATTATTTTGTCTTTATTTTTAGGAATATCCTTTTTGGAGGATAGTGGTTATATGGCACGTGCTGCATACATCATGGACAAGGTTATGAGAAAAATGGGATTATCGGGTAAGGCTTTCATTCCGTTAATTATAGGTTTTGGATGTTCAGTTCCTGCAGTTATGTCTTCCAGAACTTTAGAAAGTGAAAAAGATAGAAAGCTCACAGCATTATTAGTACCACTTATGTCATGTAATGCCAGACTGCCTGTATATGCATTATTTGCCTCAGTATTTTTTAGAGGAAAAGAAACTTATGTTGTTTTCTCATTATATTTGCTGGGTATAGTTATGGCCTTTTTAATGGGTTTGTTATTTAAAAACTCTTTATTTAAGAAAAGCGAGGAACCATTTATTATAGAACTTCCTGAATATAAACTACCAGAGCTTAAAAATTTAGTAATGCATACATGGGACAAGGGAAAAGGTTTTTTAAAAAAGGCTGGTACAATAATTTTTAGTGTATCGGTTATAGTATGGGTATTATCAAATTTTAGTTTTGATGGTATGTCTACAATAGATCATAGCTTTTTAGCTGCTATTGGAAACTTTATAAGTCCTATTTTTAAGCCATTGGGGTTTTATAACTGGCAAACATCTGTATCATTGATTGCAGGTATTATGGCAAAAGAAGTAATTGTTGGAACCATGGGTGTAATATTCGGCAGTAATTTATCTAAAATCTTACCAAATTACTTTACCACAATGTCTTCCATTAGCTTTCTAGTTTTTGTTTTGCTTTATACCCCTTGCATATCTGTAATAGCAACTATGAAAAAGGAATATGGCAGCCGAATGGCTTCATTTTCAGTAATATATCAACTTATGTTAGCTTGGATAACTTCTTTCCTGGTGTACAATTTAGGAGCGTTAATAATTAAATAAATTTGGAAGGTGATTTAATGTTTTTTCAAATTGCAATTACTGTAGCAATTATTGCTTATGCAGTATTTCTACTATTTAAGAATGTGAAAAAGAAGGCCTCTGGTCAATGCGACTGTGGATGCTGCAGTTCTCACTGCAGTAGCTATAAGACAGAAACTGAGAGAAAATAAAAAATTGCGCAATGCGCAATTTTTTAATAACTATTATTAATTATATTTTCAAGAATTATACTATCATTATTACCTTTTAGTATGGAATCAATTATTTTTGATGCTGATTTTTTTGATATTTTATTAATATCTGCATTTAGCTTTATGTTGTTTCTCTTAATTAAAGCTTTTAAATAGCTTAACTGTTTATCTGAAATTAAATCACTTCTCTTTATATTGCTATTATTAGCCAAATCATAAGCAAATTCATAAATTTTAGGTAAGTTTAAAACATCTTCATAGTTGTGTAATAATATTTTTTCTTTTATTTTGTGATCTTTAAACTTAGTGTACTGCCAAAATAATTCTACACTCTCTCCTCCGTCTATTTTATCTTCCCTAGAAACTCCAATATGTTTTTCAATAGTTTTTAAATTACATCTGTCCAATCCTAACTGTTTATAATATGGCCTTATCATTCTATATAGATCAATGTGATTTTCAGGCTCTATAAATGGTATATGGTTTATTTTCATCCTTTTTTCAATAAAAGGTGCATCAAAAGCTATACCATTATAAGAACACCAAGTATTAAATCCAAGCAGATCTTTTGATAAATCAAGTAATACTTTACCTTCCTCAGATATACTTTCCGAAAAATATTGTTTAACAGTAAAATTATTTTTTTCATTAAAATATCCAAGGGATATAAGTATAATATAATCTTCATCTTTATTAAAACCAGTGGTTTCAATATCAAAGAAGGCTATTTTATTCATTATAAGTTTTTCGGACTTTGAATCTTCAATTTTTACTCTATCGTTAAATTGCATTAAATCCATAGTATAGCCTCCAAAATAAATACGAGTCATGTATTATTATACTCTAGTGCTGTTTTTAATTCCAGATAATTTTAAAAATCCAGAAATATAAGAAATAAATCTTATTACATTTTTTCTACAACATCTACTCCAATCAAATATAAGGCATTTTTCATAACTATACATGTGGATTCAACCAATTTCAATCTTGCATTTTTGATATTGACGTCATCTAAATTTAAAATATTACAAGCATTATAAAATTTATTAAATGCTTTTCCTACTTCTATTACATATCTAGTGACAATTGAAGGTTCTAGTTTATCAATTGCCATATCAATTGAATTCTTAAATCCTGACAGTAATTTTACTAATTCAAATTCCTCTTTTGTACTTAATTTTGAATAATCTATTTCACCTTCAATATGGCCAGCCTTTCTTAATATGCTTTTCCCCCTTGCATAACTATACTGAATATATGGACCTGTTTCTCCTTCAAAACTTAAAATTTCCTTCCAGTCAAAAACAATATCTCTTTCCCTGTTATTCTTCAAGTAAGTAAATACCATTGCTCCCACACCTATTTTTTTAGCTACAGTTTCTTTATCTTCTAAATTAGGATTTTTTTCATTTATTATTTCAAGAGTTTTTTCTATGGCTTGATTTAGCAGGTCCTCTAAAAATATAACGTCACCTTTTCTTGTAGACAACTTTTTATCTGTAAATCTGACTAAACCAAAACCGATGTGTTTGCAATCGTCAGCCCATTTATGCCCCATTAATTTAAGTACAGTAAAAAATTGTTTAAAATGAAGTGATTGATCCATACCAACTACATATATGCTTTTATAAAAGTCATATGTCTTTTTTCTATAAATAGCTGCTGCTAAATCTCTTGTTGCATATATTGTTGCACCATCTGCTTTTTTGATTATACATGGCGGTATGTTATAATCATCAAGCATAACTACTTTAGCTCCATTACTTTCAACTAATAAACCTTTCTCATTAATTTCTTCTACAACGGCATCCATTTTATCATTATAAAAACTTTCACCTGTATAATAATCAAAGTCAACACCTAATAAATCATACACCCTTTTAAATTCTACTAAGCTTAAATCTCTAAATTTTTTCCATAACTTCACTTCTTCTTCACAGCCATCTTCTAGCTTTTTAAAATAGCTCCTAGCTTCATCATCTAGGCCGGGATCTTTTTCAGCTTCCTCATGGAATTTTACATAAATTCTTAATAATTCTTTTATAGGATCCTTTTTTAAAGCTTCTTCATTTGACCATCTTTTGTAGGCGGAAATTAATTTACCAAACTGAGTTCCCCAGTCCCCCAGATGATTTATTCCAATGCTGTGATATCCTTCAAAATTTAAGATTTTGTAAAGAGAATTTCCTATTGCAGTAGTAAATAAATGTCCAACGTGAAATGGCTTTGCAATGTTAGGCGATGAATAATCAATTGTAACATTTCTACCTTCACCATCCTTGGATGACCCGTATTTATCACCCTGACTTAATATTTTCTCAATTGTTTCCTTAGAGAACAATGATTTTTCCATAAAAAAATTAAGATATGGTCCTAAATTTACAACTTTTTCAAAGCCCTCTTTATTTATTTTTTCGCTTAAATCCTTTGCAATAGCATTAGGAGACTTTTTAAGTATTTTTGCTAATTGAAAACAAGGGAATGCAAAATCTCCCATATCTGCTCTAGGTGGTATTTCTATTAATCCCTCAATAACTTTTAAATCTAAATCCACATTTTCTTTTATTCTTTCAGATATTATTTTTTTATAATCCATAAATACACCTCCAAATAATAATGTTTTAATTTTATTTCTATAACAAAATAATCTTAAATATAAAAAAACCCATCTCCTATATATTTTAATAAGAGACGGGCAATATCCGCGGTACCACTCTACTTGATTTACAAATTAAATCCAGCTTTAAACTTTAACGCAGTGAACGGTTCATATATGCTGATAGCAGCTTTCTTAATGAACTTCTCAAAGGCTCTCTTCCAGATTATCTATTCTACAGGCTTTCACCCTCCCTGCTCGCTGAATACTAAGAATAAAATAAAATGTACTTTCCTTATCAATGAATATTTCATATATATTACATGATTATATATTTTTTTTAAAAATATGTCAATATGTCAGCTATTAAGCATACATTTCTTTAAGTTGACTTTGAATGTTGTCATTGTCAATATATTCATCATAAGTAATTACTTTATCAATTAATCCATTTGGAGTGATTTCAATTATTCTATTTGCTATAGTATGAACAAATTGATGATCATGTGATGAAAACAGTATTGTTCCGCTAAAATTTATTAACCCATTGTTAACGGCTGTAATAGATTCAAGATCTAAATGGTTAGTCGGCTCGTCAAGTATTAATAAATTTGCCCCACTAAGCATCATCTTTGCTAACATACATCTTACTTTTTCACCACCAGACAGCACTGAAGCATTCTTTAATGCTTCATCACCTGAGAAAAGCATTCTACCCAAGAATCCTCTTATAAAACTTTCAGCCTTCTCTTCAGAATATTGACGAAGCCAATCTACTAAGCTCAAGTCTACTCCTTGAAAATAAGCAAGGTTATCCTTTGGAAAGTATGCTCTGGAAGTTGTTATACCAAAACTAAAGCTGCCAGAATCAGGTTCTAATTCACCAGTTAATATTCTAAAAAGAGTAGTTTTTGCTATTTCATCTAAACCTACAAATGCTATTTTGTCACCCTTATTTACAATAAAGCTTATTTCATCCAATACTTTTTTGCCATCTATAGTTTTACTTAGATTTTCTATTCTAAGTATATCATTTCCTGCTTCTCTTTCAGGTTTAAATCCAACAAAAGGATATTTCCTTGATGAGGGCTTTATATCATCTAAGGTTATTTTATCAAGCTGTTTTTTTCTTGATGTAGCTTGTTTAGCTTTTGAGGCATTTGAGCTAAATCTTGCAATAAAAGATTCTAGTTCCTTTATTTTTTCTTCTTTCTTTTTATTTTGATCCTTCATCAACTGTAAAGCTAATTGACTTGATTCGTACCAAAAATCATAGTTTCCAATATAAGTTCGAATTTTCCCAAAATCTATATCTGCCATATGTGTACATACCTTATTTAAAAAATGTCTGTCATGGGAAACTACTATAACTGTATTTTCAAAATCAAGCAAAAAGCTTTCAAGCCATCTTATAGATTGTATATCCAAATGATTTGTAGGCTCGTCTAAAAGCAGAACATCAGGCTTTCCAAATAGAGCTTGCGCTAGCAAAACTCTTACCTTTTGGGAACCAGTTAACTCCTTCATGGAAGCTTCATGAAGTTCTATATCTATTCCTAGACCATTCAACAGAGAAGCAGCTTCAGATTCAGCCTCCCATCCATTAAGTTCTGCAAATTCTCCTTCTAACTCTGATGCTTTTATTCCATCTTCATCAGTAAAATCTGTTTTAGCATATATTTCATCTTTTTCTTTCATTATCTTATACAATCTATCATGACCCATAATGACTGTGTCTAATACTTTGTACTGATCATATTCAAAATGATTTTGTTTTAATACAGCAATTCTTTCTCCTGGACTTACTATAACTTCACCTGTATTAGGTTCAATTTCACCAGAAAGTATCTTTAGAAATGTTGATTTACCAGCACCATTAGCGCCAATTAAACCATAACAATTCCCAGGAGTAAACTTTATATTAACTTCTTCAAATAGCAATCTTCCTCCAAATCTTAAACTTACATTTTGTGTACTTATCATATGTTTTTACCTCCAATTATTGTGGAAATTACCCGAGTAATTATATCATATAAAACAATAATTAAGTAGGTGTTTTTAAAAAAAAATTGTGCAGTGCACAATCTTATATAAGTCTTTATCAATAATTCCATCATTTTCTGAAACTTTAATATTATCTAAAGCTAAAATAGCACATTGAACAGCTGCATTTACATTCTCAAGATTCCCACAAGGCAAAATTGCAGTTATTCCTTGATTGCCGCTGCCAGCAGTACTCATTATGGGTAAAGCACACCCTGCCATTCTTGCATCAGATGCTGCGGCAGTAACAGAAACTATATAATTTGCAATACTGTCATTAAATGGTGAACTTTTCTTTGCTTCCTTTAATTTTTTTCCGAATTACGTTCCACTAAAACTATATTTGTATGCTTATCTCTTATTATGACTTTAGAATAATTATTTTTATTGGTGCATAATACTTCAAGTTTTTCATTTGAGTCTCCTCCAGCAGCGCCAATTGCTGCTGCAATATTGAGACCTATCATATCTGTTCCAGGGATCCCAACACCCATATTATTTGCATAATAAATGAAATCATTCAATAATTTTTTGCACTATTATTTATATATAAATAAAGCTTTTCTATAATCTAGAAAAGCTAACCATTCATTACCCTGAAAAATTCTTTTAGAAAGTCTTCTTCTTCAAAAGGTTTAATAACGAAACCTTTTGCTCCAACTTTAATTGCTTCATTAATAACTGATTTTTGGCCCATTGCTGAACAAATAATTATTTTTGCATTCGGGTCATATTTTAAAATACTCTCAACTGTTTCAATTCCACTGATTCCTTGCATTGTTAAATCCATAGTAACTACTTCCGGTTTGAATTTTTTATATTTTTCTATTGCATCATAACCATTAATAGCTTCTTCAACTACTTTAATACCCTTTTGTTCTAATATTTTTTTTATAATCATTCTCATAAATTGTGAATCATCTACTATTAATACACCCATGCTAAAGCTCCTTTTAATAAATTTATTGAATTTTGTAGTAATTTTCAATTAACTAAATCCTAAAAAATTAGTAAGTAATAATAAATTTAGTGCTATTACAATTACAGCAATAATTATTAATAGAACTTTATCTAGTAAAGTGTTTACAAACTCCCCCATAACTTTTTTAGACGAAGTTAAAAATATCTGAAGTATTATAGTAATAGGCAGTTGTATACTTAATACCATTTGAGATATTATTAAACCATTGAATGGATTTGAAATAAATAAAATCAATATACCAGCAGCCAGTAATGTAATAAGCACGCCATAAGTTGTATGTTTATCATGAATATCGTAAGGTTCCTTATATATTCCTGCAAAAATACTCCCTCCTGCCATACCGGCTGTAACACTTGAAGAAATCCCTGAAAATAGTAGAGCAATTGCAAAAATAACTGCTGATGAATTTCCTATAAGAGGTATCAGCATTTGCTGAGCTTGATTTAGTTCAGTTACTTTAATTTTATAATTATAGAATGTTGCTGCAGCCACTATTATCATTGCACTGTTAATAGCCCAGCCTATAATCATTGAAAATAATGTGTCTAAAAACTCATATTTTAATTGATGTTTTATAATTTTTTTATCTTTTAAATTCCATTGCCTGCTTTGTATAATTTCTGAATGTAAGAAAAGATTATGTGGCATTACAACTGCACCTAATACACTCATTATAATAGGCACTGACCCTAGTGGTATGGATGGCGTAACCCAGCCTATTACAGCTTCCTTCCAGGTTACATTTACCATGGTTAATTCAAAAATGAATGAAGCTCCTATAATTGATACAAAACCTATAATCCACTTTTCAAGTTTTTTATAGGAATTAGTAAATAACATCCAACAGACTGCAGTTACCATAAAAATAGTACCTATTTTTATAGGCAAGTGGAATAACATATTTAAAGCAATAGCACCACCTAATAATTCTGCTAAAGCTGTTGAAATAGAGGATACCAATGCAGTAAATAGCACAAATTTGGAAACTTTATTATTTATAAATATGCTGGCTGCTTCAGAGAGACAATAACCAGTAGTTATTCCTAGATGTGCAGCGTTGTGCTGCAATATAATCAACATTATTGTTGATAGTGTAACCATCCACAACAACTTATATCCATAATCGCTTCCTGCCGAAACATTTGATGCCCAGTTTCCGGGGTCAATAAACCCAACAGTTACTAAAAAACCTGGACCAATATATTTTACAAAATCTAATGCCATAAAATCTGGTTTTTGTTTATCTTTAAAAAATTTATTTATGCTCACATTTTATCATCCCTTTATAATTGGTGTTACCCTGCAAAAAAGATGCAATGAATATTGCATCTAAATATTGTTGCTTATCAAAAAATTATTTGCTTTGTATAACACGTTTTTTAGATTCTCAAATTTTAATTTATTATATGCATCATTAAATGACATCCAAGCATAGCCTTTTAATTCTTCAAGTTGGCAGCAAATATCAAAGGAACTTGCCTCAGCTAAAAACAAAACTACAGTTTTCTTTACGTCCTTACCAATATTGTAACTAATTTCTTCTCTAAAATTATCAATGAAATTAACTTTAAGACCAGTTTCTTCATATATTTCACGGGCAGCTGTATCATATTCACTTTCATTTAATTCTACATGTCCTTTTGGAAACCCCCAAAAATTGCTTCTAGTGCTTTGTATTATTAAAAATTCAATTTTTGACTTATTTTTAATAAAAATCACTGCCCCGCAAGACTTTTCATCCTTCATGAAAAATGCCTCCTTAATATAAGGTAACATGAATGTGTTATATTATTAGTATACTTTAAAAACAATGATTTTACAATTTTTTTAATCAAAGTTGTTCAATGATATGATGCTGTCTTCCCTTGCCTATAAAAAATACCGCCATTGCTCCAGGTCCTCCATAAGTTCCAACTACTGGGCCTATGTCACTTATTAAAAAATTTTTAACCTTGACCTTATTTTCAATTCGCTCTTTAAGTCTGATTGCCTCATCTAAGCAATTTCCATGGCTAATAAATATTGTTTGATCTTCAGGTTCTATAATTCTTTCCACTACTAATTCGAAAATTTTATCAATAGCTTTTTTTCTCCCTCTAACTTTTAACACAGGTATTACTCTGCCTTCATGATTTAAAGTTAGTATTGGTTTTATGTGCAAAACCATTCCAAACATTGCTGCTGCTGATGATATTCTTCCACCTCTTTTTAAATAGATTAAATCATTAACAGTAATGTATGTGTTGATGTTTTGCCTACATCCTTCAAGAAAATTAATTATTTCATCCATTGATTTCCCTGATTCCTTTAGGTCAATTGCTTTAACTACACACAATCCAAGCCCCAAAGATGCAGTTAGTACATCTAAAATATATATATTTGCTTCCTTATTTTCTTCTAATATCATATCTTTAGCAATGTTTGCACTATTTATTGTACCACTAAGACCTGAGGACACACATAAATAAAGAATATCTTTATTTTCATTAACAAGCTTTTTAAATAATGTATAAAATGCATCTGTACTCGGTTGAGATGTTTTAGGCACAATACCATTTTCCATACCATCATAAAAATCTTTAAAGCTTAGACTTTTTCCTAAATCATCAATATATTCCATTCCGTTGAAGATACAAGTTAAATTCACAATACTTATTTTTTTTTCATTTACATAAGTTACTGGTAAATCGCAGCAAGAATCAGTTACTATTTCAAATTCTCTCATTATTTAATTCCCCTCTAAATTGCAAATTATTTCTTATATAGATCGTTGTAAACTATTTCAAAGACTTGTAGTGCTTCTTCGATTTTACTTTTCAACATCTTTTTCTTATATTCAAATTCGACTTTTCCTGTGTCAGTTATTGTGTAAATCTTTTGAATTTGCCTTTTAGAATCATCCCATTTGCCTGTTACAAATTTATCCTTTTCTAATTTTTTTAAAATAGGGTATATTCCTCCAGTACTTGGAATCCATAAAGCCTGAGTGTGTTCTCCTATCTGATGGGCTAAATCATTGCCATTTGTAGAACCTAAACTTAGAATGTATAATACATATAATGGCAGTAGACCCTTTGTAAATACTTGCCCTACAGCTTCTTTTTCCTTTTGAACTTTCTTTAATTCTGATAACTTTTTTTTATACTCTTCATACAGACGTTTTTCTTCAGCTTTAGTATCTACACCAACGTTAAAATTCCCCATATGTT
This sequence comes from Clostridiaceae bacterium, assembly GCA_029256485.1. The sequence goes on from JAQSXU010000002.1 coordinate 28,881, forward strand.
AGTTTGGCTCCTCTACAAGTACTAATCCAATTAGACCAGGACCGCTGTGAACCCCCGAAACAGGGCTTATACATCCACCCCAAGTTGAAGATATTACATTTGATTGATTTTTCATTTGCATGTATACTTTTTTTGCTTCCTCCTCACCATTGCCATGCATTACATAAATGGAACATTTGCTTTTATTTAGTATTTCACTACCAATGCTCATAAGCTTATTAAGGGCTTGCCTTTTTCCTCTCACTTTATCATAAGTGAAGTACTTACCGTCTTTGGTATCAATAGATATTATTGGTTTTATATTTAATAATTCTGCTATTGTTCCTGAAACTTTCCCAATTCTGCCGCCCTTCTTAAGATATTCTAAAGTTCCAACTACAAAAAACAAATGTATCCTTTTTTTTATGGAGGGAATGGCATCTACAATTTCATTAAAACTTTTACCATTTCTAACCATCTTTCCGCATTCAACAACTAAAGCTCCTTCGCCCATAGAAATAGATTGAGAATCGCAAATGAAAGTTTTTAAATTGGGATGGTTTTCACTTACAACTTGAATGCCATTGTAAATACCAGATAGACCTGTAGATAAAACAATTGCTATTACCTCTTCATACCCTTTTTCTTCAATTTCCTGAAACATTTTTTCCATATCATCCATTGAAGGCATTGATGAGGTAGGTATTTCGTTTACAAAATTATTATATACTTGTTCTGGTGTTATCTCCAATTTATCCCTATATTCTTTATCCTTATATATTATTCTAAATGGAAGTACATTTATATTGTATTGTTTTATTATTTCATTAGGTAAATCACAGGTTGTATCTGTAATTATAGCTATTTTATTCAAATTAATTTCCTCCCTTTTACTTACTAATTTCATTATATCATTACTGATAGATATATCAATAGTGATATATAGCACTATTGATATTAACTTATTATTATGTTAACCATTTTATTAATAATTATTTATTTACTAAAAAAACCTTTGGAATAATAATTCCAAAGGTTTTAATTTTTTACGTTCTATATTTAAATTGAAATGAGCATTTAGGGCATGTAACTACTATATTTCCTTTATGCTTAGGCAATCTTAACTTTTGTGTACAATGCGGACACCTTGTTATTTTAAAGTGTTTTCTTTGAGACAAATTTGACATAAACTGATTAACTGAGGTATTAAATTTGTAAAACAACCTTTTTTGTTTAATTCTATAAAACAAATATTCAATGCTCCTGCAAAAATTTTCAAAATTCATTTCCTCTTGAGTTCTTTTAATAATATTTTTAGATTGCGTTCTCCAGAATGCATATATAACAACCGGCAAGCCTATAAATGAACCATATTTATATAAACAAAATAGTAAACCTATTGCTATTAATATTTTTGATAATTTATCCCACCCATATACACTTTCTGATCTATTCATTTGCTTGAGATGCTCCCTTCCTATAAATTACTACAGTTTAATAATCTTATAATTATCTTACCATAAAAATATTGTAGGAATTATTAATGTTTTTTTAATATTTTTTTAATGATAGATATCGGCAACTTTAATATAAAAAATAAAAGGATTAGCATATTTATAAATATAAATATCTATCCTTATTTTAAATTTAATTATTTTTATTTACAGATAAATTATTTATTTCTCCTTGAAAAGCCTTAAGTAACACCTTTTCTAAAACTTTCTCTTTATCATAATTTTTAATATCTTTACAAACTGCAAATACTTTATTTTCCTCACCAAATAAATTTCTATAAGTTAACGTTATATTTGGTCTATCATATTTAACGTCTTTTATCTTTAGCCCATAAGAAATTTCTGCAAAATCACCCCTCACTTCAAGCTTTGTCATTTCTTGAAGCTTTTCTACATCTTCAGATGGACTATCAACAATTATTAATTCTTCACCCACTTTATATTTACTCATAGTAACACTTCCTAATCAAAGTATTTAAATTAAGTTTGTGCACTAATTTGTTATTTTATTCTATAGAAGCAATAATATTTATACCATGTAACATATTATAAAAGTATGCATATATTAAAGTAGACAAGCTATAGATCTCTCGGGTAATTATTTTTTAAGGAGTGATAATATAATGAGCCATAAGCATAATTCCTGCTGTCATACTGACTCCTGCTGCAATGATGGATTTAACAGCTGGTGGATTCTAATAATACTGGGTATAATTTGTTGCAGAGGAAAGTGGTAATAAATTAATTGTGTATAAATAAAGTCAGCCAGATATTTTTCTGGCTGATCATTATCGCCTTATAAACATTTCAGTCCAATAATAACCACTTGCATATCCGACCCCTATTTCAGAAAAGTTAGGATTTAATATATTGTTTCTATGGCCAGCTGAATTCATCCAGCTGTTCATAACTTGTTCAGCGCTTGTTTGACCCATAGCAATATTTTCCCCAGCAGTAGTAAATGATAATCCAAAATTTCTTATCATTACAAAAGGAGTTCCATAGGTTGGAGAAGTATGTGAAAAGTATTTTTTATCTCTCATATCTTGAGATTTATATCTTGCCACTCTCGATAGCTGCCAATTGGCTTTTAGTGGAGCTATTCCTCTCTTTTGCCTTTCCACATTTACAAGTTTGATTACATTATTTTCTATATTTTTAATTTCCCTAATATCAGGTACCTTTAAAACTGATCCAGTATAAATTAGCGCTGGGTCAGAAATTTGAGGATTAAGCATTACTAATTCAGATATACCAGTCTCATTTAGCTGTGCAATTTTCCATAAACTATCTCCGCTTTTTACAACATAATTATATGTGGGAACAGTTTCTGCATTTACTTTGAAACTAAAACCAATTAAGAGTAAACATAAAATCGAAAGTACATTAAATTTTTTTACCATAGCTACCTCCTTATTTAAATACATAATTATTTATATATATTTTGCCCAAATTTTATAGAAACTCTATAAGAACTTTATGGAAAATATAATAAAAAAATTTAAATAAACAAGGTCAAACTATAAATTTTATTTTAATGAAAATTATACAATTGATTTTGGTAACATAAATACATCATAATTGATTTTTGTATTTTTTAGTTGTTTGATATTCTTAGTAAATTCATTTATCTCATTTATATTTTTAGCTTTGAAAATCATTGTTCTACCATATTTATTGTATATTCCACCGCAAATCCAATATTTTGAACTAACTTCATCTAGTTTATTATCAATATGAATTTTAACTGTTTCATAATTATTATTTGAAATTATATTTGAGTTTTTATAGTTAAGTCTTGCGAAAATATTATAACTATCCATGAACAATCACCTCATTTAAATTCTATATTTATATTATATAGAACATACGTTCGCGTGTCAACTAATTTATAAAAAATATCTACTTAAGTACTTAAGTAGATATTTTTTATAAATTACCTATTGTTTTTTTTACCGGATATACCTTCAATTTCTATACTTATTACTGTTGTTTTATCCTTTGCCCTCTTAATATATTCAACACCCTGTTCATAAAATTCCGGGCTATATTTTTTAATTAAATTTATTAGTACTATTTCTTTTTCATCATCTAAAGCTATTTGGGCCTTTCCAAAAACAACTACACTTTCAAAATTACTGCTGAATTTGCTTGGCAAAACTTTTGTGCTTCCCACCACAGTAAAACATATTTTAGGATTATTAATTATATTTTCAAGTTTATGACCCTCTTTTGCACAGTGAATGTATAATCTGTTATTAATGTATACATAATTTACAGGAACCCCGTATGGCTGCATTTCACTATCTACAGTACATAAAATTCCATACTCTCCATTAAGTAATATTTTCAGATAGTTCTCTTTTTCCATACTTTTCTCATCTCTACGCATTTTTCTCATTTTATCGCACCTCAATCTTATTATTAAATAAATTTTATCACATGAAAAATCAACCCTTTAATTTAATTTATCATAAGCATTACATATAGTATATATTTTTAATTAATAAATTTGTCAAATGAAATTAACAATACAGTAATGATTTTGCCATATTTCTGTCACATAACTTTACTATTATTTAACTATATAATAAATCGTATCATACAAGGAGGTAATAAACATATGAATATTGGAAATGATAATTTTCTTCAACCTTCTCAACCTGAAGAAAAACATGATGATGAAATACTAAATTCAGAGCTAACTAATTCTGAGTCTGAGCAAAATGATAATATAGATTCTTATATTGAAGATACATCATCAAAACAAACATATAAAAATAAAAAATCTAAAAAACATTTTGCATCATACATTATAATTGGTTTAATCTGCAGTGTCATTGGGGGAGCTGCTTCAAGTGCCGCATCACTATACTTACTACCTAAAACAAGCATGTTTCAAAATACTCCATTATATAAATCATTGCAGGCAAATTACACACCAAGCTCTACAGCTAGTTCAACAACCAGTTCTTATGTAACACCTACCAGCACAAAAACAACTGGGCTAACGGTGGCGGAAATTGCTAAGAAGGTAGGTCCTGCAGTGGTTGGTGTTTCAACTACAGAAGTAACATCAGGTGATGGATTTTTTTCGGATAATAGCACTCAGCAGGGAATGGGTTCTGGAATAATATTTAACCAAGATGGATACATTTTAACAAATTATCATGTTATTCAAGGTGCACAGCAAATCAAAGTGATTTTAAGCAGTGGATCCAAAGAGGTTAATGCTAAAGTTATTAACTACGATGAAAGTCTTGATATTGCTGTAATTAAGGTTACAGATAATATTAAAATGCCTGCAGTGGCTGAACTTGGTGATTCCAAGAACATGCAAGTAGGTGACTCGGTTGTTGCTATAGGAAATCCATTAGGCAAAGAATTTTTGGGCACGGTTACAACTGGAGTTATCAGTGCGGTAAATAGAGAAATTACTGTTGGAAATAGCAAACAAAGTTTTCTTCAGACAGATGCAGCAATAAATCCTGGTAATAGTGGCGGTGCACTAGTGAACAGCCTTGGTCAGGTTATAGGAATTAATTCAGCTAAAATAGGAGGAAATGGTGTTGAAGGTATTGGATTTGCAATTCCAATTGATACTGTTAAACCTAAAATTGATAGCCTTTTAAAACCGATATTGAAGATAGGAATTTCAGCAAGGGATATAGATGAGGCTACTTCAAAGGAATACAATATTCATAAGGGAGTTTATATAGTTCAAGTTGAGCAATTCAGTGCTGCTGAAAAAGCAGGACTCCAGCAGGGCGATGTAATTGTAAAATTTGATGGTAAAAGTGTAACCAGTGTTAATGATATAAATGCAATTAAATCCACACATAAATCTGGCGATACAATTAAAATGGAGATAAATAGAAATGGAAAAAATATCAGCTTATCTTTAAAACTATCAGAATAAAATAATATAATAGATAAATTTAATGTTCAATTTATATTGTAAATTAAAGGACATATTATTAAACAATAATATGCCCTTATTTTATAATTACTTAGCTGTTTTAGGCTTATCTTTTCCCAGCTTCCTAGATTCTTTAGAATATCCAATTTCATTTGAAGTTTCAACTTTCATTTTATCTATTTCAGTTTTTGTTTTTTGTTTGGATTTCTTGTTATTTTTACTATTTTTATTATCTTTATGTGCCAAATTACTCATCCTCTCAGATTATATTATAGTTTCATAACATTAGATGCTTGAGGACCTTTGTCACCTTCAACCACATCCAGTTGAACATTCTCACCCTCTTCTAGGTTTTTTCTATTTCCTTCTTCTTTTATTGCAGAATAATGTACGAAAATATCCCCTTCTCCTTCAACCGTTATAAATCCGTATCCTTTTTCTTTATTGAACCATTTTACTACACCGTTTTTCATTTTAACTCCTCCAGTTGTAAAAATGTAATAGAATAATAATTTATACATACTGTATTATTTTCAATTTTATATTTTTAATACTGAAATATTATAAAAAAGCATTCCAAGTTTATTTTTTACCTGGAATGTTTAAAATAGGCAGTAGATATAAATAAGTACAAAAGAATATAGATATAAATGGTGCGTTAAGGCTAGTGAGAGGCACTAACACGGCTATATTCCATGGTATCAGAGGCGCAATTACTACAGCTGTGTTTTCAATGTCACTTGCTAATTTATAATTATCTATTTTATTTTTTAAATAAATTTTTTTTACAAGTAATTCTGTAAGCATTATTGCAATCACTTGAGTGCAGCCAAACGCCGAGGCTATGATACTTACCAAAACCGTTGTAAAATATACAGATCTTTTAGATTTTGCTTTTAAAATTATATTTTCTAAGGATTTTAGCATATCAGTGTTTTCGAATATTCCCGCAAATGTTGATGAAATAAAAACTATAAAAGATACTTTCACCATAGAAATGATTCCACCACCAGTCATTACTTTACTTAAATTTGAACCATTGTCCATAGTAAAACCAAATATAGCATATTTCAATATGCTAACCATGCTTCTATGCTGAATTATATTACTTATAGCAACTGCTAGTATAATACTTATTGACATAGACTTTTTTACATCAATTTTAAAAAAAGATAGTACTAATATTATAAGTGCAGGCATTAAAGTTAAGAAATTAATTGTAAAGTAAGTACTGATTTCATTAACCATTGATGCATTTGCATTGCTTAATGGACTTTTAATTGAGATAATAGCATAAATTAGTACAGTAAATATAAATGGTAAAACTGATGTTCTAACCATATTACTAATATTTTTATAAAGATTAGTGTTAGTGATTGATGCTACTAAATTTGCAGAAGATGACATGGGAGAACATCTATCTCCAAAATATGCCCCTGATATGATGGCCCCTGCTGTTATAGGTACGCTAGCACCACCGCTTGTACCCATTATCATAAGTGCTATGCCAACTGTACTTACTGTTCCAAAGGATGTTCCAATAAGAAAGGATACCAAACATGTAATTAAAAAAGTACATAAAATAAACATTCTGGAACTTATGTATTTTATACCATAATAAACAATTGATGGGACAGTGCCAGCAGATATCCATATAGATGTTATGGTTCCTATCAATATAAATATTTCTAATATCAAAAATGATTTTTTACCACCATCATATGCCATTATTAGGACTTCTCTAAAAGTATATCCTCTTTTCATGGATAAAAGTATAAATATTATTAAGCATATTACAAGAGGAAAACCAGCAAAAATGCCCCTTACGACACTAAATAAAAGTATAGCAAAACTTAAAGAAAACGCTAAAATTATATTCATATTATTCCTTCTTTATCTTAAGTATAAATTAATTATATATTATATCAAAAATTATCATTAATGTATGTAGTAATATAAAAAAGCATAAAGCAATAGTTACTTTATGCCTTAAATTGTTTATTTCATTTCTTAATTACATATTTCTTTATACTCTTTTAATGATAATAATTCATCTAATTCATCAGCATCTAAAATGTCACATTTTATTATATATACGCTTTCACTATCCTCATTAATTAAACCAGTATCTTCTTCTAAATCCTCGTTATACTTAATAACCTTTACATGCAACGGACATTTAAAATCTATCACACTATCAGTGAATTCAACTGTAAAAATTGTCTCACCTTTTTCAATAATTTCTCCTGCATCTGGCATTTCAACCATAATAACTTCACCAACAGTATCTCTTATATGGTTAGTAATACCAATTTCAACTTTATTACCTCTTTGTTTTATCCAGAGATTCTCCTCGGTATATTTCATGTATAATAACCCCCTATATTTACTTTCTTATTATACTTCATAATATATTGTTTATTAAAATTTTATTCATAAATTACAAAATTCTAATAATAAAGTGTTCACTTAAAAAAGAAATTGCGTAAACGCAATTTCTTTTTTTTATCTGCACATAAAGTTTTCTATATCTTCAATAGATTTTATCATATTTTTTGTTAATACTTTACATCCTGTTTCTGTTATTAATAAATCATCCTCTATTCTTACTCCAATACTTTCTTCGGGAATGTAAAGTCCTGGTTCATTGGTAATAACCATACCTGCTTGAAGATTCATTTCCTTACCGCCAACGTCATGAGTGTCACTGCCTAAATGGTGACCGAAGCTGTGAAAGTAATATTTTGATAGTTCACTTTTCCCTTTTATTAAGCCTAGGTCTATCAATCCATCCGTTAATATATTCCTAACTGTATCTTCCAAATCAGCAAAGCTGATTCCTGCTTTAGCTTTTTCTATTACTGCCATATTTGCTTTTAAAACAACATTATATATTTGTTTTTGCCTCTCAGTGAACTTACCGGATACTGGGAATGTACGGGTTATATCTGCATTGTAGTATTCATATTGAGCACCTAAATCACAAAGCACAAGATCATTTTCGTTAGTTTTACAATTATTACTGCTGTAATGTAAAGTAGCTCCATTTTTGCCGCTTCCGCAGATTGTATTAAATGCCTTATCTACTACCCCGTTTCTTCTAAGTGAGTAATCAAAATAGGCTTCAATTTCATATTCCATCATGCCGGGCATGCAGTTTTTCATCATATTCTCCACGCCTTCAATAGTAATAGCAATAGCTTTCTCCATGACATCTATTTCCTCTTGTGTTTTAATTACTCTTAACTTACAAATTTCATGATAAATGTTTTTAACCATTATATGAGGATATTTTGTTCTCAATTCATCTGCATAACTTTGAGCATTATTTAATGAATTTGACCATTCTGCTCTTTCTAGATCAAAATATGCAAACTGAAAATTAAACCTACCCAGTAATCCCCCAATATATCCTTGAAATTCATCAATGTATTGAATAGATATTATTCCACTTTTTTCCGCTACTTCATCCTTAGAAATTCGTTCACCTACCCATCTTGCCATTACAGGATCTTGTCTTTCTATAAACATAACCTCATTTATAATGCCATTTCTTTTATAGGCAGTAAATATTAAATTTTCTTCTGCTATACCAGTAAGATATAAAAAGTTTCTGTTGGGCGTAAAACTATATTTCTCATCCGCAGATTTATATGGTGCTTGTCCTGCAAATAATACTAGTATAGAATTGTCTTCTAACTTTTCATATAGTTTGTCCCTGTTTTTTACATAAAAATTTTTATCCATTATTTTATCCCCCTGTATATTATTATATATAATTATTTTTTTTGAACATCTTTATAATCCACATCTATAACATTTTTTATTTTGGACTTACTTTCATCATCAAACCCTGGTTTATTATTTAAAATTTCAATATTATCATTACTATTTTCATTTCTTTTAATTTTTAAATTAACTATACGCACTTTAATAAATTTATATAGTAAATAAGCTGCAACTAACACCGCAATAATTGGAATAAGTTGAATAAATAAATAGCCTACAGCTATAATAAGAATAAAAATCAAAATACCTAATAAATAATTATTGTATTTCATATTATCTCTCCTTTGCCTCTGCTTAAAACACTTATACTTAATATAGATAATACATCTGAAAAACAAAATTGTAAATTAAAAACAGGCTTTTCTCAATTATAGCTTCAATTTAGGTAATATAATATATTTAACTACATTACTTACTTAAATAATGCCCTCATTTAATAGAGGGCATTAACGTTTATCTGCTCTTTTGGATTATAATGTCTTCATATTTTAAAATACTTAAAGTGCTTAATCGTACTCCTAAAATGCCGTCCTGGGAGGTATACCCAATTTGAGGATGATATAAAAATATCCATGGAACATCTTGAACAATAATTTTTTGGATTTTTTCGTACATTTTTATTCTCTTCTCAGGATTTACAATCTGTTTAGCTTTTTCCATGAGATCACTTACTTCATCATTATTATATCTTGTAAAATCCGTAACATTAGTATGATTAAATAATGGCTGCAAAAAGTTGTCTGGATCCCCTGTATCTGCAATCCATCTCCCTATGTAGAGATCACACTGTGATATCTTTTCCGGTGTTAGATATTTATCAGATGGCACTTTATTTATTGTGCACTCCACCCCAACCTCTTTTAAATCTCTTATAATTGCCTCTGTGATTTTATTGAATAAGGTATCTTCACTTTCATCCCTATAATTAATTTTAATTTTTTTAGCATTTGAATACTTATTTATTATTTCTCTAGCCTTCTGAGGATTATATTGAAATCCGCTTAATTCGGTATTAGTAACTATTGCAGGAGGAAAAGGTCCTTTGCTTTCAACTGCCATACCACCTAAAATTTCTTTTATTATATTTTGCCTGTTAACCGCTAAATTAAGAGCTCTTCTTAATTCTGCATTGGATGCATATGGTGAATTAGATTCTAAGTTAAATCCAGCATAATATGTACCTAATATACTTCTAAACTTAATATCGCCTTTACCGGAGGTTTTAAGACTTTCTAAGTTTTCCTTGTTTTCTACATTTATGAAGTCAAATTTTTCTTCCAGAAATCCTTTAGAACTATCATTTATATCATAATAGAGTTCAATTCTGTCCACATAAGGTGCACCTCTAAAAAAATCTACAAAAGCTTTAAGTACATATTTTTCATTGTCTTTGCTTTCAATCATATATGGTCCGCACCCTGTAAACTTGCCATTATTAACATCTTCTTTGGCAATTATTGAAACACAAAATTGGCCTAAATTTAATAAAAATCCGCTGTAAGGTGACTTTAATTTTAATGCTATTCTATACTTGTCTATTATCTTTATACCTTTAACATTATTAGAAATTCCTTTGTTAAAATCCTCAGCACCTTCTATTTGATCCAAGTACCAGAAGTTGGCGGACTTAAGTGAAGGGCTTAATAACCTTTCAAATGAATATTTAACATCTTCTGCTACTATTTCTCTGCCATTATGAAATTTTGCTCCCCTTCTTAAATTAAATACCCATGTTACTCCATCCTCTTCTACATCCCAGCTTTTTGCAATACCTGGTATAATTTCACCTGTAGGTCCTATTAAAAGTAAACCTGCGTGAACATTAAATAGAATTTGAGCACTTTGCTGGTCGTATGCCAGTGCTGGATCCATGTTAAGCGGCACTCCGCTTATGCATGTTCTCAAGGTATACTGTTGATTTTTTACTGAATCTATTTCACCCAAAAGTTTATCTGAAATACTCTTTAAATCCTTTGTTACCTCTGAAAGCATGTCAATAGATGTTTTTGTATATTTACTGTTTAAAGATGCCCATTCCACCATTGACATTACTTTCCCGGAAATGACATTCATCTCTTCTGCTGAATTAACAATATTCTCCAGGCTAGTTGTTTGCTTTGAAGCGGCAGTACTAATTTCTGAAGCCACATCTGTAGTAGTGTTTACAGCATCAATAATATTACTGAACACTTCCATTGTATTATTTGCAATATTTGTACCCTCTTTAACCTTTTCAGCACTTTTATCCATAGCTTTCATTGTTTCATCAATGCTTTTATTAATTTCTGAAATAGTTTTGGAAATGTGCTCCGCAGATTCGGAACTCCTTTGAGCTAATTTTTTTACCTCCGCAGCAACAACTGCAAACCCTTTTCCGGCTTCTCCAGCTCTTGCAGCCTCAATTGCAGCATTAAGTGATAGTAAATTTGTTTGATTTGAAATGTCTTTAATTATCTTCAACATTTCATTAATTTGAATTGCCTTTGTGTTTAAATCTAAAACGACGTCTTTAACATTAGTAACAGATTCTTCAATTTCTTTCATAGCATCCAGGGAATTTGTTACGGCTTGACTTCCCTTATTTGCAATTTCAAGTGTCTGTGCTGCTATAGATTTGGAATTTTCCGTACTTGCTATAACTTGCTCAGCTATTGCAGAGTAACTGCTTATTTCATCAACTACCCTCTCAATTGATTCCATTTGTATTTCAACATTATGTGCAATATTATTTGTTACATTTATTAAATTATCTGCAACAAAATCAGTTTCGTTTACTTTTAAAATTATTTTGTCTACTATACAATTTTGGTTATGCTTTAGCAAGGCAGTTTCACTGTTATCATTAGTAACAATATTGCTATCCTTTTTAACATCAGAATCGTTATTCTTCAATGTATTATCTTCATTCTTTCGTTTAAAATTAAACACAAAATTTACTTCCTTTCCTTATTTACTAATTTTCTCATATTTGAATATCGTTTATTTGTTTGAAAACATTAGATTAGCAATATAATAATTATAGAATAAATATCACATCTTTGTATACATTATTAATATAATATTTATCAATTTATATTTTTAACAATAATTGAAAACAGGAGGGAATAAATGGATAATAATAAGAGCCATTTAAGAAGTGATGAAAAATCTAATGCAGAATTAAGAAAAATGTTTCCTAGGGATGGCGGTGATATAGGAATAGAGAATGGAGATAAAATTGGGTCTAGCGAAAATGGCAAAAAATTTACAAAGAGATCAAAATTATCCCATAATAAATAAAATAAAGGTATAAAGTTTTTACTTTATACCTTTATTTTATTTTAATTTTATAATAATACTCTTTAGTAGAGTACGTTATTGGTTCTATACTGTAACCTTCTGCTTTATATCTCTCAATTATTTTAGGAAGTGCTTTTACTGTATTTTTATTGTTAGAATTGCAATGCATTAATATTATTACATTGTTTTTATCACCCTTTATCCTTAATGAATTTTTCAAAAGAGTATTTTCATTTAGATATGCATTTACTCCATCTTCCAAGCTTGCATTCCAATCATATATTTTAAAATTATTCTTATGAAGTTCTTCCAATAATGATGGCGTTAAAATTTTACTGCTTCCTCCAGGAAACCTAACAGCCTTTGGATAAAAGCCAGTTACCTGTACAACTTTTTGAGCAGCTTTAATATTTTCATTGACAAATGAATTTTCACTCCTATATATTGATTTAAAATTATGTGAGTAAGTGTGAACACCTATTCCATGGCCTTCTTTATATATCCTTTTTAGTATTTCTTCCTTTCCATCTATTTCTTTACCAACAACAAAAAATGTTGCTTTTACATTATACTTTTTTAATATATCTAAAATTTGATTTGTTACTACATAAGTTGGCCCATCGTCAAATGTAATATAAGCTTTTTTTTCAGGGAAACCATCCAGCTGAACAGCCTGAACTTTTTTACTATTTATAAATGCAGAATTTCTAATTTTAAATATTTCACTAATTCTATCATATATCTCCTCTTGATTTAATACATTTTTAATACCACTTGAATAAGCTGAAATGGTATGTGTCTTTTGATAAATATGTGTAGATAGCGAAAAACATATAAGAAAGATTAAGCAAATATATGCTAAAAAGTATCGTTTCTTCAAAGCTAATACACCTCCATTTAAAAAGAGTGCTTAACATATAATGACAAGATTATTATACCCATTTAAAAAAATTGGAGTAATGTAATTTTTCCCACATTTATAAGGAGGACAAGTATGCATGTAAATAAAAACGGAAGTTATATATTAAACATATCGTTACCGATAGTGGCAGAAATGATAATAATCACTTTAATTTCAATTATAGATTTAATCATGGTTGGAAATGCTGGTGGAAATCTATGCGTTACAGCTGTCGGGTTAAGCAGCGGAATTATGAACGTTTTTGTCAATATATTTATAACAACGGGCATATGTATAGCTATCACCTCAATAGTTTCAAGAAAGGTTGGAGCTAAAAATTATGAAGAAGCCAATGAATATGCTTCATTAGGAATTGCTATAGGTTTAATAATTGCTATATTAATATTTATAATTATTTTTTTCTTTTGTGTAAGGCTATTAATTATTGGAGGAGCAAAAGGAGAAATTTTATATATTGCAAAAGGTTTTACTGAAATAAGCTCTTTTTATATTTTTATATTGATGGTAAATTCTTTGATAAATTGCTTATTTAGAGCCCATGGTGATACATATACTCCTTTCTTTGTATCCAGCTTAGTTTTTTTAAGTAAATTATTTATAAATTGGCTGCTTATTTATAAGTTTAAATTTTTTGCTGTAACAATCAGCGCAGCTATAGCTTCTATTTTTAGTGAGTTAATTGGATTAACAATTTTGATATTTTTTCTTTCTATCAATAAAAATATTAAGCTAAGAATTAAATTTCTTTTTTATTTAGATAAAAATAAATTTATGGAATTAATAAGACTTTCCATACCATCTTCTCTTGAAGAAGCTGCATATAGTATTAGCAGGTTATTATGCTCATTTATAATAATGCGTTCTAGTTCAATTGCCTTCGCAGCTAATGAAATTGCAAATTCAATAGAATCCATATCAGTAATGCCTGGCATTGGCTTTGGACTAGCTTCTACTACTTTAGCAGGTATAAACATAGGAAGAAATGATTACAAAAGAACAAAAAAAAATACAAGGGAGTGCTCTATGCTGGCTGTGGGTATTATGTCATGCTTTGCTTTAGTTTTTGTTATGATTCCTGACTTTTTGGTTAAAATATATTTAAATAACTCTGAATATCAGGTAATCAAATATGCTTCCTTATGCCTTGCCATTGGCGCATTAGAACAACCTTCCATAGCAATATCTTCTGTATACGCAGGTGCATTAAAAGGCCTAGGTGACACAAAGACTCCTTTTTTTATTTCTCTAATTTCAAGCTGGCTAATACGGCTGCCTTTAATTTATTATTTTATTTCAATCAGGAGGTTTTCCGTTGTATATGTTTGGTGGGTAACTGTTATACAATGGGCTTTTGATGCAGTATTGGCTGTTATTTTTTTCAAAATAAAAATAATAAAATATTCATTTAGGTATAGAACAAAAAACTATAGAATAATGTAATACTACGTTATTCTATAGTTTTGAATATGTATCCTGTATTTTTTAATATATCTAGTATTTCACTAATTATATTACACCCCAGATATCTTTTCCATAGGCTCTTATTGTATTATCTGATGAAAAAATTCCACTATGTGCTATATTCTCAATACACATCTCTTGCCATTTTGAAGTATTCATAAATAAATCATTTACCCTATTTTGTGCTGAAACATAAGAGTCAAAATCCTTAAGTACAAAATATTCATCATTTCTTGCAAGAAGTGAAATTTGAATATCAACGAATTCTGAAGGCGATACTCCTAAAGAGCCATCAGTTAATGCATTTATTATTCTATTTAATCTCATATCTTTACAAAAATAGTCTCTTGAATTATAGCTTCTGTCAGCCATTAGCTGGAGAACTTCCTCTTTGTTCATACCAAATATTACAATGTTGTCGTCTCCAACAGCCTGGTGTATTTCTACATTGGCACCATCTAGAGTTGCAATAGTGACAGCACCGTTCATCATAAATTTCATATTTCCAGTCCCTGAAGCTTCCTTTGTAGTTGTTGAAATTTGTTCACTAAGATCAGCACAGGGAATAATTTTTTCAGCAAGGGATACGGAATAGTTTGGCAGAAATACAACTTTAATCTTATTATTTATTAACTTATCATTATTTACAATATCTGCCACAGTATTAATAAGTTTAATTGTCTTTTTAGCTAAAAAGTAACTAGGAGCCGCTTTTGCTCCAAAGAAAAATGTCCTTGGTACAATATTTAAATTAGGATTTTTTTTAATTCTATAGTATAAATCCATAATATTGAATATGTTTAGTATTTGTCTTTTATATGCATGAAGTCTTTTTACCTGAACATCAAATATTGAGTCAGGATCAACTTTAATGCCATACTTTGACAAGGCATAATTGGAAAATTCGACTTTATTACTTTTCTTTATGCTGCTTACCTTTTCTTTAAATGCTGAGTCCTTTGAGAACTTGCTTAATTCTATTAGTTTATTAGGGAAGTAAATCCATTGGTTACCTATTGTACTATTGATTAAATTTGATAATTTGGGATTAGCCTTTAAGAGCCATCGTCTATGTGTTATTCCATTAGTTTTGTTATTAAACTTTCCGGGATAAAATTCATTAAAATCCGCTAATTCCTTATCCTTTAATAATTCTGTATGAAGCTTCGCAACTCCATT
This sequence comes from Clostridiaceae bacterium, assembly GCA_029256485.1. The sequence goes on from JAQSXU010000002.1 coordinate 44,923, forward strand.
TACAGAATGGCTGCCAACAATAGCTAAGTGTGCCATATGAATTTGACCGTTGTTTATTATACTCATCTTATTTATTTTACTACTGTTACTGCCATACGTATCAGCTATTTCCAAGCAAAATCTTCTGTTAATTTCTTGTACAATCATATATATCCTCGGTAACAACCTTTTAAACATATCAATAGGCCACTTTTCAAGAGCCTCGGCTAGAATTGTATGATTAGTGTAAGCCATTATATTTCTGGTTATTCTCCATGCATTATCCCAGTCCAGCATTTCTTCATCCACTAAAATTCTCATTAATTCGGCCACTGCAATTGACGGATGAGTATCATTAATATGAACAGCTATATATTCATCAATTTTTAAAATTGAATTTCCCATTTTTTTATATCTTCTAACTATGCTTTGAAGACCTGCGCTAACAAAAAAATACTGCTGTTTTAATCTTAAAATTTTCCCTTCTTCTCTTGAATCATCTGGGTATAACACTTGGGATATGGATTCAACAGAAAGCTTATTTTCCACTGCCTTTGAATATTCACCCCTGCTAAAGCAGGCTAAATCAAAGGCCTTGTCTACTGTCTCTGCTCTCCAAAGTCTTAAAGTGTTAACTGTTTTATTTTCAAAACCTATTACTGGGGTATCATATGGAACAGCTAAAACTTCATCATAGTTTTCATGGATAAAAGTAAGTTTATTATTATCCATTACAATTTTTACATCTCCGCCAAATTTAACTTTTACAGCCTTATTCTCCTTCCTCACTTCCCATATATTCCCATCCTTAAGCCAATAATCAGGTATTTCTACTTGATATCCATCTATGATTCTTTGTTCAAACAAACCATAATCATATCTTATACCGCACCCATGACCTGGTATTCCAATTGAAGCCATAGAATCTAAGAAACATGCTGCTAGTCTTCCCAGTCCACCATTACCGAGTCCAGCGTCATTTTCTAAATCCTCAAGATCCTCTAAATTAATGTTGAGTTCATGCAATGCATCTTTACACTGTTGTCTTATACCTAAATTTAGCAAGTTACTTCCTAATAATCTTCCTATTAAAAACTCCATGGAAAAATAGTATACTTGTTTGGATTTTTCTTCTGTATATCTTTTGTTTGATTCCTTCCAATTCTCAGAACAATAATCCCTTATCAAGCTGCCTAATGCTAAATATTTATGCAAATCTGATGCTTCATTTATGTCCTCAGCGTATAAAGTTGTAAGTTTTTTAACAAAATCATCTTTTATAGTTTTTTTGCTAATAATAATAATCACCCTCATTAACATGAATTTATTACATAATTCTATAGCTATTGGCGCAACCAGTCAATATGTGGTAAATGTTATCATAAATAAAATTTATTTATTTTCATTATTTTTAAAATTATATTTTAACTCTATTGCTTTTTAGTTTTATAATTTATAAAGATATTGCCTACTATGAAAGTAACTATTACGCCTGCAATAAAAGCAATAAAACCGATTCTTAAGTTTCTTGTTATTATATAAACAATAAGTGAAATTATTAAAAATAAAAAGTAAAACTTGTCCATAACTCTATATATGTTGCTTTGTGCATCTTTAGCCATTTACCTTTCTCCCCCTGTAATTACAAATTAGTTTGTTCCTTGTTTCCCCAATAGTGAAAATTTTTAAATTATAAACAATATTATAGCAGTTTTATATTTATAATTAAACAATACAATTATTATTAACAACCTAAAATTATTATTTTCTCATAAGATCGCTGTAACTTATATATCCATTACTGCTTTTTGCGTTTTTTACTGCATTTAATATAGCTTGTTCTACAACATTAGCTGCTAGCATACCAATAACATTAATATCAGCATTTATCTTTCCTGTTCCCAAAGTGAAAATAGTGTCTCCATCAAACATAGAATGCGCCGGTCTCATTGTTCTGCCATAACCATTATGAGACATAGAACTAATTTTTTTTGCTTGTGATTTTGTTATAATTGCATTTGTAGCTACAATTCCTATGGTGGTATTGCCTGAGAATAAATTGTTTTTTTGCTGATATTGTTCCATCATAATATTTTCGGTATTTGCAAAGCCGCATTTTTCCTTATTCAATGCTCCTGCAATTATGCTGCCTGAATTTGGGTCGATAACATCACCTAAACAGTTAACAGCTACAATTGCTCCAACTTTAAGCTTTCCAATTTGTATGGCATATACTCCTAACCCGCCTTTCATTGAAAACTCCGGTCCTAATATTTTACCAACCGTTGCGCCTGTGCCAGCACCTATGTTTCCTTGCAGTTGTTCCTTTTCTTTATAGGCATTAGTACAAGCTGCATATCCCATTTGTTTGTCTGGTCTGATCTTTGAACTTCCTATAACTAAATCAAATAACACCGCTGAGCAAACAATTGGTACCTTTGTTACAGACACATCAAACCCAATATTTCTTTCTTCTAAAAATTCCATTACTCCTGAACTGGCATCAAGGCCAAATGCACTCCCTCCAGACAATACCACAGCATTAATTTTTTCTACTAAATTTACAGGGTCTAATAAATCCGTTTCTCTAGTACCTGGGGCTCCACCCCTTACATCAACACCAGCAACAGCACCATCTTCACAAATAACTACAGTGCAACCAGTTGCAGCTTCAAAATTTTGTTCATGTCCTAATTTTAAGCCTTCAATATCAGTAAATTTTATTTCTTTCATGAGTATTCCTCCAAATTAACTTATTATAAAAAAACTCCCAGCTTCTTCGTGCTAGGAGTTACATATTACTTTCTAAATTTATTTACAGCCATTACTACAGAAATTGTAATTATAACCGATAATATTGCTTCAGGTACACCATTTGTTATACCAATGCCAATTATTCCTTCCTTAGCAGCTGTTGTACTTATTTTTAATACTTTCGCATATTTATCCACATAAAGTAAATAAATCAGACCTAATACTCCAATAGTGTTAGTAAAAGAGCCTATAGCTGCTGCTATCCCAATCTTAACCGTTGAAAACTTACCAAACATGGCCTTAAAAGCAAAATATGATGTAATGCCAATTAGTACTCTTGGCAGCACAGATATTAAGGGATTCATAAATATGAATGACATAGGTGTTGGTGCTATAATAGCTTGAATTACGCTAAATATTCCAAAAATCAAACCAATCATAGATCCTACTACTGGACCTTCCAGTATTGCACCTATTATTACTGGGACGTGCATTATAGTTGCTTTAATAGGCGGAATTGGAATGAATCCAAGTCCTGTTACACCAAGTAAGATTGAAATGGAAGATAGCATACCAATAATAGCCATCTGCCTAGTGTTGAATCTTGCAGTACTTCGCAATTTTCTTTCCATAAAATTTACCTCCGTTCTTATTCCTTTTTAGGATATAATTCGGGTCACTTATTAAACTTTATTTCTGTTCAGTTTCATAAGAATACCGACATAGTTATTTTATCATCTTTTGAGTAAATGTAAAATAGTTTTTCTGTGAAAATTTTATCAATTTTACAAATACAACTTACTAACTAATAATAATTATTGACTTTTATAAAATTTAGTATTAAAATATAAACATAATAAGAAGTTGAAATTAACAAGATAGAATTAAAAGAGAATATTAAAAATATAAATTTAGGAGGTATTCTTATGAAAAAGTATGTTTGTTCAGTTTGTGGTTATATTTATGATCCTGAGGTAGGTGATCCTGATAATGGTATAGCTCCAGGTACTTCCTTTGATAAACTGCCTGATGAATGGGTATGCCCAGTGTGTGGAGTAGATAAAAGCCAATTCGAAGAAGAATAAAGAAATAAAAAATCTGCTGTAAAACTATTGTATAGTTTTACAGCAGATTTTATTTATAATTATTACTTTAAACTTTTCTGATTTATCTTAATTTGATTATATCCTTTATTACCTCACCGCCAATAATTAGTCCTGCTACTGATGGTACGAATGAAATACTGCCGGGAATTTGTCTTTTGGCCGCACACTTTCTGCTCCCTCCAGTACACACACAGCCTTCCTTACATGTTATAACTTCATCCAATCTTGGCTTTATTGGTTCTTCCTCTGAGTAAAGCACTTTTAAACTTTCAATGTTTCTTTTTCTAAGCTCATGACGCATAACTTTTGCTAAAGGACAAATTTTTGTGCTATAAATGTCAGATATCTTAAATTTAGTGGGATCCAGCTTATTTCCAGTGCCCATGCAACTAATAATTTCAACATTATTATGCTTGCACCATTGTATGACTGACAATTTAGAAGTTACTGTATCAATAGCATCTACAACATAGTCTGTATCCAATGGTATGATTTCTGAAATATTATTCTCTGTCACAAAAGTCTGATATATAATCACATTGCATTTAGGGTTTATTGATAGAATTCTGTCTTTCATTACTTCTACCTTAGGCTTGCTTATTGTATTAAAGGTAGCGTGAATTTGTCTATTAATATTTGTTAAACACACAGTGTCGTCATCTACTAGTATTATTGAGCCTATGCCTGATCTTACTAGTGCTTCCACAGTAAAGCTGCCCACTCCTCCAATTCCTAAAATCACTACTTTACTATTATTTAATTTATTTAAAGCTTCTTTGCCAATTAATAATTCTGTTCTAGATAAAGAATGTTGTTTCATGGTAAGTCTCCTTGTTATATATTTTATTCTTTTTAATGATATCTATATTTTATTTTTATGTCAATAAATAAGACGGTATTTTGAAAACAAAAATACCGCCTTATTCTATGCCATTTTTATATTCCTGCTTATAGTAGTAATCTGTATTTTAGGATATTACCTTTTGTAAATTACATTTCCCTCCACAATGGTTTCCTTGACATTAATATCTTCATCAAAAATTACTATATCAGCATCCTTATTAATCTCCAGGCTTCCCTTTTGCTTATCCAGTTTTATCTCCTTTGCTGGGTTTAAGGAAACCATATTTATAACTTCGTTAATTTTTAGGTTAGTATTGTTTTTTATATTACTAACTGCTCTATTTAAAGTAAGAACACTTCCGGCAAGAACGCCATCTTCTAATCTGGCAGAGTTGTCCTTTACCAAGACCTTTTGTCCTCCTAATTCATATTCTCCATCCTTCATGCATCCTGCTCTCATTGAATCCGTAATAAGAACAACCTTATCCTTACCTTTGACATTAACTAAAAACTGAAATAATGAAGGGTGAACGTGAATTTTATCTGCTATTAATTCGCAAACAATACTGCTATTAAATATAGCTCCTACAATTCCAGGTTTTCTATGGTGAAGAGGAGTCATTGCATTAAATGTATGAGTTGCATGTGTAATACCAGCATCTATTGCTTTCATTGCTTCTTCATAGGTAGCATTTGAGTGCCCAATTGATAAAACTACATTATTATTTTTTACTTTATTAATGAATTCATAATTATGATCCTTTTCTGGAGCAAGAGTAATTATTTTTATAATATCCATGTATTGTTCTATTAACTTAAACTCAGGCTTTAAAATGTGTTCTGCAGCTTGCGCTCCCTTGTATTTTTCATTTATGAATGGACCTTCCATATGTGCTCCTACCACCTTAGCACCTGGCATTTGTTTCTTCATAGCTTGTCTAATTGTATCTAAAGCCTTATATATAGTATCTATATCCATAGTCATAGTGGTTGGCAGAAAAGCTGTAACACCATTTTTTGATATAGTACTGCTTATTACCCTTAAACCATCTATATCCCCATCCATTGCGTCTTTTCCTCCAGATCCATGAATATGTAAATCAATAAAACCTGGAGAAACATAGTCACCCTTTGCATCAATTACATCAATATTTGAATTATTAATTAAATCCAAATTATCCGTTATATCAATTATTTGCTTATCAAAAATAATGTTTTTACCCAAAATAACTTCATCTTTAGTAATAATTTTTCCATTAATAATAACTTTCATTATATCACCCCTGATAATTTTATTTTAATGTTACTTCATATTTATATTTATCACATCTATAAAATGACTTAGTATATTCAATTGGAATATCTTTATCTATATATGCTGTCCTTCTAAAAAGAAGCGCCAAAGCTTCATTTTTTTGATTCAGCAATTTACACTGTTCTTCTGACAACATTACAGGTTCAATGGTTTGCTTGGCTTTGAAAATGCTATATCCGTAGTCTTCCTTTAGCACTTTATATAATGAATTATCCTGTAACTTTTCTATTGTAAGGTCCTTGCATAAATACTGTGGAATAATCACTTTTTCAATTACAAAAGGTTCATTGTCAATAATCATTAGTCTTTCTACTTCAATGACTAAATCCTTACCATAGCTCAAATTCAACATAATACTATTATTTTTTGTAGCTTCCTTTATTCTAAAAGATAGTATTTTAGAAGAAGTATTGTATCCTTTTTCTCTCATTTCTTCTGTAAAACCTTTTAATTCTGATAATTGCTGGTTTATTTTTGGTTCTGCAATAAAAGTACCTCTTCCCTGTTCCCTGTAAAGAAGTCCTTCATTTACTAAGGATAAAATTGCTTTATTTGCAGTCATTCTGCTTATGCCTTGTATTTCACACAATTCTCTTTCTGTGGGTAATAAATCCCCGGGCTTTAATTCTTCATTTTCAATCATTTCCTGTATAATTTCTTTTAGCTGATAATGAAGCGGAATAGGACTGTTCTTTAACACTTTTCTCAACTGCATCACTCCTATTTGAGTTATTTCTATATTTAAGGTCCAATATTTCTCATCATATATTGTCATATTGTATATACCAATATTACTACAATTTAAAAACTTCTTCAAGATAGTTATATTTATTTTGTAATTTATATACATCTTTATTATAATGTACTTATAATACCCTTTAGTGGAGGAAGGATTATGGAACGTATATCAAATATTAGTTATAAAGTTTTAAAGGTATTTAATAATAATGTGCTTTTAGTTAACCATGCCAATGTTGAAAAAATTTTGTTTGGTAAAGGAATTGGATTTGGTAATAAGACTGGAGACCAAATAAGCATCAAGGGTAATATAGATAAGGTTTTTGTTATAGAAGATAAAGAAAACCACTCTAGATTTAATCAGTTAGTGTCTACAATTGATAATAAGGTAATAGGTTTATGTGAAGAAATGATTTATATGATTGGAAAAGAGTTAAATGAGGACTTAAATGAAAAAATCCATATTTCGCTTACTGATCACATAGCCTTTACATTAAAAAGGCTTAAAGAAAATGACGAAATATATAATCCATTTTTAGTTGAAACGGAAACATTATATAACAAGGAGTTTGAGGTTGCCAAAAAGGCCATTGGTATTTTAGAAAAGTCTCTTGATATAGAAATTCCTGATGGAGAAATTGGATTTATTACATTACATATCCATTCAGCAAGAAACAAAGGCAAATTATCTAATTCAGTAAAGTATGCTTTTTTGTGTAATTCAATAGTTGAAATTATTGAGGACAGCTTAAGTATGGAAATTGACAAACAGTCTTTAGATTATGCAAGATTTGTTACTCATATTAGATTTACAATTGAAAGAATAATGAAAAATCAACCTATAAAAAATGATCTATTGGATGCAATTAAAAGTCAGTATAAGAATTCATATAAGTTAGCAAAGAAAGTATGTAAATTCATCGAGAATGAATTATATGTTAATGTTACGGAAGATGAAGTTGCATATATAGCTTTGCATATTGAAAAGTTTAAAAGTGCTTGTTAACGAAACAAGCACTTTTAACTTTGTTTTATCCCCAGTAATTTAAAATAATTATTTAACATAACCTTAACCAAACCTTTACACAAATTCTATATAATTAAATTAAGAAGCAGAAATAATTTAGGGGGAACAAAATCATTATGAATAAAAGAATAAGTAAGAAGACTAAAAAGAAAATTCTAATAAATTTTGAACAATCCATGATTAATACCGCTCTATTGTCTAAAAATGAGTTTGTTTTTGATGGCAAAACATACTATATAAGCACCTATGGAAATTATATACAGACACTTATTAATGATAGATTTTTATTGAGAATTACTGAAAACCAAAAATATAATAAAGATGTAAATAGAGATCTAATTAAATTTTATAACCAATTACAAAGTTAATAATTTTTAAACAAAAGGCTTAGAATACAGTTTCTAAGCTTTTTTTATTTTACATAATAAGTTTGTTAAATTTTTAATGACAGTTAAGCTGTAAACGTGTAAAATTAAAGCATAGTAATAAATTTGGAGGTTTTATGAATTGACTACAATATATATTTGTGTTGGGAGTGCCTGTTACATAAAAGGATCCAATAATATAATTATTATAATGCAAAACCTTATAAATGAACACAATTTAAGTGATAAGGTAGTTATAAAGGGAAGCTTTTGTCTTGGACATTGCACTGAACCAGTTTCTGTAAAAGTAGATGATGGTGAAGTAGTATCGATTAATGAAAACAATATTCGCTGTTTTTTTCAAACTAATATAGTAAGGAGATATAAATAATGTCATATATCAGTTTTACAAAAGCAAATTGTAAAAATTGTTATAAATGTTTACGTTCATGTCCAGTTAAGGCAATTAAATTTAAAAATGACCAAGCAGAGATTGTTGAGGACAGATGCATTGCTTGCAGTCATTGCTTAGCTATTTGCCCACAAAATGCTCGTAAAATAGTAAGTGATTTAGATATAGTTAAAAATGCAATAAAATCAGGGAAAAAAGTTATAGCATCTATTGCTCCATCTTTTCCTGGATATTTTAATTTTGAACCAAATAAGATAATTTCAGCTATGAAATCCATTGGTTTTTTGTCAGTGGAAGAAACTGCAATAGGGGCAGAAATAGTGACCGAAGAATATAGAAAATATATTAATGCAAACCATCAAAGTATATATATTACAACGGCTTGCCCATCAATTGTTTTTTTAGTTCAACAATATTACCCTAATCTTACAAAGTATCTATTGCCTATTGTTTCTCCAATGATAGCCCATGGTAAGCTTATTAAAAGTATACATGGTGAAGATAGCTTTGTGGTATTCGTAGGTCCTTGTGCTGCAAAAAAAATTGAATCAAAAGTATGTGACAGCACTTCTGTAATCGATGCAGTTATAACCTTTGATGAATTGAAATTATGGATTAACGAAAGCAATATAAACATAGATACTTTGCCAAATTCCAACATTAATTCTTACACTCTGAACATTGGCAGAAACTATCCTATTGACAATGGAATTATCAATGGCCTTAAAAATACTGCTAATGATAACCAGCTAACTAAATTTTCAGTTAGTGGAACTGACGATTGTATGGAAATATTCTCATCAATATCTAATGGTGATTTAAATAATGTTTTAATAGAAGCTAATACTTGTAAGAACAGCTGTGTTGGTGGTCCAACTATGATAAAGAGTGAACATGGATATTATAAAAGATTGACTAAAGTAAAGGAGTACATTACAAGTGAAAACAGAGCTGACTCTACCTCTTTCATTTCAATACCATCAAACATAGATTTTACTAGAACTATTATTCCTAAACCAATAGTAAAAAATATTGCAGATGAAGAGGAAATAATAAAAATCTTAAAGGAAATGGGAAAGTATAGTATTGAAGATGAATTAAATTGCGGAGTCTGCGGATATAATACCTGCAGGGAAAAGGCCCAAGCCATTTATGAAGGTATGGCTGAAACTCTGATGTGTTTACACTTTATGAGAACAAAGGCTGAAAGACTTTCCAATGTTATTTTTGAAAGCTCAACCAATTGTATTATGCTAATAAGCAAAGAACTTAAAATAATAGAAGTAAATCCTTCATTTGAAAAAACTTTCATGATTAAAAAGGAAAATATAATAAATATGCCGGTAAACTCAATTATGGATGATACAGATTTTCTAAAAGTGTTGGCCTCGGAAACAAATATTACTGGTAAAAAGCTTTATATCCCTGAGTATAATGCTGTGTTTATAGAGAATATTGTATATCTTCCTAAGCAGGGAATACTTTTAGCATCAATGTTTAACATTATGGAAGAAGAAAAGAACAAGTTAGAATTGCAAAAACTAAAGGTAACCACTTTAAATGCAGCTCAAGAGGTTATTGAAAAACAAATGAGAGTGGCTCAAGAGATAGCCAGCCTTTTAGGGGAAACTACTGCGGAAACTAAAATAGTGCTAACAAAATTAAAAAAGTTAGTAGCTGGTGAAGATGGTGATAGCTAATGAATTATTTTATTGATGCAGCATATAATAGTTTGCTTAAATATAATGAAGAGCTTTGTGGTGATAATGTAGCTATTGTCAGAATGCCTGAATTTACTGTAATTGTTCTAGCAGATGGATTAGGAAGTGGTGTAAAAGCCAATATTCTATCAACCCTAACCTCCAGAATTGCCAGTACAATGCTTAAAGAAGGTGCTGATATTTATGAAACCGTGGATACTATTGTAAACACTTTACCAGTTTGTAAAATTCGAAATCTAGCATACTCAACATTTACTATAGTTAAAATATTCAATAATGGGAACGTGTATATTGCAGAATACGATAATCCCCCTTTCGTTCTGATAAGAAATGACGAAAGCTTAAAAATAGATAAAAGGCAGTTAACAATTAACAATAAAATTGTATATGAAAGCAACCTAAAACTTAAAGAAAATGATGTATTATGTATTTTTAGCGATGGTGTTATTCATGCCGGCTTGGGACAAATGTTGAATTTGGGCTGGACTTATGACAATGTGGAGAAGTATTTGCTGAAGTGCATAAAATTTAAGAGTAATTCACAGGAGATTGCCAATGACTTACTAGATGTTTGCTGGAACTTATATAACTCTAAACCTGGCGATGACACAACTGTAGTAACTGTAAAATTAATAAAGCCTAAATTTGTTGATTTATTTACAGGGCCACCACTTGATAAGTCAAAGGATTCTGAAATAATTAAAAAGTTTATAAGTAAGAAAAGCAAAAAGATAATTTGCGGAGGTACAGCCGCTAATATTGCAGCTAGAGAATTAAAATGTGACCTAAACATAGATTTGAACTTAGATCCTAATCTAATTAATTATGATGTTCCTCCTACTGCATCAATGGATGGTATAGATTTAATTACAGAAGGAGTAATAACTTTAAACAAAACCATCGAAATATTGAATAACTTTACCTCTCCAGCAGCGGAAAGTAAATATAGTTTTAATTTAAATGAAAACAATGGCTGCTCAAGATTGGCTAAGCTGCTTATAGAAGATTGTACTCACCTCACATTATGGGTTGGGAATGCTATAAACCCAGCACATAAGAATCCAGGTTTTCCTTCAAATTTAAGTATAAAATTAAAATTAGTAAATGATTTATGCGATTCATTGGCTAAGTTAGGTAAGATAATTAACATAAATTATATATAAAAAGTCCTGCATAATTGCAGGACTTTTATATTTGCTATTTCTTGTTATATGTTGTATGCAAAATGTGATGAGCCTTCTCACTATTTGGTTTGTCTAGATATTCTTCATATAACTTCTTAATAAATGGATTCTCATGGGATTTTCTTATTGTCTTGTTTTTATCTTCTTCATATAAAGAGGTTAACCTTTTAGAAAGAATATCTAAGTCTCCATGGATATATGGCTGACCACCTCCATTTAAACATCCTCCAGGGCAAGCCATTACCTCAATCATATGATACTGTGCTTTTCCTTCTTTAACTGCATTTAATAATTTTCTTGCATTTCCCAAGCCGCTTGCAATAGCAATTTTAATTTCGATTCCATTTATATTTATGGTTGACTCTTTAATTCCTTCAAAACCACGAACATTTTCAAAATTTACATTTTCTAAAGTATTACCTGTAATCCATTCATATGCAGTTCTTAGTGCTGCTTCCATAACTCCGCCTGTGGCACCAAAAATTACAGCCGCACCAGTGGATTCACCTAGAGGATCATCAAAATTCTCATCATCCAATTTTGCAAAATTGATTCCAGATTCTCTTATCATTTTAGCAAGTTCTCTTGTAGAAATTACTATATCTACGTCTTGGATTCCGGATCTTCCCATTTCTTCTCTTGATGCCTCTGTTTTTTTAGCTAAACATGGCATTACAGAAACAACTATCATATTTTTAGGATCTATATTCATCTTTTCAGCTAAATAAGTTTTGGCTACAGCTCCGAACATTTGCTGTGGTGATTTACAAGTTGATGGTAAATTTAAATCATCACCAAATTCATGCTCAAGGAAATTAATCCATCCTGGGCAGCAGCTAGTAAGTAAAGGTAGAGGTCCATTATTCTTAATCCTGCTTATCAACTCAGAAGCTTCCTCCATTATAGTTAAGTCTGCAGCAAAATCTGTATCAAATACTTTGTCAAAGCCTAAAGCTTTTAATGCTGCAGTTAGTTTACCAGTCACTAATGTACCTGCTTCAAGTCCAAATTCTTCCCCTAGGGCTGCTCTTACGGCTGGAGCTGTTTGAACAACTACAACTTTTTCTTTATCATTCAAAACCTTCCATACTTTAGAAGTGTTATTTACTTCTGTCAGAGCGCCTGTTGGACAAACAGAAACACATTGGCCGCAGAATGTACAATTTGTCTCAGTTAAAGGTAAATTAAAGGCAGGTTCTTCAACGGTTACAAATCCTCTATCCACAGCTGACATAACTGAAACTGTTTGGATTTGGCTGCATACTGTTTCGCATCTTCTGCACATAATACATTTTGTCATATCTCTTATTATGGATTTGCTGGAGCAATCTTTAGGGTAATTGGAAACTTCTCCTTTATATTTTATTTCTCTTATTCCCATATCAGCAGCAAGCTTTTGTAATTCACATTGTGTATTCTTTTCGCAAAGCAAGCAATCCTGCGGGTGATCTGAAAGTAGAAGTTCTACCACTGTTCTTCTTGCGTTTACGGCTCTCATAGAATTTGTTTTTATTATCATACCTTCTGTTGCTGGCGTTGAACAAGATGGAGCAAGATTCCTTCTACCTTCCACTTCTACTAAACAAACTCTGCATGAACCAGGACAGTTCACTGTTTTGTTATCCTGCAATTTCATATAACATAATGTAGGAACATACACATCTATTTTTTTGCAAGCATCTAGAATAGTACTTCCTTTTTCAACCTGTACTTTTTTATTATTTATTGTTAAAGTAATTTGACTCACTAAAATCACCTCTCCCAGCACTATTTCTTAATAATTGCATCAACCGGGCATCCATTAAGGCATGCTCCACATTTTATACATTTATCTTGGTCAATAATATGCTTTTCTTTAACTTTTCCGCTAATACAACCAGCAGGACAATTTCTAGCACATTTTGTACATCCGATACATTTATCTGTGATAATGTATTTCAATAAATTCTTACAAACTCCTGCTGGACAGGATTTTTCTTTAACATGTGCTTGGTATTCATCTTTGAAGTACTTCATGGTGCTAAGTACTGGATTTGGTGCTGTCTGACCCAATCCGCATAAAGAGGTATCCTTAATTATATTAGCTAATTCATAAAGATTTTCTAAATCTTCTTCTGTTCCCTGCCCATTTGTGATTTTTGTTAAAATTTCAAGCAATCTCTTATTACCAACCCTGCAAGGTGTACATTTACCGCAAGATTCATCTACAATAAATTCAAGATAGAATTTTGCTATATCCACCATACAGTTATCTTCATCCATTACAATCATTCCGCCTGAACCCATCATTGAGCCAATGCTTGTTAAAGAATCGTAATCAATTGGTGTGTCTAGAAATTCAGATGTTATACATCCACCTGAAGGTCCGCCTGTCTGAACAGATTTAAATTTACGACCGTTTTTTATTCCTCCTCCAATATCATAAATTATTTCTCTTAGTGTTGTTCCCATTGGCACTTCTACAAGTCCTACATTATTTATTTTACCGGCCAAGGCAAATACCTTTGTTCCTTTGGATTTTTCAGTTCCTATTGAACTATACCACTCAGCGCCCTTGTTGATTATTGCGGGGATGTTTGCCAGTGTTTCTACGTTATTAACGCAGGTAGGCTTATTCCATAAACCGCTTTCAGCTGGGAATGGAGGTTTATTTGTTGGCTCTCCTCTAAGACCCTCTATTGAGTGAATTAAAGCTGTTTCTTCACCGCAGACAAATGCGCCTGCACCATATTTTATTTGGATTTCAAAATCAAAACCAGTATTTAAAATGTTTTTACCTAATAAGCCAATTTCATTTGCTTCTTTTATGGCAACTTGCAATCTATGAACTGCTAAAGGATATTCTGCTCTTATATATATTCTTCCATGTGTTGCACCAATGGCATACCCTGCTATTGCCATAGCCTCAACCACACTGTTTGGATCTCCTTCTAGAATGGAACGATCCATAAAAGCTCCTGGATCCCCCTCATCGGCATTACATATAATGTATTTTTCCTCAGATTTATACTTTGATGCAAAACCCCACTTTACGCCTGTTGGGAATCCACCGCCGCCTCTTCCCCTTAAGCCTGAATCAGTAATTATCTTAATAACTTCTTCTGGGGTTTTAGTTGTCAATACCTTTCCTATAGCCAGGTATCCATCTTCCGCTATATATTCCCTTATATCTTCTGGATCAATCAATCCGCAGTTTCTTAAAGCAATTCTGTGCTGCTTTTTATAAAATGACATTTCATCTTGTCTCTTAACTTTTTCCTTCAATGTAGGTTCTTCATAAAGAAGTCTATTAACTATAGAGCCCTTTAGTAAATGCTCTTTTACTATTTCCTCAGCGTCTGTTGGCTTTACCTGAACATAAAAAACATTATCAGGAGAAATTTTAACTATTGGACCTTTCTCGCAAAACCCGAAACATCCAGTCATTAACACTTCAGTATCTTCAGACAAGCCAGCTTTTGCTATTTCATCATTTAGATTTTTAATAATTTCATCACTGCTTGATGATTTACATCCTGTTCCTCCGCAGACCATAACACATCTTTTACATCTTTTATTTTCTACAGAGACCTCCTGCTCATGTGATACCTTTCTTAGATTCAGCAAATTTTTATATTCCTCATGAATGCTTAAAAGTTCTTCAAATGAATTAATCTTAGCCACTTTTCTCCCCCCTTATTGATGTTCCTTTAATATTTTGCTAACCATTTCTTTTGTGAAGTGACCATATACTTTATCGTTTACAGTCACAACTGGGGCAAGTCCACAAGCACCTACGCATCGTAAAACCTGAATTGTGTATTTACCATCTGGGGTTGTTTCCCCAACTTTAATATTTAACTTGTTCTGAAATTCATCTAATATTTCTGCTGCGCCTCTAACAAAGCAAGCTGTTCCCATACATACATTGATAACGTATTCACCTTTTGGCTCCGTAGTAAAATAGGAATAGAATGTAACTACTCCATAAACCTTAGATGAAGGGATGTCCAATTTTTTTGCGATAAATTCAATAACTTCCTTTGAAAGGTACCCGAAAATATGCTGAGCCCTGTGAAGTACTTCAATTAAAGCTCCCTGCTTATCACTAATGTTGTCAATATAATTTTCTAATTCCTTAATCTTTTCTTCGAATAATACATTAGAACACACAAAACTTCCCCCTTTAAACGTTTTCTGTTTTAATTTTAACAGATTTAAATATTTATTTAAATATAATTTAAAAATTTACTACTTTCTCAATTTTAATCTACAAATTTTTCATATTATCAATTTAAATCAGTAAATTCTGTAAAATTTATTTTCATTTAAGAGTGATTGTTAATTGTCAAACAATTGCTACATTTTACCTTTACTTTAATCCTATGTTATAATATTTTATATTATTTGTAAAGAAGGTATATTACCCATGCAGATTATTATTACTTCACTGCAAAGTATTTTAAGTATTATTATTATGATTTCAATTGGTTATTTATTAACAGAGAAAAAGTTGTTTGATAATAACTCCTCTATTCTATTTTCCAAGGTTGTATTTAATATATCGCTGCCAGCATTAATGATAGAAAACTTATATACTAGTTTTAATAGACAAAAATTTGATAGTCTATCAAAAGGTCTAATTGTTCCATTTATATCAATGGCAATATGTTATATTATTGGTATATTTTTATCAAAGATTCTACGCATAAAAAAAGGCAGAAAAGGAACATTTGCATCCATGTTTTTTGCTTCTAATGTAATCTTTATTGGACTTCCTGTTAATTTAGCACTGTTTGGTGATAAAAGTGTTCCTTATGTATTGCTTTATTATGTTGCAAATACATCTTTCTTTTGGACTCTTGGAACATATGGTATTAGTAAGGATGGTCAGGGAGAAAGAAATAAAATTTTATCTTTTAAAACTATAAAGCAAATTTTTACTCCACCATTAATTGGATTTTTAGTAGGACTATTAATTATTTATTCGGGTATTATTATCCCAAAATTTATATTAGATACTTGCAAATACCTTGGAAATCTTACAACACCTCTTTCAATGATGTTTATAGGCATTACAATTCATGCAGTTAATTTAAAAGAAGTAAAATTCTCCTTTGATATGTTTGTAATATTAATAGGAAGATTTTTGGTTTCTCCAATGCTTGTAATAATCTTAACTTGGTTTTTTCCACTTCCGTCTTTAATGAAGCAGGTATTTGTTATACAAGCTGCAATGCCTGTTATGACAAATACATCTATTGTTGCAGCAAAATGCGGCGGAGATTACGAATATGCAGCTATAATGACAGCAATTACTACAATAGCATGTGCTTTTGTAATTCCATTTTACATGTTATTATTAAATCTATAGTTAATATTGCATTAATTTATATTTAGTATTATTATTTTAATAAAGTAACCTTAACATCAATAGAACCTTATATTTAAATATTTTAAATGACTAATACAGTAATTATAGGCGGTGATATGATGAACAAAATAATGTTAACTGAGTCAGGTAAGAAAAAATTAGAAGATGAACTTGAGTATTTAAAAACAGTTAAAAGAGTTGAGATAAAGGAAGCTCTTAAGTCCGCAAGGGCTCAAGGCGATTTAAGCGAAAATGCAGATTATAGTGCGGCTAAGGATGACCAGTCCATGACTGAAACAAGAATACTTGAATTAGAAGCACAATTAAAAAATGCAGTAGTAGTTGAATCAAGCAACGAAGGCAATATATTTGATGTTAATAAGAAAGCTTTAGTTAAATTTTATGATATAGATGAAACTGAAGAAGTAACCTTGGTTAGTTCTGTTGAAGCAGATGTTAAGAATATGAAAATTAGTATTGAGTCACCACTTGGTAAGGCTCTTTATAAATTAGAGGTTGGCAAAAAAACCCTTGTTCAATCTCCTGATGGAGAATATGAAGTAGAAGTGATAAAAATATTATAAGGTTTATTACTAATATTAACTGTTGGCAAGTATTATTGTCAGCAGTTTTTGTTTTTAACAACAGGGATTTTATAAATGCAGTAAACAGCTTATAGCATTTATCTTATTATAATAGTAAAATTAAAAATATAGATATCTTTTCATAAGGAGGAAATTTTATGAATTCAACACTTCAATTATTGAAAAGTCGCATTTCCTTGAGAAAATACGATGATAAAGAAATTACAGATGAGGATTTAAATACTATTATTGATGCTGCTGTTGGTGCTCCAACTGCTGGAAACATGATGATGTACTCTATTATAGTAATAAGAGATAAGAATAAAAAATATATTCTTAGCAAAACTTGTGATGATCAGCCTTTTATAGCTAATGCTCCAGTAATATTAATATTTGTGGCGGATTACAAGCGTTGGTACGACTATTATAATTTAAGTAATGTGAAAGAATTTTGCACTAATAATAACTTATCTTTTAATGCTCCAGACATATCTAACTTGCTTTTAGCAGCCAGTGATGCATTAATAGCTGCTGAAAATGCTGTGGTAGCTGCAGAATCATTATCTATTGGTTCTTGTTATATTGGGGATATAATGGAGAAATACGAGATTCATAAAGAATTATTAAAGCTTCCTGAATATACTTTTCCTGTTGCTATGCTGTGTATGGGGTATTATCCTGATAATTTGGTAAAAAGACCTAGAGAGAGATTTAATAAAGATTATATTGTATTTGATGAAGAATACAAGACTCTTTCCCATGAAGAAATTATAGATATGTTTAGTGAAAGAGAAAAAGGTTATTTTAAGGAAAATAAATATGGTGCAGAAAATTATGCTCAAATGCATTACAGTTTTAAAACAGGTGCGAGTTTTTCTAAAGAAATGGCACGATCAGTTAAAGAAGCAATAAAACAATGGGATGGGGAAAAACTATAATATTACCCTTCATAATTTAAATTATCCACTGACTTTACTTTAACTTTATTGGACTCAAGATCATAAATATAGCAGGCTATAACAATACTTAAAATTCCAGCGGATAATTTAGATGCTATAAAGGGTACAATCATCTTTGGAGCTACATTAGAAATAAAACCTAATTGACCTCCAAGTACAAAGGATGAACTTATACTAACTGCTGAAGCAACAACTTTCCCTTTATTGTTCATTTTTGTAAATGTCATATAAACTAATAAATTACTTGCAAGATTGCCTAATATGCCGCAAACTGCTTCTTCATTTACTCCAATATATTTACCAAGCTTGGTAAATATACTATTAAAAACTTTATTTAATATCATAATCATTGGATATGCCCCTGCCAAAACTATAGATATTTTACCAACAATGCTAATTGATTCATTTATAGGGGTGAGACCTTTTATATATTCATAGCCAGTTATAGAATTGATTCCCTGAAGTATTAACCCAAATATACTTAAATAAAAAATCCCCTTGCCAAACATGGTTATTATTTTTAAGGAAATTTTAGAAAAATAAAGAAGTCCTGTAGAGCATAATAAAGCGAGAACAATAATTGGGGTAAGGTTCCAAATTAAAACAAAATAATTTATTCCCTGCAGCATTCCGCCAATAAAAGCACCAAAAGGTATTGTAATCAGCCCTGCTATTACACCTTTTGCGTAATACTTATAGTCTTCTTTTGATATTATACTCATGGCCAATGGTATGCTGAAACTTATAGCAGCACCCAGATTGGATGCAAGTATAACTCCGGAAAATAAGCTCATTTCATTGGAAGCTGATAATATTTTCGATAATTGAAATGCTCCCATATCCGTTGCCAATAAGGAAGATGGAATAATGGATGGATCAATTTTTATGAGATGAGCTAGTGGATTTAAAAAAATAGATATTAATTTTGACATCATGGGGATAAAGGAGTAAATACCAACCATAGCCATAGCTAAAGGGCCCATGGCTTTTATTCCCTCTTCAAATTTTTCTCCTATTTTAAATTTGTTATCTAAAATATAATCTATTCCACCAATTACAAAAAAAATACATATGGTATACAATACTAATTTATTCACTTTTAATACCTCTTAATTTAATGTAAATTTAACTACTATTCTAAAGATATTATATAATAATTTTCAATAAGTATATACAAAATAGAGAAGCCTTTTACTAATTAATGACTTCTCTATTATAACACTTTAAATATTTATTTATTTCCTTTGATATAACTTGAAAAAGTTCCTTATCTTTTTTGTCTAATGCTCCATCTGCAAAGGCATATAAAGCATTTAAATAAAGCTTGTCCTTTTCACATTTTTTTATAGGATAGAGTATTCTTTCTGCAATAAAGTCTAAATTAGTATTAGCATAATTTTCGTGTTCTCTATGATTAAGAATGCTTTCCAATATTTTTAAATAACTTTTTAATTCATAACGATGTAATGAAAAAAATACTTTTAGTCCATTTGTTGTATTGCAGACTAATTTAACATGACTCTTATCAAGACTTTTAATATTTATGATTTCGCTGTTTCCTGCATTAAATATACTTTCATTACTTTTACATTGTAACAAATAATTTTTAATAAATAATGTGTATTGCTGCAGCTTATCATAATTTAAATCAATAGAAATTTTATTCAATTCTCCATCTAGTTTTCTGCAGAAACAAATGCAGTAGCTATCTTTACCATTAATATACTTATGATGATAAATCTTTAATTTGTCAGTTAATTTGTTTAATGCCCTTTGCGGAACTAATTCCATACCATAACTAATTTTTTTACTTTTCATAACAACTCTCCTCATAACATTCTTGTTATATTATAATATATAATTTTGAATTATAGTATTTTTAAATAATATTAAAAATATTCTAATAATATAGGACAATTTGTCGAAAGTTATTATTTTTGTTTTTTATTAAATACAGTTATAATTGTTTTAGCTATATTACAGAGAGGTGTTTATTTTGAAGTTTTTTTTAATTTACTTAATAATTATTAATTTATATGGAATTTTCTCCATGTATACAGATAAATCACTTGCTATTAAGGGCCAGTGGCGTACGCCAGAAGCCAAATTTTTTGCTATTGCAGCTTTATTTGGAAGTTTAGGTATTTGGATTGGCATGTATTTATTCAGACATAAAACAAAACATTTTAAGTTTGTAGTTTTTATTCCTTCTATACTAGCGATGCAAATATATATTTTTTTCACTTATATTATTAAGGTATTACCTTAATAATATAAGTTCTTTATGGAATTAAGGATTTATTCTTGTTCTGTCCCTAGGAAATAAAGTAGTTAATCGCACATTATTTATTCCTATGAGTTGAGCTGTTAATCTTTCTAAGCCAATTGCAAAACCACCGTGTGGAGGCATCCCATACTTAAATGCATCTAAATAAGTACTATAACTTTCAGGACTTAGCCCTTTTAATTTAATATTTTCAATTAGCATTTCATAATCATGAATTCTTTGACCACCTGTGGTAATTTCTAGCCCTCTAAAAATCAAATCAAAACTATGAGTTGATTTTTCACCGCAGGGCATTGTATACATTGGTCGTTTACTTCTTGGATAATTTGTTAGAAACACAAAGTCAGAATTATACTTTTCCTTAAAATATTTTCCTATTAGTTTTTCTCCTTGTGGATTTAAGTCCTCATCCAATTCATTTTCACCATATTGTTCTCTCAATATTGTAAGTGCATCTTCAAGCTTCAAGCAGGGTATTTTTTCCATAATGCCTGGTATTTTTACATTCAGCTCCTCAATTTCTTCACTACATTCTTTTTTTACCTTATTAAATATAAATTTCAACATTTTTTCTTCAAGTTCCATTAGGTCAAACTCATCCTTTATAAATGCCATTTCCATATCTAGACTAACATATTCGTTCAAATGCCTTAAAGTATTATGCTCCTCTGCCCTATATACCTGCCCAATTTCAAATACTCTTTCAAATCCAGCTGATACCATCATTTCCTTATAAAATTGGGGACTTTGCGCTAGATATGCATCATTTTCAAAATATTTTATTTTAAATAATTGAGTTCCGCCCTCTGTACCTTGATTTACAATTTTCGGTGTAAAAATTTGTATAAATCCTTCTTTTTTTAAGTATTCTAAAAATCCTTGAGACAATACAGATTGTATTTTGAATATAGCTTTGTTCTTATGATGTCTTAAACTTAATACTCTGTTATTTAATATTTTATCAAGATTTGCCTCCATTTCATCAATATTAATTTCAATTGGCAAATCATATTTAACCTTAGAAATCATATTAATTTTCTTTACTTGTATTTCTACTTCTTTATTATCCTTATTTTTTAATACTGGGATTCCTATAACCTCAATAACACTTTCTAATTTTAAGCCTTTTGTATTAAATTCATTATTATCAATTACACATTGGATAATTCCACTGCCATCTCTTAAAAGTAAAAAGCTAACTTTACTTAATTTTCTTATTCTAAACACCCATCCTTTTAAAGAAATTTCTTTGCCAATCAGGTTAAATGCTTCTTTAATTAATTTTCTATCCATTTTTACACTCTCCTATTTTATAAAATTATATAAATAAGAAACGCCCCAGGAGAATAATCTCCTGGGGCGATAAATTCCGCGGTGCCACCCAGCTTTTCTATATAAAAATTAAGTAAGCATATTTAAAGAAGCAGCGCGCTTATATAACTTCAGTAAATAAAAAAACTCCTACTCCATTTAGGAGTGAGAGTTTATACCCACGGTACCATCCTACTTAACCTTTATAAGGTTCTCTTTAATCTTTTTAACGGTAGATTACCGACTTAATCAAAAATAACTTCGATTAAGTTTCTCCAGGGTGTCTTTCAAAAACATTTTTCTTATTAGGTTCTCACCATCCCTAATTCTCTTTAAATACTAAATGTAATTTACTCTTCCTATCACAGAAACATTTATTTATATTACATTTGATTATAATACTTTAAATTAATTTGTCAACATATGTTTTAAGTCACTCTTAACTGGTTTTATCTAAGACATTAGCTTTAAACAAAAAATAACAACATATTGCTGCTATTTTTCATCATCTATAACATTGTCATATATTACCTTAGATACTTGTCCAATTAATTCATTTGCGTTAGTTGTGTTTTTGGTAAAAATAACAAGAATATATGGATTTTTAGTAAATACAATTCCTATATCATTTACATACTCATTATAGTCGCCTATTTTATGAGCAACTATCTGCTGAGGAATTAATCTGTCTATTCTGTCATGATAAACTGTATTTTTCATTAAATTAATTAAAGTTTCATAGTAAGGATTATTATCTGGATTTTCATATAACCTTTTTAAAATTTTAAATGAATCATCAGCAGTTGTATAATTATCATTATGATTTACTGAATGTCCTACTAAGCTTTCCAAATAATCATATCTATTATCAATTCCAACTCTGTCTAACAGCATATTTATAGCTATATTATCAGAATATACTATAGAATACATACTTAAATTGCTTAAACTTCTAGGCTGCGATAAATCCTGACCCTGCAGAATTCCAGCACCATCTTCATAATCTTCAGATGTATATGTCAATTTCTCGCTTACATTTATTTGTCCCTTATATATCATATCGTATAGAAGCATATTTATAGGAACTTTTACAGTACTTGCGGCTAAATAGCTGTCATTTTCATTTATTTTTATACTTGTACCTGAGTTAATATCATAATATACTAATGCAACATTATCTATATTACTTCCAACAGTGTCCTCAATTTTACTTTTTAGGTCATTTAATCTAGAACTGCTATTAAGGAAATTTACCTGCCTGGCTGCCTTTTTCTTGTTTATTATTATACTTTGATTTTCATATATACTTTCTGTATTTAATGTATTGATCTTACCAGACTCAATTATATTATTGGTTTTTGCATTTATTTTGGAAGTATTATATATTAATGGAGCTGATATAAGAAAAAATAATATTAAATCAGTTAAATATACCTTAATTTTATTTCTCATAATTTAAGTAACCTCTGTAAACATCAGTATAAAACTCTTATTATAAGCATATACTATATATATTAATAAAAAATATTGCAATTATTAAAATAATATTAATTATTAATAATTTTCAATAAAAAATGCTGTCTTATGACAGCATTTTTACATTATTGTATGTCTTTTAGCACTTCAATTAAATATTCCCAGGTTCTTCTCACTGATGAAATACTCATATGTTCATTTGGTGTATGTACATCATATAAGTTAGGTCCAAATGAAATCATATCTAATTGACCAAATTTCTCCCCAAATAATCCACATTCAACTCCAGCGTGTATAGCTGTAATTTCAGGCTTTTTATGATATAATCTTTCATAAACTTCTATGAACGTCTCTCTAATCCTTGAGTTTGGATTATATGACCATTCAGGATAATTAGATTCAGTACTTATGCCAATTCCAATTATCTTAGCTAATACAGCTATTCTATTATATATTTCATTCTTCAAACTTCTAACTGAACTCCTGATTGCACTTACAAATTCTATTGTATCATCTGAAGTTAACACTACGCCTATATTTAAAGAACTTTCAACAAGTCCTTTAATTTCCATACTCATTGTCATTATCCCATTTGGAACTAAATATAAATAATCAACTAAAGCTTTTTGAGCTGCTGAAGAAAGTGTTTTTTTAGGCATTAATTGCAGCTGATGGAAATGAATTTCTATGTCAGAGTCACTGGATCTATATTCAGTCTTAAATATTTTCTCAAATTCAGTAATTTTATTTAGAATATTATGCTTATCTTCTTGGCTAATTAACATAATAACTTCATTTTCTCTTGGTATGGCATTATGCTTTGAACCACCATTTATAGAGCATATACTTAAATTAAAGTTATTGGTTAAATCATTTAAAATACGTCCCATAAGTTTATTTGCATTTGCTCTTCCTTTGTCGATTTCCATACCAGAGTGTCCGCCTTTTAAGCCTCTTATTCTAAGTGCAAAAGGTATTAAATTATTACTTGGTTTCTCCCATTGTGCCTTTATCTTTGCTCTTACAGTCATTCCACCTGCACAACTTACAAGTAACTTCCCTTCCTCCTCTGAATCTATATTTATTAATATACTTCCATCTAAATCTTTAGGATCTAATGACATTGCTCCGTCCATACCTGTTTCTTCTGATGTAGTAGCTAACATTTCAATAGCAGGATGAGGTATATCATTAGCTGCCAAAATTGCCATACCCATTGCCAGTGCTATTCCATTATCTGATCCTAAGGTAGTTCCAGAAGCGTATACCATATCATCAACTACTTTTAATTTCAGTGGATCATTTAAAAAATCATGTTCTACATTTTCTTCTTTTTCACAAACCATATCCATATGACCTTGTATAATTATTGAGGGTTTGTTTTCATATCCTTCAGTAGCTTTCTTTTTAATAATTACATTTAATGCTTTATCCTGAATTACCTGCAGATTATGTTCTTTTGCAAAGGATACAAGATAATCACTTACCTTTTTCTCATTTCCAGAACCTCTTGGGATTTGTGTTAATTCCTCGAAATATTTATATACATCTTTCGGTTCAACATGATCTAAAACTTTATTTTTCATTATTCTATCATTCCCCTCTATATAATCGTTTACTAAATAATATTACTATATTTATATTTCAACATAAATTGGATAAAAAATCAATACTTGTAAAGCTAATTTTAACAATAAATATAATTATATTAAATTAATTATAAAATAGATATATTTATGCAAATTTTATAACATTAATGACTTTTATGTACCATTTTATATTTTATACTTAGATATTAATTAATTTTTATTTAAATCAGCTGGTTCTTTGTTTTTTTCCATTTCATTTTGCTTTTTCTCTTGTTCTAACTGATGGATTCTTTTTAGCAGCTGCTTATTCTCATACTTTATTTTAAATTCTCTTTTAATTCCTAGTAGTGCTGCTATAATGGCGCCAGTTGCTGCAGAAATAAATATAATTAAAGCTAAAGAAACATTAATATTTGTAAATAATAAATTTATTGAAATAGCTGCTGCATTTTGAATAGCAAATATTGAAATCAACAATGCAAATATTAATGAAATTATAAATGCAAATCTCATAAATCTTTCACCTCAACTTTTATTAATCATAGATATGTAAATTATATCATTATTATATATTTGTTTCCATAATAATTATTTTACTAAAAAAAATTTATCCCAGCATACATTTTAGCTAATAAATGCATACTGGGATAAATTTATCCTAATTCTATTAACAATTCACCAGATATAACCTGTTTTCCTTCATCTGCATATATTCTTTTAACAATTCCTGAAACAGGTGCAGCTATATTTGTTTCCATTTTCATTGCTTCAATTAAAGCTAAGCTCTGGCCGGCGTTAACTGTATCACCTTGTTTAACTAACAATTTTACTAATTTTCCTGGAATGCTGGCTCCTATTTCATTTATGTTCTCGTTATTTGCCAGCGTAACCATTTCCTCAGAATTAGTTTCCTTTGTTTTAGCTGCAGTATCTTTAATTACAACTTCTCTTCTATTTCCATTAACCTCAAAAACAACAATTCTATTACCATATTTGTCTGCTTTTCTAATTTCAAGCATTTTTACAATTAATACTTTTCCTTCAGCAATTTTTATTTCGCTTATTTCTCCTGCTCTTAATCCATGGAAGAAAACATCACTGCCCATATTGCTTAAATCACCGTATTGGTCAATATAGCTTAAATATTCTTCAAATACATCTGGATATAA
This sequence comes from Clostridiaceae bacterium, assembly GCA_029256485.1. Next base: position 71,095 of record JAQSXU010000002.1, read on the forward strand.
AGCATAACTTATAACATCCCTATTGCTAATATTAATTTTGTATTTTTTATTTAAATATTTATTTATTTTGTCAAAATTTTCAGGTTGGAGTAATTCTCCTGGCCTGCCCTGTATTGGCTGTTCACCCTTCAATACAAGTTTTTGTAGTTTTTCTGGAAATCCATCTTTAGGCTGACCCATCATACCTTTAAAGTATGTTATTACAGAATCGGGGAATGTTAAATTTAATGCCTTATCATAAATATTTTCAGGAGTTAAATCATTTTTTACCATAAATATTGCTAAATCTCCTACCATTTTTGATGATGGTGTTACTTTTACAATATCCCCTAACATTATATTTACTCTTCTATACATTTCCTTTATTTCATCAAATCTATGACCCAATCCGAAACTTTCAATTTGAGGCTTCAAATTTGAATATTGTCCACCTGGTATTTCAAATTTGTAAATTTCAGCAGAACCTGTTTTTAACCCGCTTTCAAATTTTTTATAAACAGGCCTTACAGCACTCCAATAATCTGACAGTTTCTGTATTTCATCTAATTTTAGTCCGGTTTCTCTTTCAGTGTTTTCTAATGCTGCTACTACTGAATTTAATGCTGGCTGGCTTGTTAAACCTGACATGCTGTTGAAAGCTGTGTCAACAATATCAACTCCTGCATGAGCGGCCATTAATACAGTAGCCACTCCATTTCCAGTGGTGTCATGAGTATGAAGATGAATGGGAATATCCACTTCGTTTTTTAAAGCTTTGATCAATTTATATGCTGCATATGGTTTCAGTAAAGCAGACATATCTTTAATTCCCAAAATATGAGCGCCGGTTTTTTCAATATCTTTTGCCATATTAATATAATATTGTAAAGAATATTTATCCCTTTTTGAATCTAGAATATCACCAGTGTAGCACATACACACTTCAGCAATCTTTCCCTGTTTTAAAACTTCATCAGTGGCAACCTCCATGCCTTTTAACCAGTTAAGTGAATCAAATATTCTAAAAACATCTACACCGGAGTTTGAAGACTCCTTTATAAATTCTCTAATCACGTTATCAGGGTAGTTTTTATATCCAACACCATTAGCCCCTCTTAACAACATTTGAAAAAGTATATTAGGAACCTTTTCTCTCAATTTTACTAATCTATCCCATGGAGATTCCTTTAAGAATCTGTAAGCGACATCAAAGGTTGCTCCTCCCCACATTTCCATAGAAAAAAGATCCTTTGCTAAAACGCTCTGTGCTTTAGCTATTTTTGTCATATCAATAGTTCTCATTCTGGTTGCCATAAGTGATTGATGAGCATCTCTCATTGTTGTATCTGTTAACAAAAGCTTATTTTGTTGCTTTATCCAGTTAACCAATCCACTTGGACCTTCTTCTTCTAAAATCTGCCTTGTACCTCTTAAAGGAGATTCTATAGATACTTTTGGCACCACTGGCACATCAAAATCTACCTTGTGGCCATGGGTTTCATTAACAACTTTTTCCCCAATAAACTTTAGTATCCTCTGCTCATCATCTAATTTAGTATAAATATCAAATAACTCCGGGTTGTCAGATATAAAACTAGTGTCGCACTCACCTTTTAAAAACTTTTCATGGTTTAAAACATTTATTAAAAAGTCAACATTTGTTTTAACACCAGTTATTTTTATTTCTTTTATTGCTCTTGTAGCTTTTCTGATTGCATCATTAAATGTTCTTGACCAGGATGTTGTCTTCACAAGCAAACTGTCATAATAAGGGCTTATAACTGCACCAGTGAATCCATTCCCTCCGTCCAATCTAATTCCAAAACCTGATCCAGTTCTATATACATCTATTTTACCAGTGTCAGGAGCAAAATTATTAGATGGATCTTCCGTAGTCACTCTGCATTGAATTGCACAACCCCTTGGATTAATATCGCTTTGTGATTGTATTCCAATTTCTTTTGAGCCTAATTCATATCCCTGGGCAATCAAAATTTGACTTTGTACAATATCTACTCCTGTAACCATTTCTGTAACTGTATGTTCTACTTGAATTCTTGGATTCATTTCAATAAAATAATGATTTCCATGTTTATCAACTAGAAATTCCAATGTTCCTGCACTAGAATATTTAACGTTTTTTGCTATTTTTAGGGCATCATCACAAATTTCCTTTCTTTTATCCTGAGAAAGTGAAATTGCAGGTGTAAATTCAATTACTTTTTGATGCCTTCTTTGAATAGAACAGTCTCGCTCATACAAGTGCACTATATTACCATATTTGTCGCCTAAAACTTGAATTTCTATGTGCTTAGGATTTTTTAAGTATTTCTCAATAAAAACATCATCGATACCAAATGCTTTTTTAGCCTCATTTTTTGCACTTTTATATGCTGCAATTAATTCCTCGGCTCTAGTTACTATTCTCATTCCTCTTCCGCCGCCTCCTGCAGCAGCTTTTACCATAACTGGATATCCGCAAATCTGAGCAAATTCTTCAGCATCTTTTTCATTTCTTATTGGTTCTTGCACCCCTGGTATTGTTGGTACACCGCAAGACTTTGCGACTATTTTGGAGGTTATTTTATCACCCATCTTCTCCATTACATTCCACTTTGGACCAATAAATTCAATGCCTGCTTCCTCACATTTTCTAGCAAATTCAGGATTTTCAGATAAAAATCCATAGCCTGGATGTATGGCGTCAACACCTTTTTTTAACGCTAAATTAATTATTTCGTCTATATTTAAATAAGCTTCTACAGGTCCCTTATCTTTCCCAATTAAATATGCCTCATCTGCCTTAGTCCTGAATAGCGATAATTTATCTTCTTCTGAATAAATTGCTACTGTTCTTATACCAAGTTCTTCACATGCTCTAAAAATTCTAATTGCAATTTCTCCTCTATTTGCAACTAAAACTCTTTTAAATTTCTTCATCATTGAATTACCTCCTTATAAAGTACCAATATTAATTAATCATAGGCTGACATTATCATTGTAAATGAATTTATGTATTATTTCAACTTGCATTTTATTATATTCTAGAATATAAAAAAGGTAACATAAATGTGATAACCTATTTGTATAAAATTATTCATAAATATTTATCACTGATTATTATAATGATTTATTGAGAATATTCATTATTTTTATTAGTTTTCTATTGACATTATGTACCAGTTATCTTATACTAAGTATGTAAATATTTGTATAGGAGGTGGAGTTATGTTTAATTATAATTTGGCTTTTAATATTAAAATTTCATATTTAGAACTTGCGATAGGAAGTAACTCTGCCGAGAATAAGATGTTTATATAGGTTATATAACGTTTTATCAGCTATGAGCTATTATCGCTCATAGCTTTTTATTTTAAATTTAGTTATAGATTATAAGCTGTGGTATTTCCATGGCTTTTAATATTTTAAAAATTAAAAAGAAAGGAGTATAAAAATGAGCATTAAATCAAAAAACAACAATGAAAATTATATGAAAGGAGGTAATATATATGCTTATGCCCGGAGTAAAGGATTATACCTATTTTCATTTTATAAAAAGAAATAAGGAAATTAACTTATACTGCAAAAGTGAGGGAATAGATTTACAATATTTCAAATATATTTTATTTTCTTTTTTTAATTAATTTAAAGATTAAAGGAACAGACAATCTGTTCCTTTTAAACCACATCTTCTGATTTGTTACTCCATTTGCCGCATCTGTCTCCTATGCATCCAATTGCTTCACTATTCTTTAATATCTTTACTACTTCACATCTATTTACACACCCTGAGCATTCAAAGCTTTTAGATGTAAAATTACAGTCAGATATATTAAATCCTTTAAAATCGGTATACTTTTTTTTCTTAACAGCCTCTTTGGCTAAAATAGCAGCTCCTATGGCTCCCATTAAGCCGTGATATTTCGGCACAATGACCTGACAGTTTAATACTTTTTCAAAAACCATTTTCATTCCTTCATTAGCAGCAACCCCGCCTTGAAAAAAAATTTTTTCTCTTATTTCTTTACCTTTACCCACATTATTTAAGTAATTCCTTACCAGGGCCTCGCAAAGCCCTCTAACTATATCTACCTGACTATATCCTATTTGTTGTTTATGGATCATATCCGACTCAGCAAAAACAGCGCACCTGCCAGCAATTCTAACAGGATTATTTGATTTTAGTGCTAAATTACCGAATTCTTCTATAGGTATTCCAAGCCTTTCTGCCTGTCTGTCTAAAAATGAGCCGGTACCTGCAGCACAAACAGTGTTCATTGCAAAATCTGTAACTATACCATCTTTTATAATAATTATTTTAGAATCCTGTCCACCTATCTCTATTATAGTTTTTATATCAGGATCAATATCAAGTGATGCTACAGCATGTGCAGTTATCTCATTTTTTACAGCATCAGCTCCAACTAAAAATGATGATATTTTTCTTCCGCTTCCTGTAGTACCTACGGATTTTATTTCAATATCACTATACTTCTTTTTCAGTATATTAAAACCTTCTTGAATAACTTTCACTGGCTTTCCCATAGTTCTTAAATATAATCCATCAATTACATTATTATTGTCATCAATAAGAACTAAATCAGTACTTACCGAGCCAACATCAATTCCCATATTGTACATTTTCATTTCTCCTTTCAAGCAAATCAACAAAAGCTTCGATTCTAGTATCGTACCCGGATTCCCCAGTCATTTCATCTACCACCAGTGTCATAATTGGAAAATTTTTATCTTTTGCAATAGACGGTAATATAGACTTAGAAACTATTTCAGGCATACATCCCATTGGAAATATTTGAATTGCTCCGTTAAAGCCATCTTTATATGCCATCAGTGCTTCCCCTATACACTCACGTCCATGTCCTCCTATGTAATAGGGCAGATATTCTCTTGATGCAGCTCTTAGTTTTAAAGAATTTAGTTTTATAGCTGAAAGTACAGCATCTTTAAACCACCAGCTGGGAGTTAATGATTTTCTTGTGGATACACCTAAGTCCATAAGCTTATCTTCAATGTATAAATTCGCAAATGGCTCTAATATAGTGTAAATTTCTCCTATGATTTGTATTTTTATTGGATTTTTATTTTTATCTATTTTTACTTTATTTATTCTTTCATTATATTTATTCATTACACCTATCATGTCATATGATGATTTGCATTTAATGGCATTGATTTTACAGTTATTCAACAGAGCTTTTAACTGTCCTTTGTTCACTTCATATCCAGAAAGGAGCCTTGCTTTTTTCTCTATATTATCAATTAAGTTAATAATCTTGTACCCATTTAATAATGCAGAAAGCTTCTGTTTTGTCGTTTTATTTGATTTTTCTGATATAATATTTATTCTTCTCATAAACTCTTTATTTCCAATAGAAGATGGCTTCTCTAATACAATAAATTTAACATCATATCCAAGTTTTTTCATTATATTCATTTGTAGTTCACAATACTCACCATACCTGCATGGACCGCAGCTACCTGTTAAAACAATAGTATCCGCACCCATTTTAATGCTTTCAATATAGTTCCCTAAAATAATTTTAAATGGCAGACAAATTTCTTCCGGGGAAAATTTAGTGCCTATTTCTAATGCTGTCTTACTGCTCATAGGTGGAACAATACATTCTATACCTAAATCATCTAATATAGCTTTTGCAGCAAAATAGGAATTTCCTAATAAGGGAAATGTAACCTTCATATTGCATCAACCCTCTCAACAATATTTTTCTTTCTATACAGCATGTCTGTAAATGCTTCTAATCTTGTATCAAAACCAGCTTCTCCAGTTTGCTCATCTATTTTTAACTCTAAAAAAGGAAAATCTTTTACTTCGTTTTTTATCAATTCTATTACTACAGAATCAATACCGCATGCAAAGGAAGATAGGTATATAAAGCCATCCACTGACATGGTTTTATACATACTCAATGCAAAACCATACATAGTTCTTTCAAAAGTCCAAAATGGCTTTTTATATAGGCTGCTGACTTCATTATTTATATTTTTTATTTCTGCAAATTCTTCTGTGATAATGCCTATTCCAAGTTTATTAAGTTTTTTTATTAAATTCATATTTGCATAACTATCAAAAATATTGTATGGATGTCCTAACAATGCTATTTTAATGCTAAAGCTCTCCTGATCCATACCTAATTTAAATTTTTCTTCTTCAAGTAAAGCAATATTATATGCATTTTCTATTTTCCTTAAATTCTTTGTAAATATTTTTCCAACCTTATAACACCAAATTTTTAAGTGTCTTTTTGTATCTGCATAAATTGGCTCATCTATAATCGGAGGTAATTTTGGAATATCATTTATAATCATTTCGCCAATTCCACAAAACTTAGGACAAATATATTCATCTTTATATACTTTCATTATTCTGGGAATAAATAGATAATCACATTTTCCTATTAGATTTGCACAATGGCCATGAAAAATTTTAACTGGTAAACAAGCCTCGTCAACACAGTATTTAATTCCATCATTTAATATTTCCTTATTGGTTTCTTCAGATGTAATTACTTCCAGTCCTAAATTCATAAAAAAATTTATGTAAAAAGAATTATATTTACAAAATAAAAGTCCCCTTGGTATACCGATTTTCACAATAATCTCTCCTTGTAAAATAATTAGACTTTAAAATTATTGCCAACTGGCTAATAATATATACACTGCACAAACTATTTAAAATAAAAAATTATATTTACCACTTGTCAGAGCCCTTTTTATTTCCATGGAAATATAACCCAATTATTTTTGTAAGTATTATTAACAATTTAATAAGTACAATTCTAGTTATGATTATGTTATTATATAAATAAAAAAATATTTAGTAAAAGGTGTATATATGAATAAAAATTATAATAGAATAAATTTTAAAATTTTAAATGAACTTGTTGAATTTAGAACTTCAGCAGCAATTATTTTTTCCGTAATTTTAGGAACATTGTACTCAAATTATACTTATGGTAGTTTTAAAATTGTTTTATTTATAGCTATGCTTCTGGCATCCATTGCTTTAGACGGAGCATCTACAGTTTTTAATAACTATTTTGATTATAAGAAAGCAAAAAATACTAATGGCTATTTATATAACATTCATAATCCAATAGTTTATTATAATTTAAATCCATTGGCAGCATTCATAATTGGTGTATCATTCATAGGTATTGCAGCTCTGCTTGGATTGTATATATTATTTAGCACAAGCCCATTTTTACTAATAATCGGTGGCATATCAATAATAATTGCTTACACTTATTCCGGTGGACCTTATCCTATTTCATATACTCCATTAAGTGAGTTAATTTCAGGTATTTTTGAGGGTACCATTGTATTTTCAATTTCATTTTTTATACAAAGTCAGCATTTCACATTAAATACATTTTTATTATCCATGCCAGTAGCACTTAGTATTTCAAATATAATGATGGCAAATAATATCTGTGATGTTGATGAGGATGGAAAAAATGGAAGAAAAACATTACCCATATTATTGGGAGCAAACAAAGCTTTTAAAATTCTTATATGTTCTCATTTAGCTGAGTTATTTTTCATTACAATTTTCATATTTAATAATTTAGTACCAAAAACATTTATTTTAATATATATTTTGGCACCTATAATGGCAAAAAATTTAAATAGCTTTTCATTAAATAAAAATAAGGCTACGGGATTTGTCTTCGTTTTGAGAAATACCCTGCTATTTAATTTCTTTCAAGTAATAGCATTTATAGTCAGTATAATTTTAACCTAATAGTAATTAGTTAAACTTTGATTGAATCCGATATTATAGAATATAATTTGTTCAAATAAAAAAGTTAATCTTAAAAGATTAACTTTTCTTTCTGAAAGTTCTTATATACTCATTAAAATTCCATTCTTTTAAAAAGTTTTCAGCAGCATTGTAACCTGAAATATATAATTCATTACATTTCTGTTTATTTATATTAAACTCCGTAGTTTTAACTCCTAAAGTTGGTATTTTAATAGTTCTTACTTTATCTTTATTTGTTATAAATGTTTCATCACTAGTATCTATAATGGATTCCAGCAAATCCTTAGTAAATGTTAATATGCCATTATTTTTGCTTTTATTAGAATTTGAATCAACTAATTTAAATCCAATTGTTGGCCATCGAGGTATTCCATCCACATCAAAAATCCATACAGGGAAATTACTAAATATACCTCCATCCACCATATAATCTAAATTCTCTTGATAGTTTAACCTGATAGGCTGAAAATAGTATGGTAAGCTAATACTCATTCTTACAGCCCTTGCTATGCTAAACTCAGAAGCATCAATATTGTATTCATTAAAATCGTCTGGAAATATAACGGCTTTTTTTCTGGTGATATCAGATACTATTACTTTTAATTTACAATCCTTACCACTACAGATATGTTTAAACTTGGTTTTGCTTTTTTTTTCAAAAAGATTATTTAAAAAGCTTTCAATTTTATCTCCTGAATAAAAACCATTTTTGATTAGCAAGTTAAATGTATTTGCAAAGAATGAAATTTGTTTTAAAGTTTTTCCTTCAATAAAGCTCAAATAATCTATTGTAGGGATTATCTCTTTTAGTTCATTCCCGGAATACCCCACGGCCAATAATGATGCTATAATTGCGCCTGCAGATGTTCCTGCAAGTCTCTTCCAAGTAAAACCTGATTCTTCCATTTTGCAAATTGCACCAACAAATCCTATTGCTTTCACTCCTCCGCCTTCAAAAACTCCGTCAGCATTCATAATTACTCCTAAAAAAATGCTATATATTAAGTATATGTAAAATATTTTAAATTGTTAATTATTGCATTAAATATATAATTATACTTGAGAAATCAATAAATTTCAATTTAATAAAAAAACCGTATTTCAACGATGAAATACGGCGTAGTCTTAAATAAAAGGCATACTTTTCAATAAAATTATATAAATTCCATGTCCTTAATATTATCCTTATCAGTAAGTTTATCTAAACTTTTAATTTCATGATATAATACTGCTGCAGTTATCAATGATGCTAAAAAGTCAGCTGTTGGTCCTGCAATCCAAACTCCATCAATCTTTAGCATTGGAGGTAATATAAGTAAAAGAGGTATTAATATAATTACCTGCCTTGATAAAGATAAAACCATAGCTTTATTAGCCTTTCCAACGGATTGAAAATAATTTGAACTTACAATTTGGAATCCTACAATTGGAAGCATACATAAAAATATTTTTATTCCATGAGATCCTAATAAAGTTAGGCTAGCATCTTCTGTATTAAATAATCTAACAATTTGTACCGGGAAAGCTTCCACTACTATAAATCCTAAAGTTGAAATACAAGTTGCAGCAATAATCGCGTATTTTAACGCTTTTTTTACTCTTTCGATATTTTTAGCCCCATAATTGTATCCTATGATAGGCTGGGATCCTTGATTTATGCCAAATATAGGCATTAGTATTAGCATTGCTACACTATTTATTAGTGCCATTGCACCTATTGCTAAATCTCCTCCATATGTTTTAAGACTCACATTGTACAAAATAGTAACCACACTTGCTGCCATTTGCAGTGCGAATGGTGACATACCTATGCTGAATATAAATTTTACAGTTGAAGGGTCTAATTTCATATTTTTTTTCTTCAGCTTTAAGGTACTTTTCCCTCCTAGAAAATATAGCAGAATCCATATAGAGCAAACAGTCTGTGAAAAGATTGTTGCTAGCGCAGAACCGACAACTCCAAGTTTCAATACAAAAATAAATATTGGATTTAATATAAAATTGATTATGGCGCCAATTAACATTGTTATCATTGCAACTTTAGGGTTACCTTCTGATCTAATAAGATTGTTTAAGCCAAACCCAATGTTTTGAAGGATAATACCCCATAAAATAATGGTAGCAAATTGCTTTGCATAGGGCATTGTTTCAGCACTTGCCCCGAATACCACCAAAATAGGCTTTAAAAAAATTAAACCTAAAATTGTTAACATTATAGAAAGTAATATTACTAAAGTATATGCATTGCCTAAAATAAGTTCTGCATCATTCTTTTTCTTTTCACCTAACCTTATTGAGGCTGCAGCTCCAGCACCAACTCCAACTAACATTCCAAAAGCCATGATTATATTAGTAATGGGAAAAGTAATAGCCACTCCAGATAAAGCAAGGGAACCAACTCCCCTTCCCACAAATATTCTATCAACTATGCTATATAGTCCATTTACTAGCATTCCTACTATAGCAGGCAGCGAAAATTTAAATAATAACTGTCCTATATTCTCTCTGCCCAATTGTTCAGTCCTATCCATATAAAATCTCCTTTTATGTAATAATTAAATTAATTTTTTTGATGCATTATTAAAGAATTTTTTTAGTAATAAGGTGCCTTTTAATCTTTCCTCTTGGCTAAAACCGTCATTCAGTTTATTATCAATATGTTTTAATATATTTTTTATAATTGGTATCAGCATCTTTCCCTTATCTGTTATGTAGATTCTGTTAACTCTTTTATCAAACTTATCATCTATTCTTACAATGTACTGTTCATCTATCAGCTTCTTAATTGCTTTAGCAGTTGTAGCTTTATCTATGCAAAAATCTTCGCTTAATTGTTTCTGAGAAAGTCCATCGCTTTTATAAATTTTAAGTAAAAATTGATACTGCCCACTGCCAATATTATATAAAGATAATTCTTTGTTTATATAAGCCTGAACTTTTCTATGAATACAGGATATATATTTACCACTTTTCTCCTCATCCAATTTTCGTTTCTCCTTTTAGTTTCAATTGCAACTATCTAATTATATATTTTAATTGTTTCAATTGCAACTATTTTAATGTATAAATAATATTACTTTAAATATAGTTCAAATTTTACATATTCAATTTATAATATCTAATAATGTACCCATACATTTGTTTGCATTACAAAATTATATTATTATTCCTTTATACAATTATAATAAGGGAGTCGTTGATATGAATAAAGAAATACAAAATATTAGCCACAATTCAAGCAAAGTAAGGGATATGGTAATTTGCTCCTTATTAATTGCATTAGTCTTTATTGCTACAAAGTTTATTAATATTAGATTGCCCATTTCAATAAACGGCGGTCTAATTCACATGGGAAACGTAATGCTGTTTATTTCTGCAATAGTTTTTGGAAAAAAGAAAGGTGCAATTGCTGGAGCTTTTGGTATGGGCTTATTTGATATATTGTCTGGTTGGGCAGCCTGGGCTCCATTTACATTCATAATAAGAGGTGCAATGGGTTATGTTGTCGGTTCCATTTCTAATGCACACAATAGAAATGGTGAAAATCAACTTTACAACATAATTGCTGTATGTATTTCCTCTGTTTTAATGATATTTGGTTATTACATTACAGAAGTTATTCTATATGGAAACTGGCTTTCACCTGTGTCCTCAATACCAGGAAATATAGCACAACTTTTGGTTGGTGCAGTAATTGGCTTACCTGCAGCTTCAGCTATAAAAAAGTCTAAAGTTATCTAAACTAATTATTTTATAATTTTGAAGGAAAATCCAATAGTTTATAGAATATATATATTGCTTAAAAAATTATTTTAAAATATTAAAATAATATTTTAGATTGGAGGGTTTAAATGCTGAAAAATTATATGGAAATAGTAATAGATCAGGCATTACCTACTGTTTTAGAAAAATATAATAACATATGTACCTGTGATAGATGTGTTGAAGATATAAAAGCCATAGCATTAAATAAATTTATGCCTTTATATGTTGCAACAGAAAAAGGTATTGTTTATTCAAAGATTAATCAATTAAATGTTCAATTTGATGCAGACGTAATATCAGAAATAACTCAGGCTATTGAAATTGTATCAAAAAATCCAAGACATAATAAATAAGTAAAAGGTAAGATTTGCCCTTACGCAAAACTTACCTTTTTTTACTGTTTATTTTCACCTATTTAAGTTCACCTTTCATGGCCATATAGTTAAATATTTCAGTGAACAAATCCTTTGCAACAGGTGCTGCAACTTCGCTGGCATAATAATTTGAAGCATCAGGCTCCTCTACACTTACAAGTAAAGTTATTTTAGGATCTGTAGATGGTGCCATACCAGCAAATGATGACATATATTTTCCTGTAGCATATTTTCCGGTTTGTGGGTCCGCAATTTGTGCAGTTCCAGTTTTGCCAGCTATATCTAGATCTTTTACAAAAGCTTTTTGTCCAACACCTTCAGTTACAACCTTTATTAAGTATTGACGCAGAGTTGCAGCTTCACCTGCATCATATACTGTTTTCTTTCCAAAGTTTGAATACTCTTTGTCAACTATGGTTTTATTATTTTCATCTGTATGTGTAATTTGCTTCATTATGTGCGGTCTTACCCATGTTCCGCCATTAGCAATAGCATTAAATGCTGCCATATATTGTACTTGTGTAACTCCTATTTCTTGTCCAAATGCGATGGTAGCTAAATCTACATTATTAATTTTACTAGGATCTCTTAAAATACCAGCTGCTTCACCAGGCAAATCAATTCCCGTTTTTTGCCCAAACCCCATTTTTCTGGCAAACGGTATAAGTTTATCTTTCCCTAATTTACCTCCAAGTTCTACGAACCCAACATTACATGAGTTCTTAATTATGTCACCAAAGCTTTCTGTTCCATGGCCATTTAAATCCCAGCAATTTATTGGAACATTGTTAACTTTAATAGTTCCATTACATACATAGGAGTCATTTATTCCAATATTATTTTCTATGGCACTTGCTGCGGTAATAACCTTAAAAATAGATCCTGGCTCAAAGGTATTCTGAACAGATCTATTTTGCCATAGTGTTGCCATATCCTTTGAGGTCTTTGAGCTATCATATGGATTGTTAGGATCAAAATCTGGTTTGCTGGTCATAGCTAAAATTTCTCCATTTTTGGGGTTCATTACTATTACGCTGACGGATTTTGCCTTATTATCCTTTAAAGCTTTTTCAGCAGCAGTTTCAGCATATTCTTGAATAGTTTCATCAACTGTTAAAACAACATTTTTTCCATCCACCGGCTTTACATATTGTGAATCCTCGTAGGGCAGCTGATTGCTTTTTACGTCCTTTTCATAACTACTTTTTCCTGGGATACCCAACATTTCCTTATTATAGGCTAGTTCAACTCCTGAAACGCCTGTCCCTTCAGAATTAAGAGTACCTAATACACTGGATAAGAAATTGCTATTAGGATAAAATCTTTTTGTGTCAGAGGAAATAACTATTCCCCTAACATTTAATGTCCTTACTTTATCTACTTCTTCCTTCTCAACTTGTCTTTTTAATATAGCTGAACTTGCAGGCAAACCATTTTTTAAAGTTGAATTGAAAACTTTTGTTATCTGTTCAGGTTTCATATTTAGAATAACAGCTAATTTGTTTGCCAGTTCATTGGCTGATAGATTTTCAGAACTCAAAGTTTGTCTTAAAGTCTTCAAATCCAAATCTATTTCATAAACGCCAGCACTAACAGCAAGCTCATTTCCATTTCTATCTAATATACTTCCCCTTTTAGGGGTTATTTTAATTTCACTTTTTTGCTGATCATCAGCAATTGCTTTATACTTAGGCCCCATGCCTATCATTATGTAGCCAAGTCTAATTACAATTGAAAAAAATGTCATACTTATTAAAAAAGCAATAATTAAGAATCTATATTTTAAATTTGTCTTTTTACATTTTTTATTATTTTTTATTCTATTAGTATTCATTCAAACCCTCTTCTTCTTAAGCATTATTTAATATTTATATTCTTGCTTCAATTTATTTGTAAAGTCCAAAATATTAAGAGGCTTGCTGTAATAATATCCCTGGACTTGGTCACACTTTTTATTTATCAAAAACTCTTTTTGTTGTTTCGTTTCCACCCCTTCTGCAGTAATTTTTAATCCAAAATTCTTTCCCATTTCAATTATTGTAGCTGCTAATGCTCCATTATCTTCATAAGGTATATTTTGAATAAAAGATCTGTCTATTTTTAATTTATCTATAGGTAATTTTCTAATATAGCTAAGGCAAGAGTATCCTGTCCCAAAATCATCAACAGCTACATTAATACTTTTTTTTCTTAAATTATTTAATATATTTGCTACCTTGTCAATATTATTTATAAATAAACTTTCAGTTACCTCTATTTCCAGATACTCTGCAGGAAGTGATGTTTTAATTAATATGTTGTCTATGAGCTCCATTAGGTTTTCATTAAATTGTATGGGTGAAACATTAACTGCAACCATTAAATCTTTAAATCCCATATCATGCCATTTTTTTGTTTGCTTGCATGCGTTGAAAAGCACCCATTGTCCAATTTCATCCATAAGTCCAACATCTTCTGCAAGGGGAATAAATGTATCTGGCATCAAATTTCCCAAAAGTTTGTTATTCCATCTTATTAAAGCTTCCATGCCTATTATTTTTTCTGATTGTAAATCAATCTGAGGCTGATAAAATAACTCAAATTCATTATTTAGAATTGCATGCCTTAATTCATTTGCCATTTCCATTCTTTTTTGTATGGCCTTATTTATTCCCTCATTATAAAATTGGTATCTGCCTTTTTTATTTTCTTTAGCTCTATTTAAAGCCTGTGAAGCATATTTTATCAATAAATTTGGATCTTTACTGTCGCAAGGAAAGGAAACTATTCCCATGCTTGCAGTGGTAAATACCTCTTTACCCTTAATAAAAATCGGCTTTTTTAATAAATTTAAAATTTGTTCAGCTAGAATCATTATATCTTTTGCATTTGCATTCTCTTTGCAAACCAATACAAATTCATCACCATCTACTTTAAACAATTCATCATTTTTACATGCTGCGTCTTTCAGACGCTGGGAAATGATTTTAAGAACTTCACTTCCCCCTTCGCGACCAATAACATCATTCACTTTTCTAAAATCATCCATTCCAATAATAGCAATTGTTCCACTTAAATTGTCACTGGTGTATTCCTTTAATTTGCTATTTAAAACATTTAGATTAGGTAAGTTTGTTAGGGTGTCTATTTCTTCTAATCTCTTAATTATTCTTTCCTTATTTATTCTATTTTCAATTTCAATTTTTAGTTGAATATTTTGATCCTTTAATCTCTGCAAATTTGAGTTAACTTGAAAAACCATTCTTTTAATGGTATCTGCTAAACTGCCAAATTCATCATTGGAGTTCACATTCAAATTCACATTATAGTTACCATTTTTTATTTCTATTGAAGCTTGCTGCAACTTTTTAAGATTAACAGTTATTTGATTTGTAAATAAATATATTATTATTAAAAGAAAGGCTATTATGCCAATTGAAATAATTATCTGCTTATGTAATATGTCACTCTTTGTTGCACTGATTTGCTGCCTCACATTATTATATGTGCCAAATAACTCAGCTCTTGGTACAACAAAACCAAGCGTCCAGTTTTCAGAATAAAATCCTTTATCTTTGTTCCATGCATTAAAAGGACTTAAATTCTGTTGTAAAAGAATATACTGCACTCCGTTTATTTTAATATTACTTTTATGTATTTTAGCATCCTTGGGCAGGTTTATATTTTTAATAGAGCTGTAAGTACTATCTTTAATAAATCTCAACATTGGATTGAATTCTGCGCCATTGTTTCCTTTTATTGTGGACTCTGCAGTACTTTTTAATCCTAGTATTTTTTCTCCCTGCCCATTTACTGCAAAAATATTGCCATTAGACTGAGAAATAAATGCAAAACCTGTTTTACCCAACCTCAAGTTTTTTGTATAATTGATTATTTCATCTAAATCTATATCAAAACCTATACTTCCTTCAAATTTAGTCCTTTCTTTATTCCATAATGGATGTGATAAAGTCATTACAATTTTACCTGTACCACCGTCTTGAACTGGAGATTTAACAATTGCCAGTTTGGAAAGGTCATTTTTTACGGTTGGATCATTTTTAATCCTATTTTCAAAATCTTCAACAAGTCCTGGGTTAAAAGCCTGCCAAAGTGGTTTGTTTGTGAATTCGGGATAAACTTTATCCAATCCCCCACCAGCATTATTCCATGGTGCTATTCTCAGAAATTCCTCATTTTTTGCTCCTTGAAAGTATGTCCATAATTTTTTAGAACCATGGTTATAAACCGAAGGTAAAATCAAGTCTAAAATTGCAGATCTATCAATTTCTTTTTGAACTTCTGGTTTTATTTTCAGATTTTTGTCTAGCAGGTATTTTTCTACAAGCACAGTTGTAGGTTCATCAGGACTGTTCTGATACCAATTACCATTAAAGCTCAATTTATCTTGAAAAAAAGGAATATTTTTAATAGTATTGGTTAATGGTAGAAATTCATTTTCATTATCCATTATCTTCTGGTAAATATCAGCAGTCATAGCCTGTTCTTGAAAATATTCATTGAACTTTGTTTCTACAAGTTGCTTTGTAATTTCAATATAATTATATAAATATTCATCGTTTACACTTTCCAATCCTTTATCTATTTCACTTGAGGAATTATCATATAATTTATTAATACTGCTATATGATATAGCTAATGTAAATGATAAAGTTAAGCATACACCAAATAGTGCAATTAGATAGATTTTAGTCTGAAATTTATTTACAAAAAAACTGCGTAACTTAATATATACAGCTTTACTTTTGTCTATTGCGTACATTGGCTATCACATCCTTGTGTAAACTTATAATTCTACAATTATTAGCATAAAAGTAGTAAAATCATTATATTATTATTTTACCATTTTGCCAATATTAAGCAACTGGAATTACTTATTGAAATGCAAAAATATCCCTTGAAGCATACATAAATGCCTTAAGGGACATAATCGTCTTATTAAATTATCCAAAATACCGCTACTCTAATTTTGATCCCTATCTTATGATAGGTGGATGTCCTCACAAATGTCTCTATCGCCTTCAAAGCCAATGAAAAGGTCGTTTCTTAACTGTAGGTTCAAAATATAGAGCCCCCGAATATTTCAGAAATCTTTTAATTTATGAGATGATTATAGCATATGTTTATGCACATTACAAATGGTAAATTATTGACAAGAAAGGTACTAATCCGATAATCCCTCTCCCTAGTTTTCAAATTATCAACACTTTTTTCGTTTTTCTTTTTTATTTATATTTTTTTGTAATATTTTTTATTAATTGAATATATGTTATAATGTAAATTATTAATTTGTGTTAATTATTAAACATATATATATCAGTATTTTTTTATGTGATATATAACTTTACTTTTAGGAGGGACAATATGAAAAGGGAAGATAATATCGACTGGAGCAAACTAGGTTTCAATTACACAAAAACTGATTTTCGCTATATATCTTTATGGAAGGATGGAAATTGGGATCAGGGAAAACTTATTGAAGACAACACTATCCTTGTTAGTGAAGCTTCCACTGCATTTCACTATGGACAGCAGTGTTTTGAGGGATTAAAAGCATACAGAACTAGCGATGGTAAAATACAGCTTTTCAGACCTGACATGAATTGTAAAAGAATGAATAGCAGCTGCAGACGTATTTTAATGCCCGAAATACAAGAAGACAAATTTATTGATGCCTGCATTCAAGTAGTAAAGTCTAACGAGCATTTTGTGCCGCCATTTGGTACTGGAGCCACATTATACTTAAGACCATTTATGATTGGCGTTGGAGATAATCTTGGTGTAAAGCCAGCTGCTGAATATTTGTTTTGCGTATTTTGTTCACCTGTTGGTCCTTACTTTAAAAGTGGACTTGCTCCAGTAAACTTTACAACATCTGACTATGATAGAGCTGCTCCTAATGGAACTGGTGCTGCAAAAGTAGGAGGAAATTATGCTGGTAGTATGCTTCCCCATGAACTTGCTACTAAAAGAGGATTTGCGGACTGTATATATTTAGATCCTGCAACTCATACAAAAATTGAAGAAGTTGGAGCTGCTAATTTCTTTGGCATTACAAAGGATAATAAATTTATAACACCTAAATCTAATTCAATATTGCCTAGCATTACAAAGTATTCATTGCTTCATATTGCCAAAGAATATCTTAACATGGAAGTTGAAGAGAGAGATGTCAATATAGATGATTTAGATCAATTTACTGAAGCTGGAGCTTGTGGTACGGCTGCAGTTATAACCCCTATAGGCGGAATAGAATATAAGAGTAAACTACATGTTTTCTATAGTGAAACAGAAGTAGGTCCTGTAACTAGAAAGTTATACGACACTCTTTATAATATTCAATTTGGAAATATAAAAGCTCCAAAAGGATGGATTGTTGAAGTTAAGTAATTTTTTATTAAAAGCTTTCTAAATATTGAAAGCTTTTTTCTTTGTTAATATTTAATAGAAAAATAATAATTTCTAATGAAATTTTAATATATTAGTGGTTTAATATATATATAAATTATATAACTCTGGAGGAATACAAATGAAATTAATTGACTTTATACTGCATTTAGACAAATATCTTAGTATGATAATTACCGCTTATGGCACATGGACATACGCATTATTATTTATGATTGTCTTCCTGGAAACAGGATTAGTAATTACACCATTTTTACCTGGCGATTCAATTATATTTGCCAGCGGTGCATTTGCTGCTATTGGATCTATGAATTTATTTTCTTTATATATTCTTTTTCTTGCAGCAGCTATTCTAGGAGATACAGCTAATTACACTATAGGTAAAAAGATTGGAATAAAAGCCTTTGAAAAGGATATTAAGTTCTTGAATAAAGAGTATTTAAATAAAGCTCATTCATTTTATGAAAAACATGGTGCGATAACCATTGTCATTGCAAGATTTATTCCTATAATAAGAACTTTTGCTCCTTTTGTTGCAGGTATTGGTGAAATGCACTATACAAAATTTATATCATATAATATGGTTGGAGGAATAGCGTGGGTATCCTTATTTCTGTTTGGAGGATATTATTTTGGCAATTTTCCATTTATTCAGAGCCACTTTACATATGTTTTAGTAGCCATCATATTTGTCTCCCTTATTCCTGCTGTTGTTGGGATTATTAAAGAGAGAAAAAGTACTCCTGATTGCGAAAATTAATTAAATTATAATGTTTAATAATAAAAGTAGTAATATATTTTTTAGTATATTACTACTTTTTGTTTTTAAAAGGTATTTAACTCATATTGCATTGCTCTGAACTACAGCAGCGTCTCTTATGGTGTTTGTGATGGTGTCTATATCTTGTTCTGCAATTACATCCGGTGCCCTTATTTCCAATTTGATTGAATCCATTTCCGAAGCCTAAAAACAGAAGTGCTAGCACTATTAATATTATTCCGTTAGATCCTCCACCCTTTAACATGCCGCCAATTAAGTTCATTCCTTCTTCGCTATTCAGTAAATTTCCTATAATATTACCCATAGCTCCATTGTTATTCATATTTCCTAAAGGATTTCCACCTGATCCATTAAACATATTCCCTAACAAATTATTAAGTTCCAATTGATTTACACCTCCCATTATTTATCTTTGTATATACCGTTTATAGTTATGACCAAAATTAATGACAGCTCAATTAATAATTACTTTTTCTAAGTAATCATTGACTTTATCAATAAGTAAATTTTTATATTTTATTATATGCGAGGCAAATATAATGTGAAACATTCAATAGAATATAATAGTTTTTTACTGTAAAATATATATGTATTATTATTGAATTGGAGATTTAATTTTATTATGAAGAATAAAAATATTGAAATGCTTGAGGAATGTCTAAGCAAACCAGTTAGCAGCTATTTCGTCAGTCTTGGATATACGGTAAGAAGCGAAGTTAATTACTGCGACATTTGTGCTCTAAAGGATGATAACTTAATAATTATAGAACTTAAAAGAAATCTATCTGTTGATTTACTTGTACAAGCTGTAGACAGACAAAAAATTACTGATTTAGTTTACATAGCTATTCCAAAACCAAAAAAATTAACTGGAAATGCTAAATGGAAAAGCCTATGTCATTTAATAAAAAGATTAGAATTAGGACTTATATTGGTTTCATTTGTAAATAATGAGTCATACATTGAAATCCCAATAGATCCCCTTTCTTGTGACAGGCAAAAATTTATGAAAAGTAATAGAAAAAGAAGAGATAGCATAATTAATGAAATTCACGGAAGAAACTTAGATTTAAATACTGGCGGAAGCAAAGGTAAAAAACTAGTAACAGCTTACCGTGAAGAGTCCTTATATATTGGATGTTGTTTAAAAATGAATGGGGCCCTCTCCCCAAAAAAACTTAAAGAACTGGGCTCTGATTCAAAAAAAACTCAATCCATTCTTTCAAAAAACTATTATGGATGGTTTTTAAGAGTTGCCAAAGGTAAATATTGCTTAACCCATGAAGGTGAACAAGCATTAATTACATATAAAGACTTAGCAAAGTTTTACTATGATAAAATTAATAATTTAAATAAACAATGATTTAATAATTTTAGTTTGTACTTATTTATATATATACTTTTGAATAATATCGATTAAAATACTAAAAATATTCTTCAGCAAGTACAAAATACTAGTAGGGATAATATTAAAACTTTAGCTAACCATATTCAAAACATTGGTGGTAAGCCTGATGAAAATCTCGGATTAAAAGGAAAAATGACTGATATGGAACTAAGCATGGAATTAGGAGCAAAGGCGGACCCAAGCAGAGTTTTGGAAAAATCCATTGAAGGAATGACTAAAGGTATTAATATGACTGAAAAAGTACTTAGAGGAAAATTAAGTGAACAATCAAGAAGTCTTGTTGGTGAAATCCTAGAAAATGACAGAAAATCCGTTGCAAAACTACAATCAATTATGTAGTTTTTGGAGGCTGTTTATAATACTAAAAATCAACAGCCTCTATTTAAACTTTTTTTAACTTTCAACAAGTATCTTTCCAAATCTTCTTTTGCCAACCTGAATAATATCATTGTTATTCAACCTTAATGTGCCAAATTCATTTATTTGATTACTGTTCAGCTTTACTCCTCCCTGTAATATCAATCTTTTAGCTTCATTTCTTGAAGAAGCAAAATTAAATCTAATCATTATATCTATTATGTTTTCACCATTTACCAGCTTTAAAGTTGGCATTTCTTTAGGTATTTCATTTCTTTGAAATAAGCTTTTAAATTTTTCCTCAGCTAATTCAGCTTTCTCCTTATTGTAATATAAAGAAACTATATTTTTTGCTAAGATCATTTTTATATCACGAGGGTTTTTGGTTCCATTGTCTAAGGCTTTCTTTATTTCTTCTATATAATCTGGGTGTAAATCCGTTGCTAACTCAAAATATTTTATTATTAAATTGTCTGGTATTTTCATTACTTTTTCATATATAGTATTTGCCTCTTCATTTATACCAATATAATTTCCAAGACTTTTACTCATTTTATCTTTTCCATCAATACCTTCCAAGATAGGCATAAAAATAGCTATTTGCCTTTCCATATTATATTCTTTTTGAAGTGTTCTCCCCATTAGAATATTGAATCGCTGATCAGTGCCGCCAAGCTCAATATCTGCGTTTATACTAATTGAATCAAAAGCCTGCATTAAAGGATAAAAAAACTCATGAATTCCAATACTCTGTTCATTATTAAACCTGTTTTTAAAATCCTCTCTTTCTAACATTCTTGCCACTGTGTATTTTGATGACAATTCAATGACATTCTCAAATGTCATAATTGATAACCATTCACTATTAAATCTAACCTCTGTTTTACTTTTATCAAGAATTTTAAAAATTTGTTTTTCATATGTTTTAGCATTTTCAATGACTTGTTCTCTTGTTAACTGCTTTCTTGTTTTTGACTTGCCTGTTGGATCTCCTATCATACCAGTAAAGTCTCCAATAATTATAACAGCCTTATGCCCTAAATCCTGCAGCTGCTTTATTTTTCTTAATACAACAGCATGACCTAAATGAATGTCTGGAGCCGTTGGATCCAATCCTAATTTTATAGTCAAAGGCTTGCTTTCCATATAAGATTTTCTAAGTTTTTCTTCAAGTTCATTTAAATTAATTATTTCATCTGAACCTTTCTTAATTATTTTTATTTGTTCTTCAATTACTTTCATCATAATTCCTCCAATATAATTTATTTGATTTTGCAAAAAATATAAAAAAGCTCTCGTCCTTATATTTTCATATAAGGACGAGAGCAATCTACCCGTGGTACCACCTTAGTTTATTAATATTTCGCAATATTAACCTTTTCAAGTACAATGTTTTTAAAACACGTATACTCTATCCTTTTAACGGTGGAAAGCATCCGTCAACAGCCTACTTCTTGTAAAACAAGGTTTGGTGTGATGCTCAGAGATGTATTCAGATTACCATTACTTACTCCCTCTCAGTTAATGGGAACTCTCTGTAAAAGACTTTGATATCCTACTCTTTCTCTTCTCAGCTTTTAATAATTCTGTTTTATTCATGTTAACAAAAATGTATGGTTATGTCAATATTGATGTTAAAAAGTTTACCTACACAAATTATTATTTTACTTGCTTAGCTGTTTTAAGCCATTCATCAATAGCCTTCTTACTAAACCTATATTCATCACCCACTTTAAAATATGGAGCATTTGAACTTTGGTTTTCTATAATAGATTTATAAACTTCCTGAATATCTATATTAAGATATTGTGCCAGTTCAGATGGAGTCATTATTTCTTTTGTAATTATTTGAAGTTTTGTATTGGTGTAAGTTTCGTTTTGTTTATTTAATCCTTGCAAAATTGATATTTGATTTTTTAAAATATTAATTTGCTCTGATTGTTTAAACATCAGAGCAATAGACCATGTATTTAATATTAGTATTATTGATAGAAAAAGGTAACCAGCATCTTTAATAAAATCTTTCATTATATTAATTCTCTCCTATCACTTATAAAAGCTTATATAATTATTATACAATTACACCATAATATTACAATATAATTTTGAGTTATTATACGCCTTTTCATTAGAATATTATACAAAATTATTCTATAAAAAAACAAGAAATGTATTCATATTAATACTGATTTCTTGTTTTATAAACAATATTCAATTATAGAATTAAAGTAAACTTTGAAAAACTTCTGGTCTTGGTGATGGGATAACCTCTTTATTTATGAACATTCCTGTATCTCCTACTGCATTAGTTCCCGCTTCTACTGCAACTTTTACTGCACTTACATTTCCAGTTAAAGTAACATAGGATTTTCCTCCAATACCAATTCCTAATCTCACTTCTATTAACTTTACCTGGGCAGCTTTTGCAGCTGCATCTGCAGCAATTATAGAAGCTGCAATGCTGTAAAATTCAATTATTCCAATAGAATTTACAGACTCAATTTGTGTGTTACAATTAATAGCTTCTATGAGATCAGGATGAACATTAGATATAAGAAGATGATCTACAACAAAGTGGCCGCCTTCACTTATTCCTGATGCTATTGAGGCTTTAACTGCCCCTACTTCACCAGCAATTAAAATAATAAATTTACCAGGACAAACAGGTTTTGAAAAAATCAGCTGTACTTCTGCAGCCTTAAGCATATCATCTGCAGTGGCTATTCCCTTTGCAATACTGTTGAGTTCAATTAAACCAATAGATCTTATCACTTTATCACCTCATTACTTTAGCTTTTAATAACAATGTTATCGCCCACACTTATAATAGTGCCATCAATGCTTGCATGAACATTAGCGCCCATATCTTCATATTTTACAGAAGCTATAAGCTGTCCTTTTACAACGGTATCTCCAGCGTTTACAACAGGTTTTGCAGGCATACCAATATGCTGTTTTAATGGTATGGAGACTTCAACGGGAAGGTAATCCTCAGCCTTACTAATGCTTTTCATTATATAACTGGATACATTCAGCCTTCCAATAAGTCTTGATACATCAACTTGTTTATAATCCATATAATCCCTTACTTTATATTCCTTAGCATCTGATGAATATTTAATTCCCTTCTTCCTCAGTTCTCCCTTTAAGAATACATTAATCCTTCTAGGAGATAATCCCATGGGACATGCATACATTTCACACACACCACATTCAGAACAAATTAGTGCTTCTTTAAAACTTTCTCCAAAATCTTCTGTAGTTGATATAGCTCTCATTATTTTGTTAGGTCTTAAAGGATGTCCAAGAAGATGTCTAGGACACATTTCAGTACAAGCTGAACACTGTATACATGCAGATTTAGCTCTATTTATTAAGTGTTTTATTGAAACTTGTCTTTGCATTACCAAATAGTGATCTTTTGGTAAAACAATTATACCCCCATCAGTTTTTGTGATAGTCCTTTTTTGTATTTCGTCACCTAATACTAACCTGCCCATCATTGGTCCGCCCATTATTAAGGCAAATTCCTTAATCGAAGCCCCACCAGCAGCTTTTATGCATTCTAATACGGATGTGCCAATTGGAACTTTAATAATCTTCGGGCTTTTTACCTCTCCTAATACAGAAACATATTTATCAGTAACAGGGCTGCCATTCATTGCTTCATATATATTTAAAATTGTTCCAACATTACTTACAACTGCCCCAACATTCAAAGGTATCCCTCCAGGAGGGATTACCTTTTTCGTAACATCATTTACAAGAACATGTTCATCTCCAGCAGGATAAATACTTTTTAAATAATGAAGCTTTACTTTAGAATTTAAATCCTTTATAGCTTTGTTCAAGGCCTCTATTTCTTTTATATATTTTTTCTTTAAACCTATAACTACATTTGCTGCTCCAACTTCTTCAGCAGTAGCTTCTACAGCTTGAATTATTTCATGGCTAAAATTTCTTATAATATATTTATCAGTTTGCAGCAATGGCTCACATTCTGCAGCATTAATAATAAAATATTCTACTTTGCAATTTAATTTTTTGTGTGTTGGAAATCCAGCCCCGCCTGCACCTACTACTCCAGCATTATATATGTGCTCTAATAAATCCATTAATTACACCACTCTTTCAAAATTAGATAATTCTAAAGGAGTCAACCATAGTACATCTTCTCTGTCTTGTAAATGTTGATGCATTTGTAATTCCTTCTCCTGTAGGCCCTGCTATAGTAAATGTTGTCCAGCCTTCTCCTCCAAATCCTATTCCAGCATAAGATGGTGCATTTTTAACAAAAATTGTTGTTTCAATAACTCTAGCCATTTTAGTTAAATTATCAATATTTTTTGAATGCATCATAGCTGTATGCCTGTTCCCGTGCTCATCAAGTACTGCTGTTTCTATAGCATCATCAACATCCTTTACTTTAACTATTGGAAGGATTGGCATCATCAACTCTACTTGAACAAAAGGATGTTCATTTGGCACCCTTGTGATTAAGCACTCCACACCTTTTGGTGCAGCTATACCAGCGGCCTCAAGTATTACACTGGCATCTCTTCCAATATAATTTTTATTTGGTGAATAATTCTTTTTACCATTCTTTTCGTTTTCTATTAATACTAAAGAAGCAACTTTATCTGCTTCTACCTTAGACAATTCATAAACATTTCCCAAATTATTCATTTCTTTAATTAGTTTTTCATAAACAGTTTCAACTACTAAAGCTTCTTTTTCGGCTATGCAAGGCAAATTATTATCAAAACAGCAGCCTGAAATAATATCTTTAGCTGCTTTCTTAATATTTGCTGTTTCATCAACAACTACTGGTGGATTACCTGCTCCTGCGCCAATTGCCTTCTTACCAGAAGATAAAACTTTTTTAACTATAAAAGGTCCTCCAGTAGCAACAATCATTCTTACTTTAGGATTGTTTATCATTGCATCAGTACTCTCTATTGACGGTTGTTTTACAGTGGTAATTAAATTTTTAGGACCACCTGCCTCATCAATAGATTTATTTAATAATCTTACACATGTTAAACAGCTTTTTACTGCTCCTGGATGAGGTGAAAAGACTACTGCATTGCCTGAAGCAATCATACCTATACTATTGCAGATAACTGTAGCCGCAGGATTTGTGGATGGTGTTATGGCCCCAATAACTCCATAAGGTCCCATTTCTATCAGAGTTAACCCTTTATCTCCAGTTATAGCTGTGGTTTTTAAAATTTCTGTACCTGGAGTCTTATTTGCTGTAAGTTTCAATTTTAAGTACTTATGATCTTTTCTACCCATTTTTGTATCTTCTACACATATTTCTGCAAGTTCCTTAGCGTTGTCTAAAATAATCTTTCTCATAGCAGAAATAAGATTTTCTCTTTGCTCAATACTCAGTTTGGATAACTCTTTTTGAGCTTCTGCTGCTGCTTCTACAGCGGTGTTCATATCTTCAAAAATCCCATCTGATTTCACCACATTTAAATCCCTTTTACTTATTTCCTGAAGCACTCTCTCAATAATGAGATTAATTTGTTCACTATTCTGCTCCATTACAAATCATCTCCTTAAAAATTTTATATCCCGCTTACTCCAATGGCGCCCAATAATTTATCATGGAAGAAAAGTGGAACTCCTCCTCCAAAAGTAGTAACATTATCAATATTATTTATTCCATAAAGCTGTCCCTCAGGTTTAGACTCATTATGCAATTTCTCTGTTGGAGTTCTAAATGCTGCAGCAGTATACGCTTTTCTTTGGGCTATATTAACACTGGCAAGTAAAGCATTGTCCATACGTTCTATAACTATTGGATTCCCTGAATTATCACTGATACAAATCACCATAGGTACATTAATTTCAGTAGCCTTTTCTATACAATGCTTAGTTATTACTTCAGCTTTTTCTCTATTAAACTTTCCAGATGCATTATTTTTAACTCTATCTATTACGGCTTTTTTTATGTTTACATAGTCTTCATATCTTGCTAGTGCATAAATAGCATCTGAAAGTCTGTTTACATATTTTAGAAGAGATTGGCTAATGGAATAGCTTTCTTCCAATTCAACAATATATCTTTCAGCGCATCTTATTTTTGTTCTTGCCACATCTAATGCCCCTGACACTTCACATCCCCCCGGCAAAATGAATCCCTTGAATGCTGGAATACTTTCATAAAGCTTATCAATCAAATTCTCTAGATATTCAACATATCCATTATTAATTCTTTCTTTATAACTTTCACGGCCAAGGGATGCTAATTCAGCCGCAACTTCAAAAAGAGATTTTTGTATATAAACTATTGCACTTATCACATCCTCTTCATTGGAAAGACTTTTTGCAAAACCTAATGAGGAATTAAATTCATCAATAGTTCCATATGCCCAAACCCTTAAATCAGCCTTGGATGTTCTTGTTCCTCCAAGCAAAGAAGTTTGTCCCTTATCTCCTGTTTTAGTATAAATTTTCATTTTATCATCCTCCATAGGAAGTAATTTTCTAATTATCAACTTCTATATAATCTACTATTCCTACAATGGAAGCATCTATAGGTGCTATTTTATTATCTTCAAGCATTCTGGCTCCGCTTCCGGTTATAATTAGCACTTTCTCTCCAATACCTGCACCTACAGTATCTACAGCTATTAACATATTACCTATTTCATTTTCATTTTCATCTAATTTTTTTACTATTAGAAACTTGCTGCCTACTAGTCTATCATCCTTGTGAGTTGAAACTACATTTCCAATAACTTTTCCTAAATACATATTAAAACCCCTTTAATTGTATTTTATTTTTATTTTTTCACTATCTATATAATCCTTCGCCAGGGGAGTTATCAAAGCATCTTTTGCTATTATAACTTCCTTATTTCCATTTAATGATAAGAGTTCTCCCATAGTAATTACACCATTTAATTCCACACTATTGGTTTGCTCTTTAACTTTGCTTTTTTTAACATTGTCATTTGATTTATCATAATTTTTAGATGTTAAATTAAGTTCATTATTCATTACATCTTTAAGCTGTGATGAGTTAATAAGTGTCACACCAAAGCTTTCAAGTGTTTTAAGGTAACCTATGAGCATCTTATTATATTCCTTATTGACTGTAACACCCATAGATTTTAAAACTTCACATTCAGGATCACAGCTGTCTTTTACAGCTATAACTTTTTTATTTCGCATTAGTGCTTCTGAAATTCCTGTAGTAAAGTAATTGTCTCTAATACCAAGGGCTGTTTTTGCTAAGGTATTTCTTGTTAACACAGGTATTAAAATTAAATCTGAATTATTAATAGCTTTTACTATGCATTTCTTTTCATTAAGTATTTCCAAATTTAAACTCTTTGTATAAATCTCAGGTATTACTTCTTTTGCAGAATTAGATATTACTGCAGAATATTTGATAAGTTTATATTCATTTAAAACTGCAAATGTATCCTTTATATTTACAGCGCCACCGCTAATAAAAAGTAATACCTTTTTATCCAGCATTTTTAAGACTTCAGCAGTAATTATCTTAATTAACTCGTTTAAATCCAAATTAATTCACCTCTTTTACACTCATTGCTATACCAATTGGTGTCACTAATAACGGATTATATGGCTTAAAAGTTTTTATGGAAGTATATTTTTCAATTACATCCTCTATGCCCTTTAAGCAGCAGGTCCCTCCTACAAGATAAAGTTCATTTACATTATAAGGTGCAATATGGTTTAGGATAATGGAAGCCATCTTTTCTACAACTGGTCTCACTAAAGGGAATACCATATTGTAATTTTTTTCATTTACTTTAAACTTCTCTGCATCATCATAATCCATATCTAAAGCTCCCGCAGTAACTAAAGTTAAGTGTCTTCCTCCAGTTGGTTCATCCCCAGAGTAAACCACTTCTCCATTTTCTATAACTGATATACCTGTAGTACCGCCACCAATATCTACTACGGCTCCTTCAGCAGTATCTAGAAGTAGTGATGCTGCGGTAGGCTCATCAATAACGTTATTTACAATGAATCCTGCTGCTTCAACAACATTTTTTATAACCCTTACATTACCAGCTATTATTCCTGGTGGAATTGCTGTAGCAGCATACTGTAATTCTGTTCCCAATTGCTTCTCAATTTTTTCTTTTAACATTCTTACAATTTGTACTGATTTTAGATATTCTACTACAATTCCATCTCTAACTACGTCGGCAGCATATATTGCTCCTGCAATAGGTTTATTTTCTTCATTTAGTACTGCGATGACTATATTTGCTGTTCCAAGATCAACTCCAACCTTTAATTTTTTATAATCAGCGCATTTTTTTGGATTAACAATACAATCTTCCATTTCCTTTATAATTTCATTTGCATTTTCAAACATATTTTCTACCTGCTCATCCCATAAATTCTAACAAAAGATCCATTTTTTATCTCCGATGCATTAGCTTCATCAGTATCTATATGTAATTCTAATGCAGATTTTCCATCAGATCTTACTAATACATTTTTGAATATTAAAGATTTATTGCCATTTTCTGTTTCAATATCAACATAGTCTCCATTTTTAACACCATATCTATTTAAATCATCCTGTGTCATGTGAACATGTCTTAAAGCTACTATTACCTTATTTTTTAAAATCAGCATTCCCTTTGGTCCAATAACTGTTACACTACCAGAATTATCCGTATCTGATGAGTTTCTTGAAGGAACTTTCAGACCTAAGGTAAATGCATCAGTTCTGGATATCTCAACTTGAGTATTTTTTCTTACTGGCCCTAGTATTCTAACATTTGGGAAACTCCCTTTAGGACCTGATATGCATACTGTTTCATTAGCTGCATATTGGCCAGGTTGATTTACTTTGCTTTTAACAGTTAGTTCAAATCCATGGCCAAATAAAACCTCTAGATCATCTCTTGTCAGATGTATATGCCTGTTTGATATTCCAACAGGTATGGAAAAACTACTGTCTTTAATTTTAGATTTTCTAGAAATTTCCGAAACAATATCTACAATTAATTTCTCGTCAAAATCAGCCATTTTAAACCACCCTCATGATTATTTATAATGAATGCATAATTTTCTTGGCATTCCTTTCTTTCTTGGACATTTAGGATCTCCGCAGAGATTACAAAGCTCCTGAGCCTCTTTAATTTCTTCATGATTTTTGACAGCATTTTCATTGATTTCAAAGTTTGAAACTTCAGTTTCTTCATTATTTATTTTCTTAACTTCAGTATTTGCAAACTGGGTTACCTCTAAATTATTTTCTTCTTTTATATCGCACTTATCTATTTGAACTTCTTTAGAGTCCGCAACTATTTCCTTGTCAGCAATTTCTTCCACTTCAGTTTTATTTTCTATTCCTACTGTTTCCTTTGTGGATATTAAATTATCAGTACACCTAGAAGGCCTTGGTATTATAAGTGTGCTATACACTTTTCCTACCATTGAAGCACTAACTTTAGCAGAACTAATCGCAGCAGTCACTGCTGAAACATCACCAAGTATTTTTACTGTTACAAGTCCAGATCCCTTGGTGAGTTCATATCCAACTAAAGAAACATTTGCTGACTTTAAACATGTATCCGCTGCAGTAACAGCTGCAACGAGTCCAAAAGTTTCTATTAATCCTAGGGCTTCTCCACTCAATGTATTTACCCCCCTTAATCATGTTTTTTTAACACTTCTATTATTTTTAGTTTAATACTCTCAACTAGACTATCCAAATCTGGGGAATTTATATCTTTAAAAGGCATTACCTTATATAATCTTGCTGCATTATTCCCAATTTTTCTAGCCTTAGTTATTTCATAGTCCTTTAGGGAAGTATCAATAATTGCATTATTTTCTTTAAGCTTACTGTAATGAACAATCACTCTATTATTTGAAAATCCTATTGCCACTCCTAGCTTTGATTGCTGACTTGCTTTATGTGTTGTACTTACTAAATCTTTTTTATTAAGATTAAAAATCTCATAGGGCAAATCTTCTTCCTCAATACCAGCAAGTATATTCTTAAATAAAGCATTATCTATGTTGTCTGCCACCACGTATATACAGGGCTTACTACCTAAATATTCCATATTAATTACCTCGCAAACTATTATAGTAAGAAACCACTAATCCAGTTGCCACTGCATTTCTAGGTCCCTCGATGCCTCTGATATTTCCTCTTCCGCAGACTATACTGTAATGTGAAAGCTCGTCAGATATCATATCTGGTATTTCAAAATCCAGAGAAGAACCACCAACTAATACAACAAAATCAATAGCCCTTAAATTATGATTTGGTGCAACATCTCTTAAAGCCCTGATTATATTGGTTAAGAATACCTTCTTTTTTGCCTCTCTTCTAACCATTCTTATTTTTTCTATTGAATGTTTTGTTGGAATAGGCACCATCTCATTTTCTTTAACAACTACATTCCTTGCAAAAAGAGAAGGGCTTAATGGTGTTTGGAAGAAACATACTGATCCATCCTCATATCTTATATTGAAAAGACTTTCCACTTTTGCCAACGGATACTTTTTAATATCCTCAGCTAAATTATAATCTTCTAATCCAAGTTCTGATTTTATTAATAAGGTTACCATTTCACCTGCTCCAGCATGGTGTACTGAAACGACTTTCCCATCTTTACTTATATATGCAGAGTCTGATGAACCTCCGCCTAAGTCTAATATTATAAGCGGTTTATCTGTACCTGGTGTAGTTAAAGCTCCTAATACAGCCATATTTGCCTCAACTCCGCCAATAATTACATTAACATCAGTGTCTTTGTTTAGTTCTTCTGCTATTGCTTCCATTGGAAGCTTACTTGTTTTAACCATAGCTGCAAGAGCTACAGCATTTTCAAGAGAAAATTCTCCTGCTAGACCACCATGTACCCTTTGAGGTACAAAGGTATCCACTGCAAGTATATCTTGAATTTTTATTTCAGAAATATTTTGACTGGTAAGTTCGCCCATAACCTGTTTAACTCTTTCAATCATTCCGCCTACATTAGTTCCCGATTCTCCATTAACATCTTCAACAGGATATATGGAATCTAAAGATTTCATTATTTTTTCTGAGCCTTCCTCAATTCCAACTGAAACTTTGTTTTTACCACAAAAAACTAATTTACCAGCTGGAATGACCCTTTCTTTCACATCACCTTCCGGGGTCCTTATAACAACTGCAGACCTATTTCCAATTAGTGCTCTTGCTATTGGAATAACATGTTTGGTTTCTTCTGGTGTAAGATTAAATATTGTAGCAAGTCCGTATGGATTGGAGAGAACTTTTATAGATGTACCCTTGGCAGCTACTTCAATTGCAGCCATCATTCCCATTGGTACTTTATCAATATAAGCCACTTCGTCTACAATAGGCATTTTAACGGTTAATCTATTGGATATAATTACTCCATCGTCAGCTTGAACAATCAGTCCCTTAATTTTAACATTATTTTCCAAGGCATCATTGATTCTTTTTGATGCTGTTTCAAAGTCTATAGATTTTGGAATTACGCAAATGACATCTTCTTCACTATGAATTCCAGGCAGTTCATCCATATAAATTGTTTTACCTACACCTACTCCGATTCCACCAGGTGTATCAGGATTGTGACCTATCATGGTAGACTCAGTTATTATTGTTTCAGTTATTGTCTCCATTGCAACATCACCTATTACTGGTGTGGCTTCATTCAAGCATATGCAATATAAATCTGCTATATCTTTATTTATGTTTTTTAAAGCCTTCTTCAGAGCTTTTATTATACCAACAGTATTTTCTAATGTACCCTTAATCCCAGTTGTCTTTACTAAGCTGCTGGATATAAAATTTAGATTTTTTTCCACATCTGCAATGGCAACTTCCGTTGTAGAGTTACCTATATCAACACCTGCTATTAATCTCAAAATGACCACCTCAATATCTATAATGTTTTCTCCAGTTTAATGATATTCATCACTAAACTGGAGAACAAACTAATCTAAACCTTTAATCTTCCTCTTTTTTCATACACTTCAGCTGCTTCTCTTACTAATGCAGAATTTATTTTAGCATTGTATTTACTTTCCAATTCGTCTGCAATAGCTAGAAGCTCAGCTTTTGTTGACCTGTAAGGTCTAAGTGAATTATATATTTCAAGCACTCTATTATCAGGAATTATTGTTAATTCTGCAGCCCTTCTTAAATTTTTAGCAAATTGCGGCCTTCCAACACTTTCTGCAATTTCTGCCTGATATCCTAAAACATCAGCAGTTATTTTTATATCCTCTGCAGTTGTACTGCCGTTTAGCACGCTTTCAATAGTAATATTATCTAAGCCTTTTCCTGTTTTAGTTTTAACTAAATCTTTACTGTTTTTTGCAAGCGGATAATCCTTTGCCGTTAGTTTTTTACTACAAGCACTTTCCTTTGGTTCTGTTTCCACTTTATTATTAAGGTTTCCCATGGATTTTAAAACTTCTTTTACCAGTTGTTCTATGTTTACATTATCAGCCATATTCTCACCTCTTATTTAAAAATAACTTTTAATTCAATAGGTTTAGCATTAGCTACAACATGTTCAGTTTCTTTTATATGAAGTATTGCTGCTTTAGCTTGGTATTTTGGTCTTGCCATTTGGTCATTCCTTACTGGAACTGGATCAGGTGATTCACCTTTTGCATATTTTGCAGCATTCTTTCCTATAGCTCTAAAAGTTTCTAAATCAATAAGTGGAGCTTGGGAAAATAATTCAAGATTATTTAATGGTTCCAAATCTTTTTGATGTATCACTGTTGTTCCCTTTGATTGAATACCAATACCAATACCTGACCCGCTCAGCACTGCAGCATCATGGCTCATAAATGCAACGTCTGATGTACGAAGAACTCTAATAACTCTAGGAACTAGACCTTCTTCTTCAATGCCTGCAAGTACTTCCTTCATAACCTTATCATGTGGTATTCCAACAATAGTTTGCTTTTGATTTATACCGAAAGCAGGAGCAATAGCTACAACAACTTCATCACTTCTAGTTCCAGCTTTAGCTTCACCTACTTCTTTTAATTCCATGTTGCCAGTAACTGAATTATCCAAACTTACATTTGGAACATTTTTGTCCTTTTCTGAGCATTGAAGTTGTTTTAACACTTCACTGGTTATTGCTTTTATAAGATCTTCATTAGATACTATATTCATACAAATATCACTCTCCAAACTACATTTTATCAGGATCAAGAGCCTGATTGATGTTCTTTATTTCTTCCCATCTCTTGCCTTCGACTCTATAACCTGTGCCAGGACCTGTATAATCATTTGGATAATTGACTGCTGTAATTACATTGAAGTCTTTATCAAAAATTGATGACGTATGCAGGTAGTCACCAGCTACTCTTTGCTTTAACATGTTTAAAACTCTTTCACCAGTTTCTTCATATCCGCCTTTTATTAAAGCTTTAACTATATCCAATCCTGTAGCATTACTGTTGAATAATTCTTGAGCTGCCTTAAGATCTTCAACAACATTTCTCTGAGGCATGTCTTTGCTTCCATGAGCATATGTTGCAGCTTCAACTTCTTCATCGGTTATTGGAGGAAGTCCAAGATTTTTAAATACAGCCTGAAGTGTCTTTGCTGCTTTATTTCTAATAGCAATGGCATCTTCTTCTTTTATTGGTCTTAGTCCACCATCAACTTTTAAATCTCTCTGTAATACTAAATAATCATCATAGTCATCACAATCAAAGTTTGAACCAGCAAACATGTTGTCATAATTTGGTTCTGCGGCATATCCTGAGAATATAAAATCAGTACCAGGCAAAAATTGCATCATTGTTCTTGCAGTTTTTCTGATTTGTGAGTGTGTAAAGGTTTGGTCATTACCAGTACAAGTTTCCAGATCAAGCATTGCACTAATAAGATTTTCTCCAAGTACTACTCTAATACCGCCAGAAACACCAGCTGGTACTCCAATACAGCTTATAGAACCGTTTTGCAGACCTTGTACACCTGCACCTTTTGTTATCATTATGCATCTAGCTTCAAGATATAACATTGATTTACCTTCAGCATATCCCATCTGAACTTCTGAACCTGTACCAGAAGTAAATCTCATCTTTAAGCCTCTTGATGCATATGCAGATGCTAAGAATGATTTAGACCAAGGTGTATCATCACCATCTACAAACACTTGCTCAGTTCCATATACTGATATAGTTTCTGCGTAAGATGTAAAGCCTTTCATACCAAGTTTTAATTCTGTTGCTTCCTCCAGTGCACATTGTGTAAGAACTCCTCCTCTTGCAGTCTGTGAACCGATAAGTAAAGCCATGGCATTAAATGGAGCATATCTTACAATTCCAACGGTAGTCTCCATTTCATCGAATCCTCTAATACCAGCTTCTGCAGCATCTGCAGCTAATATAACAGGATTATCACGTACATTAGTTACATGACATTGGTTTGATGGCATTTTTCTTGCTCTCATTTTTTGAAGTGCCATCATCATTTCTACCACATTTAACTTATCAATTATGTCTACTAATTTTGCAGCTGTTATAGATGTAGAAATCTTTATAATCTCATTTCTAGGTACATTTATATCACTTAACATTCTAGCAATTTTAGTTGAGTCAATTGCCATTGATTCTTCTGCATTCTCAATATTAATTGCATGATCTGCAAGGAATAAATCAATGAAATCAAAATCTTCTCTTTTTTTGCCATCCATTTCTACTATTTTGCCATTTTCAATTTTAATACTAGGCTTAGGATCATTTGGACTTCCAATTGCGATCATACCAACTTCTGGCCAGTCTTTAACAAATCCATCCTTATTTACATCTCTAGTCTCTAGAACTTCAAAACGTTTAGATCTTTTCATATTATATCCCACCCTTCATATTCTAAATGTATGGCTGGGTTGTGGAGGCAGGTTCTTCGCCAAGTGCTCCTAACAACTTTTTCCCAACTTCTCTTCCAGCTATTACAGCCTGTCTAACAGCACCTGAATCACCAGTAATGCATAAAATTACTTCGTTAGAGTGTGAGGTTCCCTGAGCTGGACTTGAATAAGCAACTACATCTACATTTGCAGTTTTAACTGCAGTATCAGCCATCATTACTCCTATAGCTGCAGGAGCACCTATTACTAATCCACAAGCCTTACCAATTGGTGAACCAAAAGCTTTATTTACAGCTTGGCTAGCTCTAGCAGTATACTGCAGTTCAAGATGTCCTGCTTCATTACCCCAAACATCACCAAAAGTTCTTGGTAATTCTTTCAAAGTAACTTCAACTGCTCTTCTAGCATCTGATACATCTTCTGCTCCAAAGATAATTAAGCATCCATGACCTGCTCCGCCTTTTGTATCTCTAGGAAGCTCTATTGTAACAATTTCAGTATTAGTAGCTTTAACTGCTTCATCAGCGGCAAGAATATGTGGACCTGCCCCTGTTCTAGCTCCTATAACTCCTATAGAATGATATTTTGGATCTATTCCCATTTTATCGTGTAATGCGGGATCAATATTAGCTATAACAATTCCAATAGTATCCCCTAAAGCTGTACCAACGAATTCTGTTATACCTGGTGATTTCATAGAATTTACCTCCTCTTTTACTTCCTGATTAGATTTTTTTACAGCTTCACATTTAGAGTTTTCATCCTCTGAATTAGAAACTTTACAAGCTATGGTATTAATCATTTCAGTTAATGTGGAGGGATCAATTTTATCCTCTCCCAATGTTTTTTTTACTTCCTCATAAACTTTTTCTAATATTGAATTATCCATTTTCATCTACTCCTTATTTTATTCAACCTTTGGGAGTATTTTTTCGACATCTGTATGAGGCCTTGGAATAACATGAACTGAAATAATCTCTCCAACTCTTTTTGCAGCAGCAGCGCCAGCATCTGTAGCTGCCTTAACAGCACCTACATCACCTCTAACCATTACAGTTACAAGTCCTGACCCTATTTTTTCATATCCTATAAGTGTTACATTAGCTGCTTTTACCATTGAATCTGCTGCTTCAATTGCCCCTACTAATCCCTTAGTTTCAATCATTCCTAATGCTTCTTGTCCCATAAATGACACCTCCATTTAATTTATTAATTTCATTATAGTATTCAATTGTCCATAATAGTCTGAATATTTTGTTATGTTAACGTTTTATTTTGACGTAATTTTCCATAAATATTTTGACTTATTTTAGTAATTTATTTACAATATAAATATACGGATTA
The DNA here is from genome assembly GCA_029256485.1 of Clostridiaceae bacterium. The sequence continues at coordinate 108,191 of JAQSXU010000002.1, forward strand.
ATTTATATTAAAAATCATGTATAATTAGGAGGTAGATGAATTTTGGCAGATGCTGAAGTATTTAATCTCAATCAAGTTGTTGATTTAATTACCTTACAGGACATTCAAGATAAATTTGCTAAAATTGTAGGACTTTCATCAGTAATTGTAGATGAAGATGGTGTCCCCGTTGGCAATCCTAGTAACTTTACTAAGTTTTGCATGCTAATCAGAAGCTCTAAAGAGGGCAAAAGACGCTGTTTCAAAAGCGATGCTGATTCTGGTAATTTAGCTATGAAAGCAGGTAAACCTCTCATATATAACTGCCATTCTGGATTAATTGATTTAGCTGCACCAATTATTGTAAATAATAAATATAAGGGCTGTATGCTTTGCGGACAAGTCTTATCTGATAATTTTAAAAATGAAAAGGAAGTTGACTGTAAGAAGCTTGCACTAGAGCTTAATTTAGATGAAGATAAACTAAGGAAAGCTTATACTGAGCTAAACACATTAAAATACGAGAAAATTAAGGATGCATCTGAGTTTTTATTTTTATTTACAAACTTCATAACTAAGATGGGTGCGGCAAACATAACACAGACAGCTTTAGTAGAAGAAATTCAACAAAAGATGAAGTTAACTGAGTTAATTAAAAATATGGAACTTAAATCACTTCAGTCACAAATTAATCCTCATTTTTTATTTAATACATTAAATGCTATAGCAAGGATAGCATTAATTGAAAATGCTCCAAATACAGAGGAATTGATTTACTCATTGTCAGACATATTAAGGTACAGTGTAAAAAATATTGACAAGATGGTAACTATTAAGGATGAAATCGATAACATAAAAAAATATCTTCACATACAGCAGACAAGATATGGTGATAGAATAAGATCCAGCATCATTATTGATAACAGCATTTTAAAATACAAATTGCCTGCCATGACACTTCAGCCTATTATTGAGAATTCAATTATTCACGGCTTAAAAGATAAAAAAGAAAACGGCGAAATTAAGATTCTTGGGAAAGTATCTAAAAACAATATTATTACATTTGAAATTTATGATAATGGGATTGGAATTGAAAATGATAAAATAAGTCTACTACTGGACGTATATGGTGAAGATTCTGGGATAACAGGACTTGGAATATATAATGTAAATGGCAGAATAAAGCATTTATTTGGCAATGAATTTGGAATATCTATTGAAAGTGTTAAAAATGAAAGTACCAGAGTCTTAATAAATATCCCCTGTAGTAAATAGTTAAGGAGGGTAAACATTGTATAAACTTCTTATTGTTGAAGATGAAGCACTTGAGAGAAGAGCATTAAGAATTATAATTAACAAAAATTTTAACAATATTGATATATTGGGTGATGCAAAAACAGGCCTTGATGCCATACAGTTAGCAAGAAAATTTAAACCAGACATAATTTTAATGGATATTGAAATGCCTGAGGCAAGTGGGTTGGAAGCTCAAGAGGCCATATTAGAATTTTTGCCTAATGTTACTACTATAATTCTTTCAGCTTATGATGATTTTCAATTTGCTCAAACAGCAATTAGACTTAAGGTATTCGATTATATTTTAAAGCCAGCCAAACCTGTAGTATTATCTGATGTGTTAGCGAAAGCAATTGACAATATAAATAAATTAAGTATGCAGTCTAATATAGTTTCTTCAGACAAAGAGTCGCTTAACGGTAATGAATTTAACCATATAATAAATGCTGCTCTTAAATTTATAAATAATAATTATAATCAAAATATAAACCTTGAAACTGTAGCATCATTTATTCATTTAAATCCTCAATATTTCAGCCGATATTTTAAAAATTCAACTGGTATGAATTTTGTTGATTATCTGTCTTTAGTTAGAGTAAAAGAAGCAAAAAAAATGCTATTAACAACTGAATTTAGTATAGCTGAAGTGAGCTTAAAAATGGGTTATATAGACCCAAGTTATTTTAGTAAGGTTTTTATGAAGTATGAAGGTGTTACTCCCAATAAATTTAGATGTCTTCATAGAAGATAGTAAAAAGCAAAAAACTACTTTTTTCACATAAAAGTAGTTTTTTGCTTTTTATTAATATTTAGCAACTCTAATATCCGATCTTTTAATTATAACATTACTATCAATTTTATATCTATTCCAAACTATTTTTTCCACAAGATTGTAAAACCAATCCGGAGCAAAGGGGCTCACAAAAATATTCTCTATTAATAAATTTAGGTTAACTTTAAATCTTTTACAATAGTCTTTTGAATAATCCACATAAACTGCTCTTACTTCATTTTCATAATCGTAAGGCTTAAATTTTAAAGTTTCCATTATTCTTGTATTTATACCTGATCTTCTGTCCTCCCTATAGTAATAGGCTGGTTCAGTTTTAGTTATCATATCTTTGTAAGAATCAATATATTTTACCCTGTAAATTTCAATATTCTTATTTTGTAGAGATTTTCTCAGTTTACCTACAGTGCTTTTTATACATATACCATTTTTAGGATTTGTATAAATCTTCCACAAAGCATAAGATTCACTTTCAAATTTATTCCAGCAATTAACATATACATTTCTTATGTCTTTAATGCTTTCAATTAAATTTAAATAATTTTTTTTGCTCTCCTCGGACCATCCTTTAAAAAAGTTAATTGGTATTTCTCCTTCATAGTCATCTTCGAAATAATGTGAATCTGTAAAATGCAGTTCTTCAGTTTCCAAAAGATCAATCAATTCAGTAAAGTTTATATACCTTGCAATACTCATATTGTCAGGTGCAATAAATGAGTTATTAACTTTTTTCATTTTTTCAAAAGTGTCATCCATCTTTTCCTCCAGTTTATTATTGCATAAGAAATTTATGAATAACTCAATAGTAAAATTAAATATTTAAAAGTATTTAAATTAATAATAGTTTTGACAATTTGTAAAAAAATATAGATAATATAGTGGAAACACTTAAATATAGAAATTTTAATATAAATTAAACTGGAAGGTGATGATTATTTTGTTTGCTCAGGAAAGGCAAATTGAGATTATAAAAATTTTAAATAAAGAGGGCAAATTAATAGTTAAGGATTTAAGTAGTAAATTCAATGTAACAGAAGACTGCATAAGGAAGGACCTAAAAATATTAGAAAGCGAAAGCCTTCTGCAAAGGACTTATGGTGGAGCCGTTCCCATGAGAAAATCTGCTCATAATGACAAAATTGAAAGCAGAAAAAGCTTCAATGTTAAATCTAAAGATATCATAGCAGAAAAAGCTTTCAATGTTATTGAGGATGGAGAAACAATTTTTTTGGATATATCCACTACTAATATTATATTGGCTCAAAAGCTGGGCAAAAGCCATAAGAAAGTTACTGTAATTACCAACATGATTGATATAATTTCTGTTTTAAATAATGAAATAAATAATATTAAAGTGATTTGTCCTGGTGGAGTTTTAAGTAAGGATTTAAATGGCTTTACAGGCTCAATGGCTATTGAAAATATCGCGAATTACAAGCTTAACAGGGCATTTATAGGAAGCTGCGGAGTAAATTTAACAGATAAAAGTGTAACTACATTTGATGTAGAAGATGGAAATACAAAAAAGGCTATTATAAAAAACAGCCAAATTGTATATCTAGTTATGGAAAGTAATAAATTTTATTTTGATGGGACTTACAAATTTGCAACTCTCCATGACATAAATACAATTATCATAGAAAATAATGTTAACAAAGACATTTTAAATATTTTGTCTAAAACAAATACAGAGATACTTTAATATATCTCTGTATTTGTTTTAATAGGATTTACTATTCTTATAGAATCATATAAATTTTCAAATATAGAATGTCTGTCAACAAAATCCACATTAAAGTGAATTATTACCCACTTGTACCAATGAAATCATACATAGATTTATTGTTTTACTATTACAGCTCAATAGTTTTGTATATTCAGTATCAACTTTTACAAATTTTATTTCACCATCATATGGTAGGAAAATACACAATGGCACTTTAAATGTTTTACAATATATATTTTTATCATTCTTTTCTGAAGTATAAAATATTTTGAAATATCTTATAGCATTAATTATCAGCTTTTTACCTGATATGCTTTTTATAATTTTATGGCATTGTATATAAACTTTACTATAGACATTAATCACTTTAAATATTTTAGGTTGATTAGCTGGAATGGATAGCTCAATATTATCAATTTCCCTATGACATAAGTTATTTAAATTATTAATGGATTTCATATTTTCTCCCCCTAACCTATGTCGATTCAAAATCATCATAATAACCAGAGTTTTCATTACTAAAGTTTTCATCTTCATTTTCATTAAACTGGGCACAAATAAATATTAAGGAAGATACATATATACTTTTATAACCAGAACAGTTTACATTGCAATATTCAACTCCACCAATTACTTGAGAAACCTTTCTGCTGCAATCCTCAAGAAATATAAAATTGCAAAATGGTATTTTAAATTCTTCAATATAAATTTTTTCAGGGTCAATCTTTGAAGAATATTTTATTGTTATTATTTTATTCCCATTAACTAATATATTGTCTCCATTTTTAGTGCTAATAACTTTAAAAGAATTCAATTCTAAATATATGGACAACTCTAGAAGATTTGCTATGAATGCCTTGTTATCCGGAATTATGAGCTTATCCGTTTCACAAATCTCTTTACAGTAATCAGTGAAGTTTATTTTATTTATTTCTTCCTCCGTAATTATTCCATTTAACTTTACATTATTACTCATTCTTATTTCACCTCAGAATAATATAAATAATTACATTTATCTATTTTATAATATGATATAGATAAATTTATGGAACCTTGCTAAATATTTAAAAAATATGATTTCTAATTAAAAAAGCTCTGTTTCACATAAATGCACAGCATAAGCATTTACATAAGACAGAACTTTTATTTCAATATGGTAATTTAAATTTTAAATTTATGTACCAGCATACTTAGCTCTTGTGAAAGATTAGCTTGTTCTTCAGCAGTTTTTGCTATTTGTTCCATAGCAATAGTTGTTTCATTTATACCTGACATAATTTCATTTGAATACTCTGTAGACTGTTCAGTATCTGAAGCCAAATTTTGTATTGCGTCAGCTACTTGATTTACAGTGGCATTAATTTCTTCAGACATTGATGCAATATTTTCAGACATGCCGCTAACAAAATTAGCGTCATTTTCATAACTTACTCCGGTTTCAGCAAAAGCATCATAATCAGGTTTTACATTTTCAGCAATAAATTTAAGTACTTCTTTAGAGTTATCAGAAAGATTAGTAAATGCATTATCAACTTTATTTATAGTGGTTTGGATAGTTGAAACAGCCTCAGCAGATTCCTCTGCTAATTTTCTTACTTCATCTGCAACTACAGCAAAACCTTTTCCTTGTTCTCCTGCCCTAGCTGCCTCAATTGCTGCATTTAATGCCAATAAATTTGTTTGATCTGCTATGTTTGCAATTGCATCAGCCATTACCTTTATTTCTTCTACTACTTTTCCATCTTCAATGGCTTGCACTATATTGTTAAATTTAGTTTCATACATACTGTTAGCATTATCTTTGGAATTAGAACTTTTTTCGCTTATTTCTGAAGCCTTATTTTTTATTTCTAAAGCTTTACCACTACCGTCAGTTGCCCTCTTAGCTAGCTCATCAACACTGCTGTTAACCTCTTGAACAGATGCAGTAATCTCTTCAGTGGAGGCAGTTGTATTTTCATTTCTTCTAACAATTTCTTCAGAAGATTTATTTATTTGTTCAATTTGGCTTGTAATCTCTTCCACTGTAGCACTTAATTCTTCTGTTCCAGCAGATAGATTTGAGGAATTTTCTATTATGGCATGGATTAGCTCTTTTACATTGTGCTGTGCAGCTTTTAAAGAAGATACCGCCATTCCTATTTCATCATTGGAGGTTACTTCAATTTCATGAGAAAAATCATACTCTGCCATCATCTTAGAGCTTAATTGAATTTTATTTAACGCTTTAGTAATCCCCTTTATCAATAATATTGAAAAAGCCAATATAACCATAAATGAAACTATAGTAAAGATCATAACCATATTTTTAGAACCATTAAACACGTTATCACTATTGTTTTGACTGTTTTCTGCATCTTTTGTATTCATGTTAATTAGGTTATTCAATGAGTTCATCATTTCTAAACTTAATTCATTTGTAGTTTTTAATTTTGATTCAGCTTCAGTAAATTTCTTATCCTTGCACAGCTGGATAATTTCGTTAGATTGATCCGTAAACTGTTTTAAAAAGCCCTGGAATTTTGTAAATTCATCTTTTTCTCCTGGCAGCCAGTCATCGGTTCCATTATCAAATTTCTTCATTGCATCATTTATAGTTTTGTTAGTAATATTAATATCGCTTAAAATCTGTGTCTGATTACCTTCCTCATTGTCATAAACCAGCTCCATTAGGTCTATTCTATATGTATATAAACTTTTGCTCATTTTCTCTAAATTACCCACGTAATTCAGCTGTCCAATTATGTTGATGGAATTTGAATTAATTAAATTTAGCTGAAGCAATGAAATTCCCCCCACAGCAATAATAAACATAAATGCCATAAATGCAGAAATTATTAATTTAGTTCTTACTTTTACATTTTTAATACCCTTTACCATGATGTTCCCCCCTTGTTTTATAAAAGCATTATCTTTTAATTGTGAATAACCTTATAGAAAATAAAAATTTTATAAATATGTTATATTTTATCACAAAGAGGACTATTTTGCCAGTATTAAACTAATTATCAAAAACTTTGTTTATACAAATTTATTTGATATAATTATAAAATATAAATACTGTAAGGAGTTTTTAAAATGGATGAAGAATTTTCTACTATTAAAGATAGACAAACCTATTATATAATTTTTAAAGGGAAAAAGTTACTTGTGAAAATTAATAATAAAACTTTCACTCTTCCTGATGTAAATGATATAAACAACCTAGATATAAACATAGATGATATTAAGCCTTTATATATTGACAGCAATTTTTATTATGGTGAAAACAGAACTATTAATCCTCAAGAGAACTTTAAATTAATAGATTTAAGACCTTTTTTAGGAATAATGGATTCTGTAACAACTAAATCAGTATTAAGGGCCCTTCACTTAATTAACTGGAATAATTCTAATAAATTTTGTGGGAAATGCGGTTCCCAGCTGGAAGATAAAAAAGATGAGACAGCAAAGATTTGCCCGGATTGCGGAAATATAATCTATCCCACTATCTGCCCAGCAACTATAACTGCAGTTACTAAAGGCGATAAAATATTATTAGCTCATAATAACAATTTTATCAATGATACTCACAGTGTTATTGCTGGATTTGTAGAAGCTGGTGAGAATTTTGAGGATTGTGTTAAAAGAGAAATATTCGAAGAAGTAGGCATTAAAGTGAAGAACATAAAGTACTTTGGAAGCCAGCCCTGGCCTTTTCCTTTCTCTCTCATGATAGCATTTACTGCTGAATACGAAAGCGGAGATATTAATGTTGACGGTATAGAAATAGGACATGCGGATTGGTACTATAAGGATAACCTCCCCCAAATACCAAGAAGTGGTTCAATAAGCAGAGAATTAATTGACAATTGGCTAAGTAATTTTTAGAACATAATAAAAGTTTATGCTTTTATCTATTTGACTAAACATAAACTTTTATAATACTTTTGTTAAGAATTCAGCTTTCTATATTCCTTTCTCTGGACTCTTTTTTGCAGTATAGAAGAACCTGGTCCTCTTTTAATAACTTGATCCCCAGTAATACCTAATTCTCTAGCTATCAATGCGCTTACCCTTGGCTGGCAGAAGGTTCCCTGGCACTGTCCCATACCAGCTCTTGTCCTTCTTTTTATTGCATCAATTGATTTTACATAGATGCCTCTGTGAAGTGCATCTACAATCTCTGCTTCAGTTACTGTTTCACATCTGCAAATAATATGCTTTTCAGGTATAGAAGAATTTATATCCCCATGAAAATTTTTATCCTTCTTAACTATTATTGGTTTTCTGTATGGATCAAAGCTTTCATTTTTAATTAATTCAAGGCCAGAATTTTTTAAAATATTAACCACCATTTTAGCAATAGCTGGTGATGATGTTAAGCCTGGAGAATCAATTCCTGCCACATTTATAAATCCCTTTACCTCAGTTTCTTCAATTATATAGTCCTTTCTTGTATTTGTTGGTCTCACTCCCGCAAATGATGTTATTGCATGGGTTAAGTTAAATCCCTTTATAGATTTTTCAGCTGTGGTTAATATATACTTTAAAGTTTCTTCATCCGTGGCAACATCATCTTTTTCAGTAACCTGCTGAGCGTCTGGACCAAGCATTAAATTACCGTGATAGGTAGTTGTCACAAGAATTCCCTTTCCTTTTTCTGTTGGAACCTGAAATACAACACTATTTACTAGATAAGACTGATCCTTGCTGAATAAAATATATTCTCCCCTTCTAGGTATTATCTTAAAATTTGAAACTCCTGCCATTTTCGAAACCTCATCACTTCTAACTCCCGCTGAATTTATTAAATATCTAGTTTCAAATAATTGTTTTTTTGTTTTTACTTTGAAGCCATTATTTTGCTTTTCAATTCCAATTACCTCTGTATTAAGTTTTAAATCCACCCCATTTTTCACTGCGTTTTCAGCAAGGGCAATTACAAATTCATAGGGGGATGTAACCCCTGCATTTTTACAGTATAAAGCACAACGAACATCTTTATTAATGTATGGTTCCAACTCTATAATCTTTTCCTTACCTATGATTTCTAGGCCTTCTACTCCATTTTCTAGCCCGAAGTTATATAGCTTTTCCAAATGAGCTTTATCTTCATCTGAAAAACCAATTACTAAAGAGCCGGTTTGTCTATAACCAAAATTTAATTCTCTATTTAATTGCTCGTACATTCTATTACCTTTTACACATAATTTTGCCTTTAAGGTTCCTGGTTCGTCATCATATCCTCCATGCACAATACCGCTATTTGCTTTTGATGCACCATTACTAACATCATCTGATTTATCAACAATGCAAACTTTCAGCTTATATTTGGACAGCTCCCTTGCAATATTAGTACCCACTACACCGGCTCCAATAATTAAAACATCATACATTATAATCCCTCCCGTTGTTTAATTCCCTTTTTAATAGTTGTTTACCTAAATTATACCATGAAGTATTTTAAATTTTCAAAAGAATTAAAATAATAGTAAATTATAATAATTTCTTCTATAATAATAGTATTAATATTAGTGATATGATATTTTAAGGAGATTATCTATGAATTCATTTCAATTAAAACTACTGGCTTGTTTATTTATGTTTATAGATCACATGGGATTTATTTTACTTCCAAAACTGGTTATTTTAAGGCTAATTGGAAGATTAGCCTTTCCTTTATTTGCTTGGTTTATAAGTGAAGGATATATTCATACAAGAAGCTTTAAAAAATATATACTGAGATTGTCTATATTTGCAATAATTTTAGAATCTCCTTTTATTATATTTAGCACTTACTTTCAGTCCATAGGTAAGGATACATTAAATATTTTTTTTACCCTTTCTTTAGGACTATTAAGCATATTTGCATATGATAAATCTGAGAATAAGTTTACAAAATTGTTTCTTCCAGTGATAATAGCAGTACTAGCTCAATTTATTAAAGCAGATTATGGTTTTTATGGCATAATAACTATTTTATTATTTTATGTGTTTAATAATGATTTTTATAAAACTGCCCTATGTCAAATTATATTTAACTTAGTTTATGCTTCTTGTTTATTGGCATATAATTATATTCACCATATTACTTTTGATACATTTATAATATTGCAGATTTTCTCTATATTTTCACTGATATTCATAGGAGCGTACAATAATAAGCAGGGTAAAAAGATGAAGTATTTCTTCTACATCTTTTACCCTGCACATATTGTATTTTTATATTTAATTAGTTTACTTTAACTTCAATTTAGCCAATGCATCTGCCAATGCAGAATTCATAGGAGCATCATTTTCTTTATTAATTTTATTTAAATATTTGTTTACATCTCTTCTGTTTAGCTTCCCATCATTTTCTTTAAACCTTTTGTTAAATGAAGAAAGCTTCTCCCTAAAGCTGCAATTTGTGCATATATAAATTTGTCCTGCACCTTCACCTCTTAATTCCATCTTCTTATGACATTCAGGACACCTAACATTAGTAAATCGGCTTAAATTTTCTCTATGTCCGCATTGTCTGTCCTGGCATACCAGCATTTTTCCATTTTTACTGCTGACCTCCAGCATATATTTTCCGCAAACAGGGCACTTTTTTCCGGTTAAATTATCATGGATATACTTTTCACTGCTTCCCTTTACATCATCTACTACCTTAGTGGCATATGTCCTCATACTGTTTACATATGTGCTGCCATTTAATCTTCCCTTACTGATGGACTCTAAATCCTTTTCCCATCTAGCTGTTAAAAGAGGAGATTTTAAATCCTCCGGTACTAATTCAATGAGCTGTTTTCCCTTAGAAGTTGGAAAAAGTTCTTTTCCTCTTTTTTCTATGTAAAATGTATTATAAAGTTTTTCTATTATATCCGCTCTTGTGGCAACTGTTCCCAAACCACCCGTTTCCCCCAATGTCTTTGAACTTTCCTTATCTAGGCATACAAACTTTTGAGGATTTTCCATAGCAGATAACAGAGTACCTTCATTAAATCTAGCTGGCGGTTTTGTTTGTGATTTATTTTTCTTAACTGAAATAAAGTTTATAACGTCTCCTTTTTTCACAACTGGAAGCATCTGTTCTTTTATATCATTGTCATTGCTTTCATCATTGTTGTCATCCATGTCTTCCCTATCATAAACAGCTTTCCATCCCTTGGATTTTACTACTTTTCCCTTAGCAGTAAATATTTCACCATTAACTTCTGCTTTTACAGTGGTTTGTAAATATTCAAAAGGCGGCAGCAGAACACTTAAAAATCTTTTTATCACTAAATCATAAATGTGTCTTTCTTCTATATTCAAATTTGATAAATTTATACTTTCCTCTGTAGGGATTATTGCATGATGATCTGAAACTTTGCTGTCATCCACAAAGCCTCTATGAGCCCTAATTTTATTTTTTAATATTTCAGCAGTAAATCTGCTGTATTGTCCAAAAGATACTGCTTTTAATCTATCTGGTAAAGTATCTACCACATCATTAGAAATATATCTTGAATCAGTTCTTGGATAGGTTAATACCTTATAATTTTCATATAATCGCTGCATTATAGAAAGTGTTTGCTTTGCTGAATAACCAAATAGTCTGTTTGCGTCCCTCTGCAGCTCAGTTAAATCATAAAGCGCAGGTGCGTACTTTTTCTTTTCACATTCAGTAACATCTGTAGTGATACCACTGTGATTACTTACTTTCTTAACAATTTCATCTGCTGTGCTTTCATTAAATGTATTGGTATGTCCTTGCTTATCCTGCCACTGAAGTGTGAATCCTTTGGCGTTACCTATAACACTGTAGTAATCCTTGGGTTTGAATCTTTTTATTTCCTCTTCTCTTTCAACAATCATAGCTAAAGTTGGTGTTTGGACTCTTCCTGCAGATAACTGAGCATTGTATTTACATGTTAACGCTCTTGTTACATTTAAACCTACCAGCCAGTCTGCTTGAGAACGACATTGTGCTGACATATATAGATTATCGTATTCCCTTGAAGGCCTCAGCTTTGCAAATCCCTCTTTAATAGCTTTATCAGTTTGAGAAGATATCCAAAGCCTTTTAATAGGTTTCCTAAATCCAGCCTTTTCAATAATCCATCTAGCAACTAATTCTCCCTCACGTCCAGCATCCGTTGCAATAATCAATTCATCTACATCATTTCTTCCTAAAAGAGCTTTTACAGCAGCAAACTGTTTACCAGTTTGTTTAATAACAACCAGCTTCATCGTTTTAGGCAGCATGGGCAAGTCTTCCATTTTCCAGTTTTTGTACTTTTCATCATATACTTCTGGGTCTGCTAAGGTAACTAAATGTCCTAAGGCCCAGGTAACTATATATTTACTGCCCATTAAACATCCATTACCCTTTTGATTACATTTTAACACCTTTGCTAAATCTCTTCCTACAGAAGGTTTTTCTGCTAAAACTAAAATTTTTCCCATTTATTTTCTCCTTATAATTACTATTTTTCAAGTCCGTACATATCATCAACTCTATCATTCATATATGCTATAGCATCTCTTATACCTTTATTATAAAAGGCAGGTCCTATCTTTTCAGTAATGTATTTTAACATTATAGATGCAGCTAAGTCGCCTATTTCTTCTTCTCTTTCTTTTAAAAAATAAGCCATAATTTCAGAAATTAATTCCTGTTTTGTTTCCTTGTCTAATTCAATTAAATTTTTATTTTTCATAATTTCATCCTTTTATTTTTCATATAATTCTATTGGTAAATTATCAGGATCGTTAAAAAAAACAAATTTCCTTCCAGTTATTTCGTCTAATCGTGTAGGTTCTACTTTTATTTTTTTACTTGATAGTTCCTTTACAATACTTTCAATATTATCCACTTCAAAAGCTAAATGCCTTAAGCCGCACGCTTCTGGATAAGTTAACCTTTTAGGTGCATTAGGAAATGAAAACAATTCTATTTGATAATTGTCTCCCACTGCCATATCAAGTTTGTATGACTGCCTTTCTCTCCTATAAGTCTCCTTAATTACCTTTAGTCCTAATATGTTTGTATAAAAATCCTTTGATTTAGTATAATCTGAACATATAATCGCTATATGGTGAACTTTATTTAATTTCACTTTATATCTCCTTTCAATATTTACTATAATATTTAAATATCTAAACTAAATTTACTCCAATTTATAATTTTATATCAAAAATAAAAATAAATCCATTATTAAGCTAAAGTTTCCATTTACATATTAAATTTTCCGCAATATCTACAAAAGCAAATAGAATTAAACCCAATATACTAAGCATAACTATGCCGCTGTACATATCAAGATAATTTACTCTCATCCATGCGTCCATTATAAAATACCCCATACCATATTCTGTTCCATAGGTTTCAGTAAAAAATAACACTGAAATTGCTGTACCTAGGGAAATTCTAATAGTAGTTAAAATTTCTGAAGCAATATTAGGCATAATTATATTATTAAAAATTTGAAATTTGCTGGCACCTAGAGAAATTAGTCCATTATAGGTTTCCTTGGGAATAGATTTTACCGCATCTCTTGTTGAAATAATAATTTGGAAAACTACTATAAGAAAAATCATGGTTATTTTAGATAGTTCTCCTAATCCTAATAATAACATTACTACAGGCAGCAATGCTATTTTAGGTACTGGATATGTAAAATAAACTATTGGACTTAATATTTTCTCAATAGCTCTATATCTGGCCATTATTAAGCCAATAGACATACCTATTATTAGAGAAATAAATACCCCAGAAATTACTCTAACCAGGCTGTAAATAATATGAATAAACATGGTTGAATAAAAGTTAGTTATAATATTTTCATACACCATTAAAGGGTTTTGAATAACTGGAAGCATAACCAATTTTGCCACTATATACCACAAGACATTTACTATAATAAATCCGTAAAAAAAATTTTTAATACCCGCTTTGATTTTCATTGTTCATTCCCCTTTTTAAAATACTTCTAATTTTACTGGAAAGTTTGTAATATTCTACCTTTTCCATTATGTTTTCCATGCAAAATAATGGATTTTCAATATTTTCAAGTATTTTTCCAGGGGAGGAACTCATTATAATTATATTTTTACCAAGGTACAATGCCTCTTCAACGCTGTGGGTAATAAATACAGTTGTTAATTTATATTTCTTCCATAAATCTAAAAACAATTTTTGAAGATTTTCTCTTGTTATTGCATCTAATGCTGAAAAAGGCTCATCCATAAGCAGTAAGTCAGGTTTTAATACCAGCGCCCTGGCTATTGCTGCTCTCTGTTTTTGACCTCCGCTTATTTGATGAGGATATCTATTTCTCAAATGTTGAATATTAAGCTCACTCATTATTTTCTCAGCATAATTTTCATCCTGATGAATATCTCTGAATTTATTTTGGCTGCATTTAATTTTTGCCCCCAATATAATATTGTTATAAACAGTTTTCCAGGGTAGCAGCCCATAGCTTTGCTGCACCAATCCAATTGTTTGATTTCTCACGTCTATACCGCCATTTTCTATTAAAACACCACCTTCATAATCCTTTATAATACCTGAAAGTACATGAAGTAATGTAGATTTCCCACATCCAGAAGGACCAATAAATACATAAATATCTCCCTTTTTAAGAGAGATATTTATTTTATTAAGAGCTGTAACCATATTGTTTCTGTCTTTGTACTTCACTGTTAAATCATTAATTACAATCATTAAAAATCACCCTTTTCATAAATGAAAGTGTTTACTTTCCCCATCTATTAAATAAATCATTATCTATATCAAATTCATCCAATATTCTCCCTACCATAAAATTTATAATTTCTTCAAGTGATTTTGGTTTATTATAAAATCCCGGCATAGCTGGAAGTATAGTAACTCCTATTTTACTTAAATTTAACATATTTTTTAAATGTATTGTATTAAATGGCGTTTCTCTTGGTACAAGTACTAATTTCCTTTTTTCTTTTATGCAAACATCAGCAGCTCTACCAAGTAAATTTTTTGAAACACCCGTTGATATTTCACCTAAAGTTGCCATGGAACAAGGGGCAATTACCATACCAGATGTTTTAAATGATCCACTGGCAATAGATGAGAACATATCATCAATATTATGTAATTTAAAATTCATATAATTATTTTCAAACCCGTTAATTATATTTTCATAGCTTTTTTCCAATTCATATTCTATTACTTTCTTGCCATTATCAGTGCAAACCATATGAACTTCTATTTGTTTTTTCAATAGCTGTTCTACTAATGTTATTCCATAAATACTGCCACTGGCACCTGTAATTCCTACAATAATTTTTTCCATAACCTTCACCTCAGAATTAATATATCAGATATACTGAAAATCAAAAAAGCAATACTAACTAATTCATTTATATTATAAGATGCCAATTTTGCATTTTTAAGATTATTCGGGGAAACCATTTTATGTTCTGCTGTTAATAAAATGACGATAATGATAAGACCGATAGCGTATAGCCAGCTCATTTTTTCTATAAAGTAGATAGAAATTAACAGTATGGCTGAAACTGTATGAAATAAAGAGGATATTTTCAAAGCGTTTTCCACCCCAAAGTAAGCAGGAATAGAATAAAGACCATTTTTTCTATCAAATTCAACATCCTGGGCCCCATAAATAATATCAAAACCTGAAACCCAAAGTGCATTGGCCGCTCCTAAAATTAAACATGCCCAGGATATATTACCTGCCACCGCAATCCAAGCTCCAACTGGAGCTGCAGCACAGGTAATTCCTAATATAATGTGACACGCCCATGTGAATCTTTTTGTATAAGAATACCCAATCAACAGAACTAGTGCCACTGGTAAAAGTTTAAAGCATAATGGATTAAGCATATATGCAGCTATGGATAGAAGTATAAAACAAAACATCACAAAAATTAATACTTCAGTTCTATTTATAAGTCCTCTTGGCAGCTGTCTGTCTGCGGTTCTTGGATTTTTGCCATCTATATTCATATCAATTACCCTGTTAATTGCATTTGCACCTGTTCGTGCACCTATAAAGGCTATGATTATCCAAAATGTTATTCTGACACTAGGTAATCCATTGGCTGCTAAAAGCATTGAAAACAATGCAAATGAAAATGAAAAAATTGTATGTGAAAACATAACAAGCTTTCCATAATCTTTAATCTTCTTTAAAACCATATTCCTGCCACCTCCTGCTAACCATTTCCTTAATATCCTGATTCATTTCAATATCATTAGGCCATGGTCTAGTATGTCCCTCAGTTGTCCACTTTTTTGTAGCATCTATCCCCATTCTATTGCCGTAGTGAGGAAGATTGGAGGCATGATCTAAAGCATCCAGTGGTCCTTCTGAAATTACTACATCCCTTTTAGCATCAATATTATTAAATACCTTCCAAGCCACCGTTGACAAATCATGAACATTAACCTGTTCATCCACTACAATAATCATTTTAGTATACATCATTTGGCCTATTCCCCATAAAGAATTCATAATTTTTTTAGCATGTCCAGGGTACCTTTTCTTGATTGATACAATTATACAATTATGAAAAACTCCTTCCAAAGGAAAATTAATATCTATAATTTCAGGGAATTCCATTTTAATAAGGGGAAGAAATATTCTTTCAGTTGCTTTTCCTAAATAGCAATCTTCCATTGGTGGCTTTCCAACAACTGTAGCAGGATAAACTGCTTTCTTTTTATGTGTTATAGCTGTTAAGTGAAACACCGGATACATATCAGCTAAAGAATAATATCCTGTATGATCTCCGAAGGGTCCTTCAAGTTTTAGTTCCTCATTTACGTCTACATATCCTTCCAAAACAAATTCAGCATTTGCAGGAACATATATGTCATTGGTTTTACATTTTACAATTGGAAGCGGAGACTTTCTTAAAAAGCCTGAAAAAAGCATCTCATCTATCATTTTAGGAAGCGGTGCAGTAGCTGAATAAATAGTTGCAGGATCGCTGCCAATAGCAACTGATACAGGCATTCTTCCTCCCAACTTTTTATATTTATCATATATTTCTCTCCCATCTTTATGAAGATGCCAGTGCATTCCCGTGGTTTTATTATCATAAACCTGCAGTCTGTACATGCCCATATTTTGCATACCTGTTTCAGGATCTCTGGTTATTACTAATGGTAATGTTATGAATTTTCCACCATCTTCCGGCCAGCATTTCAAAATAGGTAAAGTATTTAAGTCTGGTTCTTCATCAATAATCTCCTGGCATGGTGCTTTCTCAACCTTTCTTGGAAAAATCAGGGCCAATCTTGCTAATTTAGGCACGGATTTTACTTTGTTAAGCAATCCTATATAATTAGACATCTCCATAAAATCACCTATCTCATGGGCAATTTCATCTAAATTGTTAACCTGCAAAGCTAAATTCATTCTCTCAAAGCTTCCAAAACTATTAATCAGAACTGGATACTTAGAATTTTTAACATTTTTAAAAAATAATGCAGGACCATCAGCCTTAGATATTCTATCTGTAATTTCAGTAATTTCTAATTCAGCATCAACTTCAGTATCTATATATTTTATCATTTTATTTTGGTCAAGCTTGTCTATAAAATCTTGTAAATCTTTATATGCCATAAAATACCTCTCTAACTTTTTGATTAATTAATTTAAATATTTTTTCCTAAAATTATGCAAAAACTTTAATCTAAGTTTAACACTAAAAAAATACATATAAAAGGCTTCGAGATAAACTCAAAGCCTAAATATATTTAATTTTTAACAGTAAAGCTGGAATCGTCAATTTTGAATTTTCCTTCTGTTGTGTTCCATCAACTTAATAGAAGCAATATAATATAATTTAAAATATAGGGGTAATTCTGTACATAATACGAAATTACCCCTATTAATATTTAATTAGTTTCTATTATTTAGTTGCCTTTGGTAAATCTACTTTTACAGTTTCTGTTTTACCTTCGGAAGCACTTTCAAGAGCACTTGCTGCTAATGTTTTGAAGTCAGAAAGTGATTCTGTTGCTCCTGTTAAAGCAGCTGGAGCTTCTGCTATATTTTGTTTCTCAGGTAATATTTTGCTTAAAGTAGCTGTATATTCTGCAGGTCCAATGTTATTTACCTTTTTCATAGATGTTTCATATGCTGCGTCCTGAGATTTAAGTTTTCCATCCTTATTCACATAATCAAATTTTGATGTTGATATTGAACCATCTTTGATTACAACTTCAACTTGAGCTTTCCAGCCGTGGCTGTCAAAATCTTTATATTCGGCTTTGTATGTACCATCTTTATATTGTTTAAGAACTGCTTCAGTTGCATCTCCTTTTGCTGCATTTGCAAGAGCTTCAGTGCTTAAATCTTTAAAGTTCTTCGTGGATTCTGTTGCTCCAGTTACTGCAGCGACTTGTGATACATCCTGCTTGTCTACTAATGCTTTATCTAGAGTTACAGTATATTCAGCTGGTCCAATTTTATTTACCTTTTTCATAGCTGACTCATATGCTGTATTCTTTGATTTAAGCTTTCCATCTTTATCTACATAATCAAAATTAACAGTAGCAATTTTACCGTCTTTAACGTCAATTGTTACTTGAGCTTTCCATCCATGTGCATCAAATTTATCATATGCTGCTTTGTAAGTACCATCTTTGTACTTTCCAGCAGTACTGGATGTTTGAGTGGCTGACTTAGATCCACAGCCGCTTAGTATTGAAAATGTTAAAGCAGCAGCTGCTATAATCCCTAAAATACGTTTTTTATTCATATTTCTTCCCCCTTGTAATATAATGTATTGACATTAATAATGTTATTAATTTAACTTTATTAAATGTTTACATCCCTATTATATATCATAACTTTCATTTTCTACCATTACATTAAGTTATACTGTATTCGATTTTATACTAGTGTTAAATATCTACTATACCTGTAAAAATGACATAATAGCTTAATTTAAAATGAAAAAAATTTTCATAACAATTGAATTTTTTAATAGTGTATTTTTTTAACATAGTAGACAATTTGTTAAAAAGTATATAAAATCATTATGAACAATAGTAAATTTAAGGGGTGGTACTATGCCAAAAAAAACTCAAATCGTAATTTTAGGCGCTGGCTACGGTGGAGTCCATGCAGCTAAGAAGTTAAGTAAAAAGTATAAGAAGGATGATAATGTTGAAATCACATTGATAGATAGAAATCCCTATCATACTTTAATGACTGAACTTCATGAAATTGCTGGTGGAAGAGTTGATGCTGACTCAGTAATGGTAGATTTAAGAAAAATATTCAATCTATCCAAAGTAAATGTAGTTACTGAAAATATAGTAAAGGTTGATGTTGAAAATAATTTTCTTAAATCTGAATATGGAGAATATCACTATGACTACTTAATAGTAGGAACAGGTAGTGAACCCGCCTTCTTCGGTGTTCCTGGAGTGAAAGAAAATGGTTTTTCACTTTGGTCACTTGAAGATGCAATTAAAATCCATAAACACATTGAAGATATGTTTAAAAAAGCTAGTAAGGAAAGAAACGAAAAGCTAAGAAAAGAAATGCTTACATTTATAGTAGCTGGCGGTGGATTTACAGGGATAGAAACTGTTGGTGAAATATTGGAGTGGAAAACAACTTTAAGCAGAGAATATAATGTAGATGAATCTGAAGTTAAATTAATGGTAGTTGAGGCACTTCCTTCAATACTAAATATGCTAGACAAGCCATTAGTTGAAAAAGCAGAAAGTTACATGAATAAAAAGAATATTGAATTACGAAAAAATGCACCAATTATTCAAGTTACTCCAAATGCTATAAAATTAAAAGATGGAACTGAAATACCTACTAATACACTTATATGGACTTGTGGGGTTCAAGGCAATGATGAAGCTGCTTCTATTGGAGTAGATATGGGAAAAAGAGGCAGATTGCAGACAAATGAGTACATGCAGTCTACATCAAATGAAAATGTATATATAGTTGGTGACATTGCATACTATGAAGAGACTAATTCCAAAGGAATTCCTCAAATTGTTGAAACAGCTTTACAAACAGCTGATACTATAGTCGCTAACATTTGTGCAGATATGGAACATAAAGAAAAAGTTAAATTCAAGTCAAACTATCATGGCTTTATGGTATCCATTGGTGGAAAGTATGGAGTTGCCCACGTTGGCGGCATGAACATGTCAGGTTTCTTTGCAATGGTAATGAAGCACTTAGTTAATATGCATTATCTATTTGGAATTGGCGGCTTTAATTTAATTTTTAAATATTTAAATCATGAATTCTTCAGTATGAAAGAAAAACGTTCAATTATGGGTGGACATCTATCAGCTAAATCTTCAACTCTATGGCTTGTTGTATTAAGACTTTATGTAGGAATTATGTGGTTAATAGAAGGTATTGGAAAAATACAGCAAGGATGGCTAAAAGCTGATCATATTTATATAGTAAAAACTGCTGCTGCATCTGGAGCTTCGGAAGCAGCAAGCAATACTGCACAGCAGGCTGCAACACAAACTGTTCCATTGTTAAGTCAGCCACCTGAATTCTTTACATCATTCATGAACACTTTTATAGCACCATATGCTCACTTTTTCCAGGTTTGTGTAGTACTTGGTGAAGTTGCCCTAGGTTTAGCACTAATTGGTGGATTTTTAACTTTCTTATGCAGTTTGGCATCAATTTTCTTATGCCTAAACTTTATATTATCCGCTATGGCCGGTAAAGAAATACTTTGGTATATTTTTGCAGCTATCGCATTAATGGGTGGTTCAGGTAGATCCTTTGGATTAGATTATTATATTCTGCCAATAATATCTAAATGGTGGAACAATTTAATTCGTGGAAAACAAACCCCAATTTATAAGCAAAATTCAATTGGTATGTAAGTATGATTTTACAAAGATTTTCTACATTAGTAGAAAATCTTTGTTATAGTTATAAACTAATAATTTAATTCTCTATTATCCAGTGAAAAGTAGGTATATGTATGAAAAAATGGGACTTTATAATAATAGTATTTTTGATAATTATTTCTCTTATACCCGAAGGCATCATTTTATTTAAAAGAAGTAAACACTATTCTGAAACGTACGCCGAAATTACGGTATCAGGGAAACTTTATAAAGAAATAAACCTTAGTGATCATAAAGGTGAAGAAAGTTTTCAAATTAAAACAGATTTAGGATATAATATAATTAAAGTTGAAAACAATAAAATATCTATTATAGATGCAGATTGTAAGGATAAGGTATGTATAAAAGAAGGAACTATAAATATGCCTGGGCAAACTATTGCCTGCTTACCTCACAAATTAGTTATTGAAATTAAGGGCAGCAATAAATCAAAAGTTGATATACTGGCAAATTAATGAGGTGATCATATGAAAAGCACAAAGAAAATGGTTTATATTTCTTTATTAGTATCCCAGGCATTAGTGCTGTATATTATTGAGTCAATGCTTCCAGTTCCTTTTATTGCTCCAGGTGCAAAACTTGGTCTCCCTAATTTAATTACTGTTATTGGCCTTTATACTTTATCATATAGTGAAACTTTTTTAATTATAATATTAAGAGTAATACTATCAACATTATTTGCTGGAACTCTAACTAGTTTTCTATATAGCATAAGTGGTGCGATTTTAAGCTTTTTCATAATGTGTTTAGTAAAAAAAATCGGGTCCCATAGAGTTAGTATTATAGGCGTAAGTGCTGCTGGTGCAGTTTTTCATAATGTAGGTCAAATTCTTGTAGCAGCTTTAGTTATACAAAATATTAATATAGCTCTATATTTACCAATACTTAATATTACAGGTATTGTTACCGGTATATTCATAGGAATAACTGCAAACTATGCTATTACTTATGTTAAAAGAATTCCCTATTTAAATAATACAAAATAAAAAATTTTAGAGGATGGTTAAATGGACAAGTTTTGGGATGAATATCCAACTATAAAAAATGATTTAAATTATGTAGTTGAAATAATGGAAAAGAACGTTAGATGTAAGGACAAAATTATTGAAAATTCAATTTTAGATCTGATTTATTCAGGAGGAAAGTTGCTTAGACCTGCTTTTGTCCTTATATCTTCCCGTTTCGGTGAAGTGAATAGAGATAAGGCCTGCTCATTAGCTGCAGTAATAGAAATGTTACATATGGCAACTCTTGTTCATGATGATATTATAGATGATTCTAAACTCAGGAGAGGCAGTGAAACAATACAGTCCAAATATGGAAAGGATTATGCCGTTTATATTGGTGATTTTTTATTTGGTATTTGTTTTAAATTACTATCAGAAAATTCATCTCTTAAGCAAATTAATATTGATAGTAATTCTATGTCAAGAATATGTTTAGGTGAAGTAACTCAACTTAATTCAAGATTTAACAAGAATTTATCAGTTAAGTCATATTTAGATAGAATATCTGCAAAAACTGCTGAGCTTTTTTCACTTAGCTTTTACACTGGTGCTTCTGTAAGTAATTGCAGTGAAAAGCTTTCTAGACAACTTTGGCACATTGGCCATAATATTGGAATGGCCTTTCAAATTATAGATGATGTACTTGATTATTCTTCAGACAATGTTGTTTTGGGGAAATCCACAGCTAATGATTTAAAACAAGGCATTTTTACACTACCTATAATTTATACAATGGCAGCGAATAAAACTGCTTTTCATGATTTATTGGACAAACCTTTTTTCTCTGATGAAGATATTAACGTCATTATAAAGATAGTTAAAAATTCAGGAAGTATTTATGAGTGTAATAAACTAGCATCTAAATATTCAAATAAGGCTTTTAACTTAATAGATAGACTTCCACAGGATGATAATAGTAAAATGTTAAATAGTATAGTAAAAAAGTTGTTGAATAGAAAATATTGATAAAAAAGGAACACATATGCCACAACAAAATAGCATATGTGTTCCTTTTATTCCATAGCGGACTTACAAACCTTTCTAAATACCTCAACAAAATTTTTTATTTTGACGCTAGGCTGTTTCTTATATATAAGATGAATATTATATTCCATATTTAAATTTTCAACTATTGTTTCTCTTAAAATACCATTTTCAATTTCTTCTTTTACAGCCATATAAGGTAGAATTGCAATGCCCTGCCCCTTTTTTAGTGAATATTTTATGGATTCAACTGAATCTACAGTAAAAACCACGTTTAAGTCTTTATAATTTCTATCTATTTCTCTTAGTTTAGCATTTACAGCATGTATTATACCTGGATTGCCGCTTAACATAATCATTGGATAATTAAATATGTCATTTAATTTTATATTTTCTGGTATATTTATATCACCCCCACTTACTAAAGCGAACTTATCGCAGCTTAGTTTATGGTGAACTATAGACTTATTTTCAGGTAGCCTGTACACCACTCCAACATCACTGACATCCTGTAAAATATTATCTTCAATCTTTTCACAATTATTTGAAGTAATCTGAAAACTATAGTCAGTGAACTTTTTCTTCATTTCATAAATAATTGCAGGCATAATATACGCTGCCATTGACCAGCAGGCGTCAATTTTAACCACGTTATCATTTAAAATATAACTTTGTAAAACCTCTCCCAGCCTAACATAATTTTTCAATATATTTTCCGAATATTTTAAAGCAATTTTCCCTGCTTCAGTTAGTTCTATACCTTTATTACTTCTCTCCATGAGTTTAACCCCTAAAGAGTCCTCTAACTTTTGAATTTGCTTACTTAAAGCAGATTGAGAGATATGAGATTTTAAAGCTACCTTAGAAATGCTTTTCTCATTTGCTACATCATAAAAGTACTTAAAGTATTCCAGTTGCATTTTATATCCTCTCTTTCCTTACCATTACAATGAATGAAATGTAAATTTATAAAGATATGTGTTATTATAAAATATATTTTATTATAACATATTTTTTTATTATTAGCACCTATTAAATGAGAATAAATTTCAATCAGAAAACATTTACATATAAACTTGAAATGCATTCCAATTTTGGTTATACTAAAATAGGTTGATAAATTCAATATAAAGGAGTTATGATTATCATATGAATATTGCAAAAATCATAATAGGTGTTCTTCAGATATCAATACTTGATATTGTATTAAGTGGGGATAATGTTGGAGTTATAGCTCTTGCAATTAAAAACCTTCCTCATAAATATGCAAAAAAGGCCTCAATGATTGGAGTTACAACAGCTGTAATACTAAGAATATTTTTTGCCTGTATAATAACATATATATTATTAATTCAGTGGCTTCCTATTAAACTTTTTGGCGGCATACTTCTTGTTAAAATAACCTGGAATTTAATTAAAGATGATGATAACAAATCAGATGCAGCTGTAAAGCCTTCTGGTAAATTTTTAAATGCTGTAATTAGTATTGTTGTTGCAGATGCAACAATGAGTTTAGATAATGTAATAGCTATTGCAGCATCAGCTGGCGGACAAATTGGACTTATCATCTTTGGTCTCATCCTAAATATCCCAATTATTTTTTATGGAAGTCAGTATGTGGCCAAGCTTATGGTTAAATTCCCTATGACAGTTTATTTTGGTGGTTCAATCTTAGCCCATACTTCTTTCAAAATGATTTTTGAAGATAATTTGATACGACCTCTTTTCCCAAATTACATATGCATAATAATTCCATACCTGGCAGCAGCAATCACTATTCTCTATGGATTTTATACTACAGGTAAACTATCATCTGACTCTGTTCAAAGGTAAAAATTTTACCTCCTGTAAAATTTTTATAGTATTATATTACATAATAGATATTTTAAATATGCTTCCATTAATTAACTTTTTAATTATTTTTGTAGTATAATATTTATATAAATAATATTTGGGGGCGTTTACTTTGAGTGAAAAGATCCTAATAATTACAGATAATTTTAGAAAAATTACCTTTTCTTCATTATTAAGTTTCTATTCTATTGATTTCATTAATCCTGATCATTTACATGCTATTAAACTATTAAATTATGATGCAGCTATAGTAGATTTCAACGAAGCAGCTAAAAATATTGAAATTAGTAATATTCTGCGTTCTGTAAATCCGTGGCTGCCTCTATTAATAATTTATGACTTACCCTCTCCCTCTGAATACTTAGATTTTGCTAAAGTTAATGGATTTGGACAAATAAGTATGCTTATCTGGAGACAGAATTATCCTGAGGAAATTATAAAATACATTCAGTCCCTTATTCACCCTGGATATCCAAATGTTGAAGCTGGTATAGCGCTAGTATTGCCAATTTATGATATGAATGTGCAGTTTAGTAATTTATTGTCCTTAATTGAAAACGTTAAGATTTTAATTGAAAAAAGTTTAAATAATATATTTATTTTTTTAGTTGACATAAATAATCATAATAATATTGAAGATTTAATAAATAAGTTTAAAAATAATGAAAGTTTTGATGATGCTGGCAGTAACTCAAGCTTTAGTTTAAATTATGTGAAGTCTGATAATTACTTAGATTCACTGCGTTCTATTGATTCACAAATAATGATATTCATAGATACAGATAAGCAATATAATATTGCTGATATATCAAAAATAATAAATATTTTAAAATTTGGTTACTTTGATATGATTATTGGATCAAATTTAAATAATTCAAAGCCAGCTGATTCCTTAAAAAATAATATTAATCTTATTAGCAAATCCTTAATCAACTCCATGCTTCCTGAAGGAATAACTTATTCTGAAAATGGTTTAATTGGAATGAATTCAACAACTTCAAATTATATACTGTCACTTTTAAAACAGGATACTGGTACTCCAATGGATTTGGAGATGTTATACATATCAAAGCTTCTTAAATTTAGAGTACTTCAAATACCTATAGATTTTATCCAAAAAGAAAACCTTGTGCAGAAAAAAATCAATTCTTTATTCCTTATTAAAAGTTTAAGAAAACTTAAGGGGTTAAAAATTAGCAAATTTAAAAGTATCTGAATTTTTAATTATGGAGGATGGTGATAATTATGGCTGATAAAAAGGCTGTTTTATTTGTTGATAACGATAAGAATATTCTTAAGCAGCTAGATACTGTCTTTAAGAATAAAGATTATAGGTTGTATTTTGCAAAAACAGTTGATGAAGCTTTAGATATTCTTATTCATAATAAAGTTGATGTGGTTGCTGCAGACATGATTTTACCTGGTAAAACTGGCTTAGATTTACTTCATACTATTAAACATAAATATCCATACATTGTTCGAATATTTTTAGTAGAAATAAATCAAATTTCATCCATACTGTCCTGCATTAATAATGGTGCTATTTACAGATTTATCGAAAAGCCATGGAAAAATTCTGAACAAATACTATTAACTATTAAAGATGCCATGCTTTATTCGGATTTTCTTCAAAATAATATTATTCTAGATAATAATAACTCTGATATTATTACCATTTCAATTGAGTCGTTAAGAGATATAATTGATTTATATAAGAGGCAATATTTTATTGTAAAAAATGATACATTAATTGTGTTTGTCTCCTCCTCCTTTAATAGTAAGATGAATGTGAATTCCTATTTAAATGAATATGATATTAATTTGAATTTATATCATAAAAGATTATTAGATCATAATTACACTTTATATATTAGAAGATCTCAATATATTTAGTTTTATTGAAATCCACATAATTCCTCCATAATTTCATCTTATAATTAAAACATAGTAAATAATAAATTTGTTTAGGAGGGATTTATATGTTTTGTGGAAGATTTGGTTTTGGTGGCTTCGGCGGAGGCTTTGGAAGAGGCTTTGGCGGATTCAATAGCAGCTTTATATTAATTAGCATGGGTATTAGACTGGTAATCCTAGCAGCTATCATTTTCATTATAGTAAAGCTGTTTAAAAAGTATAATAATAGTTCAAATAGTGCTCTTAAAATATTAGATGAGAAGTTTGCTAATGGTGAAATTTCGGAAGATGAATACTTAAAAAGAAAAACTATTATTTCTGGTAAAAAATAATCAACTAGAGGTTTCCCCTCTAGTTTTATTATTATATACTTAATTATAGAATAAGCACTTAATTATAGGGGTGATCACTTTGAATGAAAATATGAGAATTTTAGTTGTGGATGATGAACAGAAAATATTGGATGTTATTGAGGCATATTTACTTAAAGAAGGCTATGATGTTATTACAGCATTAGATGGAGTAAGCGCATTAAATATTATCAATGCTCAAACAATACACCTTGTTATACTAGACCTAATGCTGCCCAAAGTTTCAGGTGAAGAGGTATGTAAGAACATAAGAACTCACTCACAAGTCCCAATAATTATGCTGACTGCTAAAGCCGATGAAGATAATAAAATAGAAGGCCTTGCCATTGGTGCCGATGATTACATTACAAAGCCTTTTAGTACTAGAGAACTGGTCAGCAGAGTAAAAGCATTGCTAAGAAGAACATATAGGGGGGACAATGTATTAGCTGAGCATTTGTCCTTTAATAATGGTGATATTAATGTTGATATAAAAAAAATGGTTGTTAAGAAAAATGGAAGCGCTTTGCTTTTTACTGTTAATGAATTTAAAGTCTTAGCAGTTCTTATTTCAAACCCTGGTGAAGTATTTTCTAGAGAAAAACTAGTAGAAAAAGCTTTTGGATATGATTATGAGGGTACCGATAGAAATATCGATACATACATAAAAAACATCAGGCAGAAAATTGAGGATAATCCAAGAGAACCGGTATATATTCATACCATTTATGGGTTGGGTTATAAATTTGGGGGGAATAATTAGTGAGGTTTTCTTTGAGAAAAAAATTATCTTTAGGGTTTCTTACAGCTGTACTTGGTTCCATAATTATTGCAAGTTTGATATCAAACATTATGATAAATAAAATATTTAATGCCTATTTAAAAGACGAGCATAACACCAAGATTAACAAAGTAGTTACTATGGCAAGCGAATTATATGATGAGAATAATAAACTTTCAGATTCCGCAGTGCAGCAGCTGCAAAGATATTCACAGCTGGAAAATATGTATATTGAAATTCAAGATAGCCATGGCAGCCAAATTTATACTTCTGGAATGCCTAATTTAAATGGAATGAATACCATGAGTGGCATGATGGGCTCAAGAATGCATAATTTAAATAGTGGTGGCAGTGGAGATTACACTGAAGAAAAGCATGATTTGATTAAAAGCAATAAAAAAGCTGGCGCTATAATCTGTGGCTATTTTAGCAGTTCCTTAATGACATCAGGTGCCGTGACCTTTATAATGACACTTAATAAATCCTTTGTCATTTCTGCTGTAATAGCCTTATCCTTTGGTTTATTGCTGAGCATTATGATTTCAAACCAGATTTCAAAACCTTTAGTTAAGATAACACATACTGCTAATGAAATGAGGCACGGAAACCTTCAATTGCGATCTGATGTAGGCAGCAGTACAAAAGAGATAGAGGACTTATCTCTTTCTATTAATTATTTAGCTGAAACTCTTAACCATCAAGAGATTTATAGAAAAAGAATGACATCAGATATGGCACATGAAATACGCACTCCACTTACTACTTTAAAAACTCATATTGAGGCATTAATTGATGGAATCTGGGAACCCACTACCGAAAGATTTGAAAGCTTTTATGAAGAAATTGAAAGGTTAAACAAATTAGTAGATAATCTTAGAGATTTGTCAAAACTTGAGGAATCTAAATTGAATTTAAATAAAAGTAAATTCAACTTATCTGAAGAAATGGAGAAAATAGTTTGCACTTTTAAGCCCCTGTTCTATAAAAATAATTTTTCATTAAAGAAGGAAATTGAAAATAATATGTGGGTAATTATGGATAAGGATAAACTTAAGCAAATAATGCATAATGTAATTTTTAATGCTTATAAGTATCTTAATGTAAATGGAACTGTAATTATAAATTTAAAAGCTGAAGGTGAAAATGCCATTGTTAAAATTTCAGATACTGGTATTGGAATAAGCGAAGAAGATTTACCTCATATATTTGACAGATTTTATAGAAGTGACTCATCCAGGGATGTTCATACTGGTGGTTCAGGCTTAGGGCTGACAATTACAAAAACTCTAGTTGAAGCCCATGATGGAAGTATTACTGCAGAAAGCTTACTGGGGCATGGTTCTGTATTTACCATTGTTATGCCTGTAGTTTGTACAGGTAAGGACATTTAAAAGTGTCAATAAAGTGCTTTCCTTAATATCATATTACATAAGTAATTTTTACCGGGGTGAAAATTTGACTGTAAATGAATATTTTGAAAGCATTTATTCTCTTGATTTAAAAAAGATTTCACAGAGATATAAATATCTTGGAGAAGGAATAAGCAGAAAAGTATATGCTTTAAATGAAAACTTAGTAGTGAAGGTTGCAAAAGGCGATGAAGGAATTTATCAAAATTCAGTAGAGTACTATGTGTTTACCCATGCTGATAAAAACTTTAGTAAATATTTATGCCCTATTTTGTGGTTTAGACCCAAAATGCTGATTATGAGAAGAGCTATTCCATTTAAGAAAATTACAAAATCCAGATTCGTTGACTTAAGAACTATAAGGTCAGAACCTAACTCATTTAGTGAAATAAATTACTACACCAGTAAATTTTTTCTTTACTACAATGATATAAGATCTGCCGGTTCATGGGGAAAGCTTGATAATTGTAATGTTCTTATTGATTATGGATGCACAAATATGTTCGGAGATTACTATTATGACTTCATATTTAGGTTTATGAGATATTGAATTTTATTTTTATAAAGGCCTTATACTTCAAATTACTAATTGTAGTTGAATGATAAGGCCTTTATGCATATTTAAAACTATGCTGTTAAAAATATACTTAATATGATTTATAAAAGTAAATTTTACTTCTATAAATAAAGGAGCTTATTTTTATGATAGAGAAACATCCTGTTAAGGTATTATTAATTATTAATTTAGTTCTTCTAGCTTTAACTTTCTTAAGTAAAATGTATTTTTTACATAGATTTTTAAAGGTAATAAATAGTTCTTTTATTATACCTCTTTTGTTCTCCACATTTTTTTATTATTTGCTAAAGCCTATTAATAAGCATTTTATAAAAAAAACTGACAATAAAAGTCTATCTTCTGCATTAACATTAACTATAAGCCTCTTTATAACTTCAGGAATATTATTCTACTTTTATTCAGATCTACTATACCAATTTAAAGCAATACTTAATTACCTTAAAGGTATACCTGCACAGGTAAATCAACTTAATGGAATACTAGTAAATTTAAATCAATATATAAGTATAAAGGAAATTTATATAATGTTAGCAGGATTAGCTGAAAAATACATGGTTGTAATAGGAAAATATATTATAGCTGCAATCAACTCCATAGTAAGCACATTTTATAAAATACCTTTAATTATTGTTTTATTATTCTTTTTATTAAAGGATGGGAACAGTATTAAATATAAAATCAAATCATTATTTCCAGAGGAATACAGTAGTTTCTTAAATTTTATTATCAGTGAAAGTGATGCCACTTTAACTGCTTATGTAAATGGTCAGGCTAAAGTAGCCTTATCTCTTAGCATTATGATTTTTATAGGCTATAAGATAATAAGACTTCCAAATTCTTTAGTATTATCTTCAATAACCTTTATTTTAGCCTTTATTCCTTTTGTTGGCTTTTTTATATCAATGATTATACCTATTATTATTGCTTTTAGCATGGGATGGCTAATGATATTAAGATTAGCCCTTGTATTTATTGTAGTGCAAACTTTAAAAGGAAGAGTTTTTGTTCCTATTATAATGTCAAAAGCTATGAAGATTCACCCGGTAACAGACATAATATTAGTTATAAGTGCAGTGGCCCTTGGTGGTGCAGTGGCAGCTTTTGCAGTTGTTCCATTGTATGCAGTATTAAAAACTATTATCATAAATTATAATTTGTATTGTAAGAATAAATAAAAAGTCACTATGATATTCATAGTGACTTTTTTATTTTACGTTGTTTTCTTAAAATTATGATTAGCTGCATAGCTTAAAGCATAGTTAATAATAAAATAAGTCATTGCTATCATCCCAAACAAAGTAAACACTTGCGATGATGTTGCATACTGCCCCATTATTATCATACCTTTACCTGTAAGTTCTTCAATGCCAACTACCCAGACAAATGATGTATCTTTAATAACAGTAATAAACTGTGAAACTAATGGAGGAAGCATATTTTTAAGAGCCTGTGGCAAAATAACATGTATCATAGTTTGAAAGTAAGTAAATCCTTGAGATTTAGCTGCCTCCCATTGACCTCTTGGAATTGAATTTAACCCTGCTCTTATTATTTCAGCTATTATTGCAGTGGTAAATATAGTCATTGCAGTAATTCCAGAATTAATTGGCTGCATTGAAGTCATAAATCTAACTGCAAGAATAAATAAAAGTAAAGGTGTATTTCTTACAATTTCTATATAGAGAACGGCAGCGTGTTTTATCCCCTTCTTTTCAGAAAATCTTGCTATTCCAAGCAATGTGCCAAATAAAGTACTGAAAACTATGGTCATTAAGGCTATATATAGAGTAGTTAAAAGCCCTTTAAATAAGAATAAAAACACTTCAGCTTTAAAAAGTTCACTTATCATATTCTCACCTGAGCCTTTCCTTCAAGTCGTTTTGCGTATCTAGCTAAAGGCAAACACAATGCCAGGTACATTAAGCCTGTAGTAACATATGCAGGACCATAGTATAGATTATTGCTAGCCCAAGAGTCTGCCTGATACATCAAATCTCCTCCTGCAACCATAGCTAAAACAGATGTATTTTTTATCAAGCTTACAGCTTGATTAGTTAATGGAGGAAGTATAATTTTTATAGCTTGCGGTATAATTATATATGCCATGCACTGAACATAATTAAAGCCTTGTGATACTGCCGCTTCCATTTGGCCCTTTGGAACGGCTTCAATGCCTCCCCTTACTGCCTCTGCAATATATGCGCCATGATATACTCCTATTCCCAAAACGCCTACAGCATATATTGGAAGTATTATGCCAAGGTGTGGAAGTCCATTATAAAGAAAAAATATTTGAACTACAAGTGGAGTATTTTGAAAAAATGCTACATATATTTTACTTATCTTCTTAGTAATTTTAAAATGAGAGGAACCAAGAATCCCAAATATTAATCCTAATATTAAAGCTAATATTAACGCTAGTATTGAAACTTCTATAGTTGTCAAAAAACCCTGTAAGAAAATAGACTTATCATTAAACAGAGCCTCCCATTTAAATAATTCAAATGGACTAGACACTATTTAATCCCCCACTTCTCAATAAGTTTTTGAAGTTCTCCTGATTTCTTCATTTCACTTATTGTATCGTTTATTTGTTTTGCTAATTCATCATTTCCCTTTTTAGATGCAATACCATAGTTCTGTGGGCTAAACTTGTCTTTTAGAATTGTAGTTGAGTCATCTATATAACCATTTAAAATTGCGCCATCAACTGAAAAGCAGTCAACTCTGCCAGATTCCAAGGCAGCTTTGATTTCTGGGTAAGTAGCGAATTCAAGGAATGAAACTTTTACTCCCTGCTTATCTGCTTCCTCCTGAATTGCCTTTTTGCTTGTAGAACTTTGTGCAACACCTATTTTCTTGCCATTTAGATCTTTTAAGCTTGATATGCCAGATGCTTTTTTAACCATCAAAGCTACACCATCAGTAAAATAAGGGTCTGAGAAATTATAGCTCTTCTTTCTTTCGTCAGTTATTGTAAATGTTGCAGCTACCATATCAACTTGACCACTATCCATTAATGGTCCTCTTGTTTTTGCAGTTACTGCCTGAAATTGTATTTTACTTTCATCACCTAATATTTTTTTTGCTACAGCTTTAGCTATGTCAATTTCAAAACCATCTATTTTAGAAGTCTTTGGATCTTTATATCCAAACTTAGGCACATCCACCTTAACGCCTACCTTTAATACTCCATTGTTTTTGATTGTTTGAATATCCTTAGGTAAAGATGAACTTGAAGCACTATTTGTCTTTCCGCAGCCTACCATTGAGATACCAATTGCCATTGCCAACAAAACTGATACAATTTTAACTTTTTTCATTATAAAACCCCCTAAAATTATCTTATTATTTTACTTAAAAATTGCTTTGTTCTTTCCTGTGTTGGATTTTTGAAAAAATGTTCTGGAGATCCTTCTTCTAAAATTTCGCCACCATCTACAAATATAACCCTATCAGCAACCTGCCTTGCAAATCCCATTTCATGAGTTACAGCAACCATTGTTATCCCTTCTTTAGTTAAATCCACCATAACATCTAAAACTTCTTGAATCATTTCAGGATCTAATGCTGATGTTGGCTCATCAAAGAGAATTATTTTTGGTTTCATATTTAATGCCCTGGCTATAGCTACCCTTTGCTGCTGTCCACCTGAAAGCTGCAGTGGATAATAATTTGCCTTATCCCTTAACCCTACTCTCTCTAGATACGCTAGACCGCTTTCTTCAGCTTCTTCTTTAGGAACCTTCTTAATAAGAATTGGTGCCATAGTCACATTTTCTAGTACAGTTTTATGAGGATAAAGATTGAATTGCTGAAAAACCATGGCTATAGATTGTCTTACTTTAGTAACTTGTGCTTTAGGTGCTGTAATTTCTACATCATCCACTATTATTTTTCCATCAGTAGGCTCCTCAAGTAAGTTCATGCATCTAATAAGAGTACTTTTACCAGAACCACTGGGTCCAATGATTACAAGTTTTTCTCCTGAATTTACTTTTAAGTTGATGTTCTTTAAAACATGATTTTTACCAAAATGCTTATTTACATTTAAAAGTGTAATCAATTTAGGTCCACCTTTCAAAATATCACAACCGCATAATTGCAATATTTACTACCGTTAACTTCATATTTGCATAAAATTATGTGTTGTGATCACTTATTAATATTGTAATAAATTATACTACAATTTATTGTAATTAGCAATAGACTTTTGAAATCACTTGATGTTTAATAATAAATACATTGTATTTTTATCTATTCATTTTATGATTGTTAAAATGAATAGGATATCATTATGAATTATATTAATATAAATATTGCAAAATTACTAATTAAGTATTAAATTATGAAAAAAAAATTATTTTATATATATTCACATTTTAAATTTACCTTTAATTATTCTTGAAATCTGATATTATTTTATTATAGACCTTTACTCAAATTTTCTTATTTTGTAATTATATACAATGCACTTTTGTAAATTGAAGATAATAATAGATAACTTAAGCAATAACAAGTAATTTAACAATTATAGAATTAGGTACTAATTATTAACCTAAAATGTTATTATACTAAACTTGTTATGTGGTATGTGATAACGTATAATAAATTTACATTCAATTTTTAATCTATTTTTACATAACATAATGGTTATTTTTATGGGGGGTGTTATAAATTAGAAAAATTAATAAAAGATCTTTATTGTTATCTATTGTTCTCACAATTGTATTTGTTATAGCTAACTCTTTAACGCCAGCTTTATCAAATATTACTTATAGCAATTACAATAATATAGTTTATGCTGCACCTAAGGGAGGATTTAAATCAGGCAGCTTTGGTAAGTCTTCCTCCAGCTTTTCTAAAAGCTTTAAATCAGGAAGTTTTAGTACTTCTAGGAGTACTAAATCAAATAATACTTCCACTGCAAAATCATCTGTCTTTGGAAAGCAATCAAACTCTGGCAGCAGTAGCTATAATACTAAAAGAAGTTTTATTCCTATACCATTCCCGATTTTCACCTCTCACAGAAGTTTTTTCAGTGGTGGGTTTCTCGGCTTTGGTATAATCTCGGCTTTTGTGAAGTTCATAATATTTATCATCATAATAATTTTTATAATTAGATTAATAAGAAAAATAAGAAGATAGGTTTAGGAGGATTTTATAATGGGTGTTTTTAAAAGAGTGTCAAATATATTTAGGGCAAAGGTAAATAATGCATTGGATGAAGTGGAGAATCCTATAGAATTACTAGATCAAAAAATAAGAGATATGGAGCAAAGTTTGAACGATGCTAAAATATCTTCTGCTCAGATTTTAGGAAATGTACATGAAATCGAAAAGAAAATGGAAAAAGCAAAGACTGAATCTGAGGACTTTGATAATAAAGTGAAATTAGCTATTAAAGCTGGTAATGATGATTTAGCAAAAAGGGCATTAGAAAAGAAACTTGAGGCAGATAAAAATTATTCCAGCTTAAAGACAAGTTTTGAAGACTCAAAAGTAAAGGCAGATGCCATTAAGAAGAAACTTAGAGAATTAGAGGATGAAATTGAAAAAACAAGAGGTTATAGAGATGAAGCTGCTGCTAGATATAATAATGCAGAAGCTGCTAAAAAAGTAAATGAAATTCTTTCTAATGTGGAAATTGGATCAAATAAAATAAATATTGATGATATTGAAAGAAAAATAGAAAAAAAAGAAGCAATGGCTGAAGGCCTTGCTGATTTAAGAGAGGATAATTCATTAGACAGTGAATTTGAAAAATTAAAGGAAGTTAATTTAGACGATGAATTAGCAAAATATAAAAGTAATTTAGGTGAATAATTTATGAATAAAACTGAAGAATTTATTACACAGGAAAAAGGCAGTTACGGTAAGGTATTTTCAGATATTGCCTTTGCAATTGATAACATCTCTGGATTTTTGGATTCAAAGGTATTGGAAAACAGAAAGTATATTCATAAAAATAAGATTCTCAGCAAATATATGGAGCTTTTAGATTCAGCTGAACTAGAATTAAAGAAAAGCGGTATTTTAGGAATGTTTAAAGGTGATAAGTATATAGATTTGCTAAAGTCTTATAAAAATGATAATAAAGAATCCTTTGAACAGTTAAATAACTGTTCAAAATGTGAATGTTTAAATTGTACGCACCAATGTAATTTTGAAAGCTGCCATGGCTGTATAAGTGGTGCTCAAGTAGCTTCTTGTGATAGGAAGTTAAAAAATGTAGTACTGCATCAAAATCATAATATTAGATTAACTAATAATAACACCGGGGAAGACGATGACTATAATGTGCTTGCTTTAGTTGAAAAATGTGATACTTCAAAAAAGTTTATTATACTTGAAAGCATGAGAACAAAAGAAAAATTCATATTATATTATTATCCTGGAATTTCTGAAGATTCTTATGGAGAAATCACAGATGAAAATGATTTTAACTTTGCAGCAGAAGCATATGACAATTTGGATGCTTAAAAAATAAAAAAGGTATTTAGACTTTAATTAATTTTATATGTCTAAATACTTTTTTATTTGTAAAAATAGTAAAAATTTCTATACAGTAAGTAGACTATTAGCAGATTATAGGATAAAATTTTATATATATAATTATATGAGGGGTATCTTGTAAATGAGAAAAAAAATACAAATAAATATTATGGTATTTAATTTAATTATTTTATTTTTGTTATTATTTAATACAACTCCAGTATTTGCAAAAGATATGGAACGTACACAAAAAAATATACTGATAATTCACTCCTATAATGAAAATTTTATTTGGACAAGAGATATTATGAGTGGAATAAATTCTGTAATAGATGATAGTAGTAAAAATTTTAATGTATATATTGATTATATGGATTTAAAGAAGATTAACAATAATGCTTATATTGAAAATTTTTACTCATTAGAAAAAAGTAAATACAAAAACATAAAATTAGACGTAATAATTTGTTCTGATGATGGTGCATTAAATTATCTTTTAAAATATAGAGATTCCATTTTTTCAAAAGTACCTGTTGTATTTTGTGGTATCAACTCTCTTAATTCTTCTTTAGCTAATAAAGAAAACTTATATACTGGCATAACGGAAAATATATCTGCAGAAGATATGTTGAAAACCATTACTTTCTTTCATCCTGAGTTAAAAACTCTGAATATTTTAGTCGGGAGTACAGAAACTGGCAAAATTACAGAGGATGAAATTAAAAATGCTTATAAAAAAATGGGACTTCATTTCCAATGTAATTATTTTATTGATACAAATGTTGATAAAGCTAAAGAATTGATAAGAAGCTCAGATAAAGATACAGCTTTTCTTTTTGCAGGAGATCCCATTACTGATTATTTAAATAGTCCAAAATATATTAGAACTATAAAAGATGAATTCTTTAATACTACATCTATACCTTTATACTCCTTCTGGGATTTTGATATAGGCTATGGCGCTGTAGGCGGTAAACTAATAAGCGGCTTCAATCAAGGAAAAACTGCAGGAGATATAGCTCTTAAAATTCTTAATGGTTATTCCATTAGTAATATTGATCCTGTAACATCTGACAATAATAAATATATTTTTGATTATAATAAAATAACTAAATTTAAAATTTCAATTAAAAACCTGCCAGAAGATAGTGTGATTGTAAACAAACCTTTTTCTTTCTACGAAGAATACAAACCCCTTGTAATAACTGCTGCAATTATTTTATCTCTATTAATAATTATTATTATTATTTTAATGTTTTTTGCAAAGCACAAATCTGAAAGTGAAAGACAGATAAATTCCAGCTATGAAGAGTTATCATCAGTTTACGAAGAATTAGCTGCTACAGAGGAAGAATTAAGGACCCAATTTGATGAACTGCAGGAAAGTGAAGAATTAGTAAGAAACAGCGAGGAACGTTTTAGACTTGCTGTTGCTGGGTCAAATGATGCTATTTTTGAATTAGACTGTATAACTGACAAAATTTTTCTATCAGATACGTGGACTGAAATCAGTGGTTATCCAATAAAAACAAACAGTCTTTTTATGGGTTATTGGAGCAAATGTATTATGAATGCTGATCTTAAAAGGTTAATTCATGAGTTTCATAATTCCATTAGAGAAAATAAGGATTTTTTAAGAAGTGAATTTAGATTAAAAGTTGATAATGGGCAGTTTAAATGGATTTTATTTAAAGGCAAAATATTAATGAATGAACAAGGCAAACCTGTTAAAATGTCTGGGTCACTAACAGATATTTCTGACAGAAAAAATTATGAGCAAAAAATTAAACATATGGCTTATTATGACTCATTAACAAATTTACCAAACAGGACACTTTTCATTGAGAAACTAAATGAACTGATAAATTGTAAAAATATTGGAGCTGTATTATTTTTAGATTTAGATGAATTTAAAAAAATAAATGACACACTTGGGCACCAATATGGTGATGAACTATTAGTACAAATCAGTAATAAATTGAATTCTTTAATTTCGGCTAATAGTATAGTTTCAAGATTTGGCGGAGATGAGTATTTAATTTTGCTGCCTTACGTGAAGCAATATGATGAAGCTGCAGATGTATGCTATAAGATAATGGATATATTTAAAACACCATTTATAATAAATCACATTTCAAATTATGTTACTGCAAGCATTGGTATAACAATGTTTCCTTATGATGGTAATCATGTTGATCTAATACTTAAAAATGCGGATACAGCAATGTACAAAGCAAAGGAAAATGGAAGGAATCAATTTTGTTTTTTCAATCAAATAATGGGTGATGAACTATTAAAATATAGAATTCTTGAGAATGAATTAAGGGATGCTATTAAGAATAATGAACTGATGATATACTATCAACCTCAAATAAATATTAACAATAATTATATAATTGGCATGGAGGCTCTAATTAGATGGAATAACAGTAAGCTAGGATTTATATTGCCAAATGACTTCATTCCAATGTCAGAAAAAACAGGAATGATCATTG
The DNA here is from genome assembly GCA_029256485.1 of Clostridiaceae bacterium. Next base: position 146,727 of record JAQSXU010000002.1, read on the forward strand.
AAATTGGCACATGGATATTCCAGAATGTATGTAATCAAATAAAACGTTGGAAAGCTAAAAATTATAAATTTGATTCAATTGCTATTAATATTTCACCAATACAGCTGAAACAACACAACTTTTTAGATATTTTTACAAAAATAATAAAAAATATTGATTTTCCTGCAAATCTTATTGAATTAGAAATAACGGAAAATGTATTAATTAACTCCTTAGATGACAACATAAAAAAAATTAATTACTTGAAACAATTGGGGATAAAAATTGCTCTAGATGATTTTGGCACCGGTTTCTCTTCATTAAACTACTTAAGAATACTTCCAATAGATAAATTAAAAATAGATAAGTCATTCATAGATGGCATTTGCTCAGAAACTCAACAAAAATTAATTACTGAAGAAATAATTCAGCTATCCCACAAATTAAATTACAGCGTTGTTGCTGAAGGTGTAGAAACGGAAGAACAGGTAAATACTCTGAAACATATGAAATGTGACTATGCTCAAGGGTATTACTTTAGCAAACCTGTTCCTGCTGAAGCCATAGAGGAAATTTTAAAAAGAAATAATTATTAAATTGCCGCTTATTCTTGAATGGTATCTATTCCAGCTAATTTCATCAAATATAAGGCATTAGTTGTAGTAGATACCCCTTTTCTCAACTTATAATCAAAGAAAATCTTATTATTTCTATAGTATTCTTCAAAGTGATAATTCTTAATTTTACTGTTTTCATTTTGTAAATCTCCTAATTCAAGATCATGAGTTGAAACAAAGCCTATAACATTTTTTTTGCTTAATTTATTTATAAGCATCTTTGCGCCTGTGTGCCTATCATAAGAATTTGTCCCTTTAAAAATTTCATCAAGTAAAAACAGTACCTTTTTATTTTCATTTACTGCTTTAATTATATTTTTTATTTTTAAAAGTTCTGCATAAAAGGATGATATATTTTCCTCTATGTTATCGGTGGTACGCATACATGTATAAATATCCATCTTTGAACAGCAAAAACTTTCCGCACATACTGGTGCTCCTGCATAAGCCAGCACCAAGTTAACTCCCACTGTTCTTAAAAGTGTACTTTTGCCAGACATATTAGAACCAGTTACTAAGATTATTTTTTCACCATCCCCTATTTTTAAATCATTGCATACTCGATTTTTATTTATCAGAGGATGACCTATATTTTTACCATATATAATTAATTTATCTTCATCAAAATTAGGCATGATCCAGTTAGCATTATCTTGTTTGATAACAGAAATGCTGCACAAGGACTCCAGTTCTCCAATAACGTTAAGCCATGTACTAATTTTAGATCCAGATTGTATTTTCCATTTATCCAGTGCGAACATACATTGATAATCCCATAAGGTCATAATATTTAAAACAATATAAAAAAAATTATTTCTATCTGAAATCAAGTTAGCTAACTTAACAAGAGAACTTATTTGCTGTGTAGCACTACACCCTTTGCTGCCATATAGCTTTGACTTCAAAGTTTTTAAATAACAGCTTTGAAATTTGCACTTTTCAATATTTTTTAGTAGATTTCTATATATTAAAATATCCTTTTTGTATAAGTTAATTAACTCTAAAAAATCAACTCTCTGTGTTTTTTTATAATAAACTAAAAATATCTGAAACAATATTGCAGCTAATGGTAATTGCATCGGAATTATGTGTGTTGCAAAATATAAAATTATTATAATTAGTGTTGCCAATGGAATATATTTAATAAAAAAGAAACTGCTTTCTTTACTTTTAAAGTAACTTGTTTCCTTACCCCATTTAATCAATTCATCTGGATTTTTCATCTGAGATAAATTGATTCTTCCCTGGGCTTGAAATCTTTGTCTCCACCCTATTTTTTTCGAGAGCTCAACTACAGCATTCTGTCTCTCATAAATTTCTTCGGGTAAAAAATTAGCATCTATCAAAGTTTTGCTTAAAATCTCTTTTCCTCTAAATGTGACTGTGGAATTTATGTATTGAAATATAGAGCCCCTCCCGAATATATCCAGATCCTTAGAATATGGATGCTTTTCATCAGCAAATTCCTCACCATTGTCTTTAAAATCAACCCAATTGCCATTTACCCTGTTTATAGAGTCTTGGTTTATACTTGCAATATTTAAACATATATCCTTGTTGTACTTTATTTTATTGTGGATATTTATCAAAACTCCATATAAAATTATAAATATAAATAATATACTGATTTCCATATAATATAGTTTCTTAATATAAAAATATATTAGAAATGTAGAACATAATAAAAAAACAAACAGCCTTGATACTGCTAAATAGTTATAGTGCTTAGTAAGTTTCGACACTAGCTTTTCATACTTTTCTTTACGTCTGTTATATAACTCAACAATTTTCATTTGGTATTATCTCCTTTTTTTACTACTAATCTATCTATACAATATTATACTTTTATTTATAAAAATTATAAATAATATGTTTATTAACAACATATTCGAATTATATTATAATGAACAATGTTCATATGAATTTAGAAGTGATACATTTGGCAACAATAATTGATAATCCCCAAAAAATAATTTTAAGTAATGCAAAAAAAATATTATATGAGGAAGGATACTCAAAACTCAGCATCAGAAGAATTGTAAAACTATCCAGCATGGCTACAGGCACTATATATAACTATTACAGCACTAAAAAAGATATAGTAATGGAAATGATGATGGATTACTGGGAAGACTTCTTCTCTATTATTAATGACATAGATAAAATGCACATAGATTTCTATGATAAGCTTAATAGAATATTTTTAGAATTAGAAAAATTTATTAAAACATTTAAAGAAATATGGCTATCCATTGATTTTTATAGTGACCCTGCTTATGTTAAAGATGGAATGGAAAAAGAACCAATTTATATAAACAGATTAATCACCAGAATTGAAGCTATTATCATAAATGAAAGCAATGATGTTCATTCTTCCATACAGGTGCCTATGGATTACCATGAAGCTGCGAAATTTATTATTCTTAACCTTATTACTTTAGTTCAAATGAAAATTTTTAATTATGCAGAGTTTGAAAAAATATTAAAACAGTTATTTTCAAAAAAATAGATTTCATTTTATTTTTTTATTGTAAGATGAACATTGTTCATGTACTATATTATTTTTTATGGAGGTTTTAAATATGTTAATTTATGCAATTATATCAATTAATCTGGCTTAATATTTGGAATGGTACACTAAATTATAAATGTAATATTTTAAATAACAAATATAAAATAATGTTGTTTTGTATTGCATCAAAGCTTAAATGGGTGCCCTTCAGCTTATTCTGAAAAGCACCTTCCATTATTCTTTAAACATTATAGCTTTACTTAAATCTAATGATTTTGTACTTTTATACTTAATTTTTCCAAAAGATTTTCAAAACTCTCTTGCGCTTCTGTTTCAGTATTATTTTTATAAAATATAAGATCCTCTATTTCTGGTGGGTTGAAATTTACTGATTGAATATACTGCTGCCAGTTTTTGAGTTTCCAGGTATCTCTGTCAGAATTTCTTTCAATCATTCTTCTATGAGCAGTTTCTTCCGAACAATCAATCCATATTATTCTTAGTTGTGCTCCATATTCATTTAATTTAGCTCTTAAGTTGTCTAAGTACGCTTTGTCTCTTACTTCTCTGCTGAATGGTGCATTTATTATCACATTTGAATCAAATTCAATTGACTCAAAAGCTAAATCTAAAACAACCTTATATTCTAAATCCCTAATATGTCTTTCGAAAAAATCTGAACTTCTATTGTAATCCTCATTTGCAACCTCAAATATTTTTCTTGATAAAGGTATTAATGTATCTTTATCCAAATAAACTGTTTCATGTAAAGCTTTTGCAAGTTTTTTTGCTAATGTGGTTTTTCCGCAAGCTGGCGGTGAGGTTATTAATATTAAATTCTTTTGTGGCATAATTTTTTCTCCTTTTTATACATATTTTGCAATATTAGAGTTATTATATCATATGTTTATGAATAAATAGTAAAGTGTTTATAAATTATTGATTATGTTAAATTTGTATTATTTGATATAATATATATAATATCTTAATGAAAAACATTGGAGATGATACTTATGGTAATGTGCTCAGTCTGCAAAAAAAATGTAGCAGTAATATTTACTAATAACATTGTAAATGGTAAACAAGAATTAAAAGGATACTGTATACCTTGTGCAAAAAAAATGGGAATTTCCCCTTTATCTAATATAATGGGCAATATGAATATGAATGAAGATGATTTAGAAAATCTAAATCAGCAAATGAGTGAAATTCTTGGTAGTATGGATTTAGATGATATAAATTCAAATAATCCTTTAATGAATATGTTTGACGGTGCTTTTGCAGGCTCTCATAATAATGATGAAAGTGATAATGATCAAACTGGCAGGAAATCAAGTGAAGCTGCTGCATCATCTGAGGTAAAAAAGAAAAAGACAAAGCCAAAAAAGCACTTAGACGCTTATGGCATCAATCTGACAGAAAAAGCGAAAAGAAATAAGATAGATAAAGTTGTAGGAAGACAAAGAGAAATAGACAGGGTCATTCAAATTTTAAATAGACGTACTAAGAATAATCCAATTTTGATTGGAGAAGCAGGTGTTGGTAAAACAGCCATAGCTGAAGGTTTAGCAGTTAGAATCGTTGAAAAGAAAGTGCCAGTTAGATTTTTTGATACTGAAATTTACCTTCTAGAACTCACATCTATTGTGGCAGGTACACAATTCAGGGGTCAATTTGAGTCAAGAATGAAAGGAATAATTGATGAAGTTAAAGAACATGGCAATATAATACTGATAATTGATGAAATTCATAATATTATCGGGGCTGGCAGTGCGGAAAATGGTTCTCTAAACGCAGCTAATATACTAAAACCAGCACTAGCAAAAGGTGAAGTTCAGATAATTGGTGCAACTACTATTGAAGAATATAGAAAATATATAGAGAAAGATTCTGCACTGGAAAGAAGATTTCAACCTATTTTAGTAGAAGAACCTTCTGTAGATGATACCATTGAAATTTTAAAGGGAATTAAAGCTTATTATGAAAATTATCATAGAATAACAATTCCAGATGAAATAATTGAAGCTGCTGTAAAGCTTTCTGAAAGATATGTTACAGACCGATTTTTACCTGACAAAGCTATTGATGTAATAGACGAAGCAGGTTCTAGAGCTAACTTAAGGAATAAAGGCTTAGTAGAACTTGAAGCCCTAGAAGAGGAGTTAATTCAAGTAAAAGAAAATATACTAGTTGCTTCAAACCACGAGGATTATGAACATGCTGCAGAAAATAAAGTTAAGCAAATTAAATTAGAAGAAAAAATAAAAGCTTTTGAGAATCAATATAAAAATGTAGTACTCACTTTATCAGATGTGGCTTCTGTGGTTGAAGCATGGACAAAGGTTCCCGTACAGAAAATAACCGAAATTGAGGCGGAAAAACTATTAAATTTGGAAGAAAGACTTCATAAGAGAATAATTGGCCAAAATGAAGCAGTTTCAAGCGTTGCCAGGACAATAAGAAGAAATAGGTCTGGATTTAAAAAGTTTAAAAAACCAGCATCTTTTATATTTGTTGGACCAACTGGGGTTGGTAAAACAGAATTAGTTAGAGCTCTTGCGGATGAGTTATTTGAAAATGAAAAAGCACTAATTAGAATTGATATGTCAGAATATATGGAGAAACATACAGTTTCAAAATTAATTGGAGCTCCTCCAGGATATGTTGGTTATGACAATGGAGGTCAGCTTACTGAAAAGGTTAGAAGAAATCCCTACTCCATAATTTTGCTAGATGAAATTGAAAAGGCTCACCCTGATGTATTTAATATACTGCTCCAAATATTAGAAGATGGAAGATTAACTGATAGCCAAGGAAGAACAGTACACTTTGAAAATACTGTTTTAATTATGACATCAAACGCAGGAACAAATCTTAAATCAAATGGAATTGGTTTCTCTAGAGATAATTATGAGGCATTATCTGATAAAGTTTCAACTGTATTGAAAGAAACATTTAGGCCAGAGTTTTTAAATAGAATTGATGAATGTATAATCTTTACAGAATTAAGTAAAGAAGAATTGAGGCAAATTCTAGAATTGATGTTAAAGGAAATATTAAGTGAAGCAAGAGAAAAAAATATACAAGTTAATATATCTGAGGATGTAAAAGAATTTTTACTTGCAAAGGGTTATGATAAAAAATATGGAGCTAGACCGCTTCGCCGAACTCTTCAAAAATATGTGGAAGATGAATTGGCAGAATTATACCTTAAAGGTTATATTAAGGATGGCTGCTCCGTAAATTTAACCATGGTAAATGATAAAATTGTTTTTAAATAAATAGTGGCACACTAAATGTGTGCCTATTTTTTATGAGAATACGACTATTGGTTATGGTAATTACCAAATGAACATATAGAATATATATGCATAAAATGATACTATACAAAATATATCATCCAGCACAATAATATTGTTAATATTAGGGGGAGTGCCAAATAGATATGAACAATAATGGAATTTGTAATCAAAGCCAATGCAATGATTATATAGATGAGTGTATAATGGCTTTAAAAGTCTACGATTCATGTACTCAGCAGGATTGTTTAACTTCAGAAATGTTAAGTCCAATTGTATCTGCAGAAAAATTCTCCTGCACAATTTTAGAAAATCCGCCTTTTGGACAATTGATATCACCAGGTTGTTCTGTTATACCTACAACTAAAAGTAAAGATGTAAAAATACTGAATAACAGCTTTAAAATTTGTAATATAGAAATTTTATCAATATGTCCCTGTTATTTCCCCCAAAAAGGTTATTGGGTTGTAGAATTAAAGTATAACTTTATATTTAAACTTCAGTTTTTTGATTGTAAGGGAAATGTTATTAAAATAAGCTGTTCAGAATCAAATGATTTGTGTGATTCAGAAATATTAAAAGATTATATTGAAGCATGTACTTCTTATATTAAGAAAGTTAAATTGTTTGGGGCAGTAAAGACTAATGTAACAACTGTATCTAACATTTTCAAACCCAATACAACAATTTCAAATGGCGGTCCATTTGTAGAAGCTTCAGGTACAGCCTCTCCATTAAAAATGGAAACAGAAATAATGAATCCTTTGTGTGAAGATCCTTGTAATCCACCGAAAATTAAAATTAAGATTTACATTGGACTGTTTACCATAATAAGATTATTAAGATTTGTCAGCTTAATGCTTAAATGTAGTGGTTTCTGCTATCCTAAAATATATTGCAGTAATATTCCTGACTTATGTAGTGACTTCAATACTTTAAAATTTCCATATAATAAATTTAATCCATAAAATTATATTTAGTAGTGCCAATAAAAATTGTTAATTTTTTTATGGGCACTACTTTTATTTATAAAAGTAATTTTCATAAGAATAAAAATAATTAATAATATATTTTTTTAAGGGTAAAATATTACTAAATTAACTAAGGAGGATATATAAATGAAACAAAAGAAACCATTTTTAAAAAAGAAAATGTTTATACTTGTTATGGCATTGGGAACCATATTTGGATTTTCAATGCTAGTATCTGCTGACAGCATAACCCCTGATTTTTCACCAGTAACTAAAAATCAAACCACTGAAAAATCAGGCAAATGCCATGCACATAATCCAGAAAAAATGAAAAGCAATCTTGATAAAGTTTTAAATGAAGGTGTAAATTCAAAAATAATTTCTCAAGATGAAAAAAGTAAAATAATTGATTATTACAATAGCAAAGTAAACTCTCAAAGATCTAAAACTGATTCCAAGGACTCAGCAATAAAGCCAAAAACAAGTACTAGAGATAAGCATGATTTCTTTACTGAAGCAGCTGAAAAAGGAATTATAACTTCTGATAAAGCAGATAAGCTTAGAACATTAATGCATAATAATATGTCTCAATCAAAATTGGATGGTATAAAGAAAAAATTAGATACTCTTGTGTCCGAAAAAACAATAACAGCAGATCAAGAAAATAAAATAATGGAGGCGCTAAAAAAAGATTATAAAAAATAGTGGGGAATAATCCCCACTATTTTTTATAGATTAATATTTTTCAATTCTGTTTCTCCCATTTTTCTTGGACATATATAATGCTTTATCAGCATTTTTTATAAGACTTTCATAGCCATTTTGGGATGCTGGTATTATGGTGTTTATTCCCATGCTTATGGTTACATAATTGTTCACCTTTGAATTTTTATTTATTATTTTTAGTTCTTCAATTTTATTTTTTAATTTTTCAGCTGCATGCATGGCACCGGATTCATCAGTATCCGGAAGAATAACTGCAAATTCTTCTCCGCCAAATCTTGTAACAATATCGGAGCTTTTTCTAACCGTTTTATTTAACGTAGTAGCAATAGTTTTTAAGCATTTATCCCCTTCTAAGTGACCATAGGTATCATTAAATTCCTTAAAATAATCAACATCAATAATTATAAGTGATATAAATTTAGAAGTAATAAACGCCTTCTCATAGTACTTTTTCACCGTTTCATCAAAATATCTTCTGTTTGAAATTTCAGTTAAACCATCTATGTAGGTTAAATTCTTAAATTTTTTATTGGCACTAATTAAATTTGATTCTATTTTTTTCCTTAATGTTATGTCCCTTGAAACACATATTATTTCTACTGGATTTCCAATTTTGTCCTTAATGCACTTTAGTGTAGTTTCAAACCAAACATATTGTCCACCTTTTTTTAAAACTCTATAGGTAGTAGTGCTATGATATGATGACTGCCTTGCAGTTAATAAAGTCATGTTTAGCTTTTCTTTGTCTTCAACATGAATAAAATCATAAATATTTTTATTTAGCAATTCATCTGATTTATAATTCAGCACTGTTTCGCTTGATAGAGAAACATACATGATTTTGCCAGTTGGATTCAGAGTTGTTATCATGTCTGTAAGATTGTCAGCCATAAGGCTGTAATACTCTATATCTTTTGACTTATTTATTGAATATATTACATTATAAGTAAATTTATACATCACTATTAATTCAATTATAGAAAATAAAATAAAATAAATTATAGCTATAATAACCAGCAGATCTATAGAAAAACCATTTAACATATAATAAGCTCCTTATTAAATTAAAGAGAATAGACAAAACTTAAATTATAATCTTAAAAAATATAGATAATATCTGCTTATATTATACTATAACGAGAAATTTGTTGAAATATGTTTTTAAAAATAAAAAAGCGTGAATTACACACTCTTTAAAAACTGAATATATATTTTTTTTCAAGCTGCATTGGATAGTATGACATTTTAGATTTTCTAAGCCCTTCAATTCCTAAATCTTGTTCTCTGTTTATTATCTTTACGTTATTAAAACATTGCTCAATGAATGCTCTGTTAACAAAGCTATATACACCATCGTACTTAGTAAAAGCTTTTTCAATATGAATAATTGCCATATCATCACTTACTTTTTCTCCAATAGTAAATGCAGCAACCTCATTATCAACATAAACTGCTATTCCCCGCAGTCCTAATAAATCCATGTTATGTATTATGTTTTTAATTCCCTGAAGTTCATAATATAAATCTTTGCTTTTACCGTGCTGCTCATATATTCTTTCTGCAGACTCAATTACCTGTTCCCCCACATTTTTGTCAGCAATATTTTTAGTAATATAATTGTAGCTTTTTATAAAAGAATTATAGTGATTTTTTTTCTTATGAAGTTTTTTCCCTGATAATTTCATCAGCTTTGAAGCATCATATAAGTAATCAAAGTTATCCCTGTCTTCTTTTATATAAAAGTTATCTATGTTCTTATAAATTGCCCTGATCTCATCAATAAAGTTTTCCTCTAAGTCCTTAAAAAGATAGTGCATATTTGTTTTCTTTTTATAGTCTATGAGGGTATCAATAATAAACTTTAAGCTCTCCTTCTTATAGCCTAATGGCTGCATAAAATAGTTTCTTCCCTGAAAATCCTTTTTCTTTATTATAAGTGACCCATTATATATAGTATAGCAAACATCACAAGCATCCTTCCAAATATATAAAGTAGTAAATGAATACTCACAGTTCAAAAATTTATAAGGAACTAAGTATTTGTCGAATATATCCTTATCCTCAATTGCCAATTTTTTAAAATCCATTTTATCAACCTTCCTTATGTATTATCTATTATAAGTATACCACTTTTAATAAATAGGTAAAATTCTAGATATATCTAATTATAGTAATAAAACATTTCATCATCAATAAGGCACTTTTTTGTGAAATAGTACCCTATTGTATACTTACTTTATGAATTTTATATGAATATAATAAATCAAGATACTGTTAATTAATTATTATAATATGACATAATTTAACTCATTTTGATATGCTAAAAAGTTGCAAAATTGCATATTTTGTCATATTATATTTATGTTACACTAAAATTTAAATTTAAAATTAGGAGGAATATTATGTTAAACAAAAAAAGCTTTGGTCTATGGACTCTTGTAATGTTAATTTTTGTGCCTACATTTGGATTTGGTAATATTACCAACAATGCTGTGGCACTAGGACCAGCATCAATACCTTCATGGTTAGCAGTATCTTTACTGTTTTTCCTTCCCCTATCTGGAATGTTTGCTGAATTAGCATCTGTAAACAATGGTAAGGAAGGGGGAATTTATTCCTGGATAGAAAGCGGGCTAGGCTCAAAATGGGCTTATATTGGCACATGGTCCTATTTTATTGCTAATTTATTTTACTTGCAGATGGTATTTTCAAAAATACCAGTATTAGTGTCTTGGGCTGTATTTGGAGAAAATAGATTTAATGATTCAAATGCATACTTACTGCCATATATAGCAATATTCCTTGCAATTTTATTAACCTATATTGCAAGTACAGGAGTGAAAAGGTTTTCCAAACTTAGCAATTTTGGGGGTAAATTTACTATTGCTGCCACAATTATCTTTATAGTTTTTGCATTCATGGGTTACTTAATCGGTACTCCTTCAGCTACTTCATTTTCTACTGCAACTGTTGTACCAAAATTTGATTTAACATATTTCTCAACATTTTCTTGGCTATTATTTGCAGTTGCTGGTGCAGAGGTTGCTGGTACATACATAGGTGAAGTGGACAACCCTAATAAAACATTTCCTAAGGGTGTAATACTTGCCACTATCTTTGTTGCCGCCGCTTACGTAATTGGATCTATAGCGGTTTGCTTAGTAGCTTCTCCAGAAGTTTTAACAAAAGCCGGACTTAAGGATGCAAACTATGTAGTGTATAAAATATTGGCTGAGAATTTTGGCTTAAACGGTAAAATTGTAGTTCAAATATATGCAGCCATATTAGCCCTAACTTCTGTCGCTGCCTATGTTTTATGGATGGAATCACCTATAAGAGCTATGTTCTCTGAGGTACCAGAAGGTACATTCCCTAAATTTCTAACTAAAAAGCAAGAGGATGGTACTTTAAGAAATGCATTATGGGTTCAATGTGTTATCGTGTTAATTTTAATAGTTGTACCACTTGTTGGTTTGAATTCAATTGACACATTTTTTCAATTGCTAACAAATCTTTCCGCATTGTCGTTAATAATCCCATACATTATTCTTGCTATTGCCTATTTGAAATTCAGGCTAAATGGTAACGTCCCTCCATTTATAATGTTTAAATCTAATAAATCTGTAATCATTGTTTCAATCCTTGTATTTATATTGGGTATTGCTGCTTTCTTTGGTGCAGGATTGGATTCAGTGTCACAGGCTAAATCAGTGTCAGAAGCTGTGAAATCAATAGTTATGACCTATGGAGGACCTATAATATTAATATTGTTAGGATATTTAATTGTATTTATAAATAAACTTACTTATAAAGTAGAAAAGGATAATGATATTTCTAAATCAGCATAAACTTATTAAATTATTAAAATTCATTTGCTCTTATTGATAAAATATCATATAATCTATACTAATATTATTAATTAAGGGCGGTGAATTTATGATAAATTACAAAATGAAATATGGCACACAAGAGCTTACTATACCATTAAATGAGGAAAAAATTATTTCTATAATTGATAGTAAGGGCGCCACTCATAATAAGTCTGAGGAACAGGTTATTTTAGATGCGCTTAAAAAGCCCATAGCAAGTGCACCACTTAAAGAGCTGGTAAAACCAGGACAAACTGTTTGTATTATAGTATCTGATATAACTAGAGCCTGGCAGAAAATGAGTGTATATCTGCCATACTTGATTGACGAATTAAATAGTGCAGGTATTCCTGATGGCAATATTACCTTTTTAAGTTCTACAGGTTCTCATAGGAAACAAACTGAAGAAGAGCATAAAATTATTCTAGGTGAAAAATTGTATAAAAGATTTCAAATTATAGATCATGATTCTCTAGATGAGAATAATTTAGTTTATATGGGAACTACTACTTTTGGGACCCCAGTAAAAATAAATAAAATTGCATTAGCTTGCGATCACATTATAATTACAGGAGCTATTGTGTTTCATTTATTAGCTGGTTGGGGCGGCGGTAAAAAATCAATTTTGCCTGGTATTTCAGGATATGAAACAATTATGAAGAACCACTCCATGTCCTTAAATCCAGAAATGGGCAGTGGTTCTAATTTAGAAGCTAGAAGTGGAAAAGTAATTAATAACCCTATTCATGAAGATATGCTTGAAGCGGCTAGTTTTATAATGCCCACCTTTATGTTTAATGTAATTATGGATTCTAAAGGAAATATAGCAGAGGCTGTAGCCGGCAATTATGTTAAAGCTCATGAAGCAGGATGTGCATTAGTGAGCAGCATGGATGGAGTTAATATTAATGAAAAAGCTGACCTTGTGATTGCTTCTGCCGGAGGATATCCAAAGGATATAAACTTCTATCAAACCGTAAAAACTATTATAAATGCTAAAGAAGCAATTATTGATGGTGGTATAATGATTATACTAAGCGAATGCAGTGATGGTTTTGGCAATGATCCAATAAAAAATATAATTCAAAACTATACTTCGCTATATAACAGAGAAAAGGCATTAAGAGAAAACTATTCTATCGCAAAATATATTGGTTACTATATAACTGAGGTTGCAGAAAAGTATAATCTAATTTTGGTATCAAGTCTAAATGCTGAGGACTTTAGTACTACAAATATTAAAGTGGTAAAAACTGTAGGACAAGCCCTAGAACTTGCCGCTAAGATAAAAGGTGATAAATTTAAAGCATATCTTATGCCCCATGGTGCAACTACTTTCCCGCAATTAAGATAATATAAAGGTGGAGCTTTGCTTCACCTTTTATTAATTAAGAAAAAATTAAGTTGCTTTATTTTCACAAGTTTCATATAATTGAATAAAATATTAATAAAATATTTATATTTATTAAATTATTTTAATATTTATTAAACACTATATAAATGTATTTCTCAAGGGAGGCGATTACTATTTTATTAAAAAATTTTTTAAGTAAGTTGAATGAAAACCTATGTTTAAAATCACTATTCAAAAAATTTAGAAACTTTTCTAAAATAAACATCGCCATGGTAGTTTGCATTATAGTTCCCTTCCTTCTAATTTTGCTTTCTTCATCTGTTAATGAAGCACTTGCAATGAAAAAGGTAGTAGTAATTGCTCACAGAGGTTATTCAAAAGCTGCTCCAGAAAATTCTGTAAGTTCCATAGACAGAGCAATTAAAGCTAAATCAGACTATGCAGAAATTGATGTTCAGGAGACAAAAGATGGAATTGTAGTTTTATCTCATGACAGAGGTTTAAATAGAACAGCTGGTGTGAATAGCTTAGTTTCCCAGCTAAATTATAGTGAAATTTCAAAGCTTGATATTGGTTTAAAATTTTCCAAGTCATACAAAAATGAGAGAATTCCAACTTTAAAGCAAATCCTTAAGGAATCTAAAGGTAAGATCAAGTTAATAATAGAATTAAAAACTTATAATAAGAATTATGAAAAATTAACTGCAGATGTGGTTGATCAAATAGAAAAAAATAATATGGTGAACAACTGCAGTATACATTCTGTTAATTATAATAGTCTGTTACTAGTAAAAAGAATTAATCGCAAAATAAGGACTGGCTATATTGTTTTAAAGCATGTTAATGATTTATCGTCATACAACGTGGACTTCTACAGCATAGATAAGTCATTAGTTACTGAAAAAGTTTTAAATGACATGCACAAGATAAATAGACAGGTTTATGTTTGGACTGTTAACTCCCAATATGAAAAAACTAAGTTTATAAATTTAGGAGCTGATGGAATTATTACTGATAATCCAACAAAATAAAAATGTGTACAAAAGTACACATTTTTTAGGCTTATAATTATTATTGGAGATACTGTAATTTTATTTTGAGTCCTTATATTGTTTTGAATTGATATCTGTATCTGTATATACAAAGTTGCCATTAGATGAAATTCTCTCCAGATCATCTAATTTACTATTAATTTTCTTAACATCTGATTGAATATTTGTTAATAAATCCTTTAAATCTTTATCCATTTCATCCTACTCCTCTCTGGAAGTAGTATTTCCTATAAGTATAAAATATATTTATATCTTCAATAATATTTCATTAATATCATTACTAATTTTAATTCTTTCATCATATACCCATTGAACATCTAATTCCAATTTAAATGCCTTAGAAAAAGAATAATAAAGATTTACCTTTTGATAATAATTCTCTAATTCATCTAAGCTTTTTATAAGACATTGAGGTCTAGATATACATTTCGCTTTAGCTATAAACAGCTCATCTACATATCTTAAAAAGCAATCCATTATTTTATTGTTTGTTACGTCAAAGGGAATCTTTAATAACTGCCATTGATTTTCTTCTTTTAAGTTATATTGCTTAATATTTTCTAATATGATTAGGTATTCTCCTATATCCATTTTTCTATAAAATGCTATTCTTTCTTCCCTTGTACTCCATAGAGCCAGTTTCTCTTTTAAAGGCAGGCTCTTAATTTTTAAAATTGCTTCACTTGGACCAACAACTGCTTCTTCAATAATTTTATCCTCTGTTAACAGCATATCTCTAATAAAATCATTATTATTTCCTTTTGAAGTTACATATCCAACTTCGTATATACCCTTTCTCCCGGCCCTTCCTGCAATTTGTTTTACTTCCTGAGAATTTAACAGCCTAAAATCAGTGCCATCATATTTTTTTATATCCATAAATACAATCCTTTTTATTGGCAGATTCACTCCCATTCCAATGGCATCAGTGGTTATTAATATTTTAGTTTCTTTATTGATAAATTGACTATATTGTTTTTTTCTCACCTCTGGAGGGAGGTCACCATATATTAAGCTGGTTTTTATACTCAGATTCCCAAAGTAATATGCCAATTCTAGTACCCTTTTCTTAGAAAATGCAACAAGAGCATCACCTTCCTGAATATCCTTATAAGTAAAATTGCTATATTGAACCTCCAATGGTATGTTTCTATTATATTCAATTATTGTATATTCATCATCGCAGTCATCAATTATTTCTGCTAATATCTCTCTTGCATTAAATGCCCCGCAAATATGTATCTCTTTACATTTTAAAGCTAAAATTGCCCTTGTCCATGCAGCTCCTCTTTGATCATCATCAATCATTTGAATTTCATCAATAACTGCTACATCATATTCCTCTGAAATATTAAGTTTTTCAATGGTGCTGCTAGTATGTGCTGCTCCATTTACTACTATTTCCTCTTCCCCTGTAATAAGATTGCATTTTACTCCTTCTTCATTAAGTCTTTCGTAATTTTCTAAGGCAAGAATTCTTAAAGGTGAAAGATATACTCCCTTATTACATTCCTTTAGTCTTTGCATTGCGTTATATGTTTTTCCAGTATTTGTTTCAGCAAGATGCAGGTAAAACTTTCGTTTACCAATTGATATGTACTCATCTTTAGGGTTATGAGGGAATACTCTGTCAAATTCTTCATACACATGCTTTGGAATATGCTCTGTAATTAATACACTAATAATGCCTGACTTTAAATAACTTTCATAATTATTTTCCCTTATATCATTAAAATTGTAGTTTGTATTATTTTTATTGTTATAATTCTCAACAAGCCTTTTAGATACATATTCTAGAAGTTCCAAATAGCTTTCGTACACCGAATTATATTCCCTTAGTTCTGCTGCCTCAAATTGTTTCAATGCCTTTATTTTTTTTCTAATAGCAGCTTCATGTTCCCAAAGTGCTGAGGATTTAGTATGCTTAACTATTTCTGTTATTTGTGCAATTTCATTTTTTATCTTTCTGAAATTTCTTTCAACTGCTCCTCTTTTCATATTACATCCTCCAAGAAAGCATAATGCCCCAGAGTGTTGCAAGAACATCCCTGGGGTTAAAATTTACCTTATTAAATTCGTAACTGTAGTAACAACATTTTCAGTAGTTATTCCAAATTCTTTAAATAACTCTTCGCCTTTTCCTGATGCCCCGAAATGATCTATGGATATTATTTTGCCATCTAAACCTACATATTTATGCCAGCCAAATGATGATGCAGCTTCAACAGCAACTCTTGCTCTAACCTTATCTGGCAGCACTTTTTCTTTATACTCCTGGCTTTGTGTGTCAAATAATTCAAAAGAAGGCATGCTGACAACTCTTGCATCTATACCCTTCTCAAGTAATTTTTCAGCAGCTTTATATATAAACTCTACTTCTGAACCGGATGCCATAAGAATTACATCTGGTATTTCCTTTTTAGAATTCTTAAGAATATATGCACCTTTAAGCGCTTCAGCACCACTTTCCTCGTATAAAGGCAGCTTTTGTCTTGTAAGTATTAATGATGTAGGTCCTTCCTCTTTTGTTAAAGATAAACACCAGCCTGCTGCTGTTTCTTTTGAATCTGCAGGTCTAAATACAGTCATATTTGGAATACTTCTAAGTGATGCCAGCTGCTCAATTGGTTCATGAGTTGGTCCATCTTCACCTACTCCAATGCTATCATGTGTAAGTACATAGGTAATTGGCAGCTTCATTAATGAAGATAGTCTCATTGCCCCTTTCATATAGTCGCTGAATACAAAGAATGTGGATACAAAAACTTTTAAACCTCCATGAAGATAAATTCCATTTGCAATGGCTGCCATGGCATGTTCTCTTACTCCAAAGTGTAAATTCATTCCGCTTCTATCATCAGCTGAGAAATCACCCATGTCCTTCATGTATGTTTTATTTGAAGGTGCTAAATCCGCAGAACCCCCAATTAAGTTTGGAATTAATTTAACCAATCTGTTAATAATTATACCTGATGATTCACGTGTTGCCATTGGTTTGTCAAAACTCCATAGTTCCTTGTTATTGAATAAATCAAGGGAGCACTTTCCGCTAAACCATAAATCCCATTCCTTTGCAAGATCAGGATATGCTTTTCTATAGCCTTCAAATAAACTATTCCAGTTGCTTTCCTTTTCTTCAGCTTCTTTTCTAAACTGCTCCATGGCTTTTCTTACTTCATTTGGAACTGTGAATGGTTCATAATCCCAATTTAAGAATTCTTTTGTCGCTTTTAAATTTTCCTCTCCTAAAGGTTCACCATGAGCTGCAGCTTTTCCCTGTTTTGCTGGACATCCATAACCAATTGTATTTTTAACCACAATAATACTTGGTTTTGAACTTTCCCTTTTAGCTTCCTCAATTGCTGTACTGATTTTATTAATGTCATTTCCATCATTCACTTTTATTACCTGCCATCCATAGGCCTCGTACCTTTTGGCCACATCTTCTCTAAATGCTATATCAGTATTTCCTTCAATGGAAATATTATTTGAATCATATAATACAATTAGTTTTCCAAGAGCTAAAGTACCTGCTAGTGAACTAGCTTCTCCGGAAATACCCTCCATCAGGCACCCATCTCCAGCTATTGTATAAGTATAATGATCTATAACATTATATCCTTCTCTATTAAACTTCTTTCCAAGATAAGCCTCTGCTATAGCCATTCCAACTGCATTACAAATTCCTTGGCCCAGCGGCCCTGTTGTTGTTTCAACACCATTAGTGTGCCCATACTCTGGATGTCCAGGTGTTTTACTTCCAAGTTGTCTAAAATTCTTAATATCTTCAATACTTACACCATATCCAAAAATGTGCAGTAATGAATAAATAAGCATGGAACCATGTCCTGCAGATAGTACAAATCTATCTCTATCTAACCATTTTGAATTTTTAGGATTATGTTTTAAAAATTTTGACCACAATGTATATGCCATTGGTGCACATCCCATTGGTAATCCAGGATGACCAGATTTTGCTTTTTCAATTGCCTCAGCAGATAAGATTCTAATTGTGCTTATTGCTAAATCATCAGTATTTTTCATAATAATCCTCCTTAATATTAATAATAAAGCTTAAAAATTAGCTGCACTATACTTGTGCACATTTTATTATATCATAATTATAGTATTTTCCCCATAATCAACTATTTTTTTAAAATTATATCTTGAATTTTTACTTTGCAAGTGAGCTTCTAATCAGCTTAATCCAGAAATACTCAATTTCCTGAGGTAAAAAATCTTTTAATTCTTTCAATTTTTCAGTTGGATTATTGATTATTACTGTTTGAATTTCTTTAATGTATTTTTCAGGTATAAAATTCTTAACTTTTATATCTTCTCCCTCTGACAGGCATTTTATAAAATGAGCTTCAATGGTCTGCCTGCTCAAATTTCTTATTGAACATATTTCATCTATACTTTTACCGCTTTTATATAAATTATATGACAATTTATGACTGGGTGTTTTTGTTTCTTTTATATCCAGCAAACTCACAGGGGCTTTATTAATTTCTTTTTCCTCACTATATTGTTTAATTAATTCCATGAACTTATGCCCATATCTCTGAAATTTTATTTCTCCAACACCTTTTATATTTAAAAACTCATTTTTAGTTAATGGCAGATATTCACTTACTTCCTTCAAAGTAGTATCTGAAAAAATAATATATGGCGGAACCTTTTCCTCAACTGCTAAACTTTTTCTAAGCCTCTTCAATGACTCTAATAATTCGCTGTCTTTCTGGATTTGGTCCTCTATTTTTATAACATTCATAAAAACTCTTTCATTATTTTTTAGTACCTGTAAAGCCCTGTTTGTTAATTTTAATACTGGATATGTGCCAACTGTAAGGTTTAAGTACCCATCTGCAGCAAGTTTATTTATCATGTCTGATATTATCTTTGTTTTGTACTCTTTCATAATTCCATAGGTTGATATTTCATTTAAGCCGTATGAAATTATTTTCTTATTATTTGATCCTTTCAAAACCTCCGCAACTACATTAGTTCCATATCTTTCTTTTGATCTATATACGCATGAAAATATTTTTTGAGCTTCTATTGTAATGTCTACCTTTTCACTTTTATCGCAGCAATTTCCACAGCTTTCACAATTGTTTTTCTCCACTACTTCACCAAAATACTCCAGCATATACTTCCTTAAACACTTTGATGTATAGCAGTAATCTACCATTGCACGCAAGTTTTTATATTCATAGTCTTTTCTATCTAACGGCAGTTGTCTTTCCTCTATAAAATAGGTCTGAAGCTGAATATCCTTTGGCTGAAATAACAATATGCAGTCACTTTTTTCTCCATCTCTTCCAGCTCTGCCTGCCTCTTGATAATAAGCTTCAATATTTTTAGGAAGATTATTATGAATGACAAATCTTACATTAGATTTATCAATTCCCATTCCAAAGGCATTGGTAGCCACCATAACATCAATATCATCATATGCAAATTTATTTTGTATTTCTGTTCTTTCCTGTTCGCTTAATCCTGCATGATATACTCCAGTTTTTATTTTCTTACTGCTCAGCAAATGACTTAGTCTATCTGCTTCTCTTCTGGTTGAAGTATAAATTATTCCTGTACTTCCTTTGTGTTTAGAAAGGTAGGATAATATAAAGCCGTCATTATTTTCCCCTCTAAGTACTGAAAAAAACAAATTTTTTCTATCAAATCCTGTTATATGTACATTGGGGCGCTGTAATTTTAAAAGGTTTGCTATATCATATCTTACTGTTTCTGTGGCAGTTGCAGTATACGCACCGATTACAGGTCTTCTCTGAAGCTTGCTGATAAAGCTGGCTATTTTACTATAACTGGGCCTAAAATCATGTGCC
This sequence comes from Clostridiaceae bacterium, assembly GCA_029256485.1. The sequence continues at coordinate 166,955 of JAQSXU010000002.1, forward strand.
CATTGAGAAACGCAGTGGGCTTCATCCACTGCTAAAAATGAAATATTTATACTCTTAAGAACACTGCAAAATACTTCAGAATCCAATCTTTCTGGTGCAATATATACTAATTTATATTTTCCATTAACAATGCCCGTCATTATTTCTCTCTGCTCATCAATACTAAGTGTACTATTAATAAATACAGCTTCAATGCCTAATTTATTTAAATTATCAACCTGATCCTTCATAAGTGATATCAATGGTGAAATTACTAGTGTAATCCCCGGGAATAACATAGCTGGCACTTGAAAGCAAATAGATTTACCTGCTCCTGTAGGCATAATTGCTAATGTATCACATCCATTTAACACATCATTAATAATTTCTTCCTGTCCTTTTCTAAATTGGTCATAACCAAAATACTTTCTCAATATTAATCTAGCATTTTCCTCCATAGTTTATCTCCTTTTATCTATCTAAAACATAATTATAAATCATTGTTTGATTATACTACCCTTGTTTAATAATAAATTTAATGATACTATTTAATAAATTATTATTAAAAGCAATCACTATATATTATATATTTTAATACACTTTAATTAAAGGAGATATTTATGAATTTTTTTTCGGTTACAAGCAAAAACAAACTAAACACTATTTATGACAATTGGGGTAAACAGGTTAAAAGAAAAAGAAATTTTAAAGCAATTAAGGAGTATTTTAAAACTTCTAACACTTCATCTTCCTTTTTAGATGACTTAACTTGGAGTGACTTAAATATGGACAAGGTTTTTACTGAGGTAGATAGAACTTTATCTACTCCTGGTGAACATGTATTATACTCACTATTGAGAACACCATTTACCAATGAAGATACCTTAAATGACAGAAAAAATAAGATTAATTTTTTTAGTGAGAATAAGGAAATTAGAGGAAAAATGCAAATTCTTCTTTCCGGAATTGGAAAAACTACTAGTGATGTAACCTCAGTTTTATATGAAAAGCTAGAGGAGAGCCCTTTTTTTAAAACTTTATGTTCTGTGCTAGCATTATCATTTATTGCCTCACTAATATATGTCCTATTGTTTAGAAATTATTCCGGATTAATGTTTGCCCTATTTACTGGCTGCGCTAATATGTATATACATTATAAACTTGATTCAACTTTAAAGAGTAAAGTAGCTACCGTAAAGTACCTAGGGTATGTAGTAAACGCTGCTACTAGATTGTCAAATATAAATAACCCTGAACTAAATAATTATATTGATAAACTAAAATCTCTTTCAAAGAGTTGTGGAAAAATAGGAAAAAGGGCTGCCAATGTAGGAAGAATTGAGGGGTTAGATGTACTTGGAGATTATATTAATATAATGCTTTTGTTGCAGGAAAGAAATTATTTTTCATTAGTTAATGAAATTGAAACACATAAAAGTGAACTTTTAGAATTATATAACTTAATTGGGGAATTAGACTGTTTCATTTCCATTGCTTCCTATAGAGTTGGTTTAAGTAAATTTGTAGAGCCTGCATTTACTCATAATGGCAAATTTCTAAAGGCAGAGAATATTGTTCATCCATTAATACAAAATCCTGTTGCAAATTCAATTTGTATTGAAAATGAAGGAATAATTATTACTGGCTCAAATATGTCAGGTAAGTCTACATTTTTAAGGACTCTAGCAATAAATGCTGTTTTGGCTCAAACCATAGTAACATGCTTAGCAGATTCTTATACTTCCAGTTTTTTTAATATTGTAACCTCAATAAACCCTGAAGATAATGTATTAGAAGGAAAGAGTTATTATTTCAGTGAAGCCGAAGCAATACTTAGAATTATAAAAAGTAGTGAGGAAGAAATTCCTTGTCTTGCAATTATAGATGAAATTTTCAGTGGAACTAATCCTGTGGAAAGAATAAGTGCTTCTGCAGAAATCCTTGATTACCTTGTGAATCACAATTCATTGCCAATAATTGCAACACATGATTTACAGTTAACACATATGGTTAACAATTATCAATGCTATTATTTTAGAGAAAATGTAGATGAAAATGGATTAACATTTGATTATTCAATTAAAAGAGGTATTTCACCAACTAGAAATGCCATAAGACTTTTAAAATATTTAGGGTATCCTGAAGAAATAGTTAGCAAAACAGAGGATAGAATTGCTCAATTGTAAACTAAAAAGAACTGGCAAATGCCATAACTGTTAATACCTTTCCCATATCTGTGGCTAGTCCTAATGAAGGAAGTAGTGGAAGAAGAATTGCAGAAGTAGTTACTAATGCAACTGTAGAAGATCCCTGGGCTGTTTTTAATGCAGCTGCAGCTTACTCTCCAGAGATGTAACATCTATTACTATATCTATGCCCTTCTTATTTTCTGCATTTAAGAAAGCCATCACAGCAGCACCAAGACCTCCTGCTGCACCAGCACCTTTAATGGTATCAACTGAAATTCCTAATTCCTTTTTTATAATACTTGCATAATATTTTAAATTTGAATCCAAAATCTGTACCTCTTTTTCTGATGCACCCTTTTGAGGTCCAAATACATATGCTGCACCTGTTTTCCCATAAAGAGGATTATCTACATCGCAAGCTGCGGTAAATTTACATTGTTTTAGCCTGCTGTCCATTTCTGATAGGTCAATATGCTTTATTTTATTTAGATTTTCACCTCCAGAATTTACTTCACGTCCATTTTCATCTGTAAATTTGGCACCAAGGGCTTGAAGCATTCCCATTCCGCCATCATTTGTAGCACTTCCACCCAGACCAACAATTATCTCACTGCAACCTCTATGAACAGCGTCTTTTATTAACTGGCCAGTGCCATAGGTTGTAGTTTTCATAGGATTTCTTTCAGCGTCCTTAAGAAGGGGCAGCCCAGATGCAGCAGCCATTTCTATAACTGCTGTTTTCTTATCTCCTAATATTCCATAATAGGAGTCTATTTGTCTAAGTAGCGGATCTCTTACTTTTACACTTATTAATTCTCCCTTTGTGCAATCTACCAAAGACTGAACAGTACCTTCACCTCCATCAGCCATAGGAACCTTTATAATTTCAGCATGAGAAAGAACTCTCTTAATTCCTTCCTCTATACTATCTGCAGCTTCTTTTGCAGTTAAGCTTCCTTTAAAAGAATCAGGTGATATCACTATTTTCATGTTAAAACCCCATTTCTATTGTAGGCTAAAAATTTAATGAAATTGTTTACAATTAAAATTATATATATTTTCCAAAAAAGAAACAATATACATAATTTATAAAATTAATAGACAATTATTATATAATATTGTGCGCATTGCACAATTTTGAAAAATTCAGCACTAATTCAGCTGTTTTAAAGTTATACCTATATAAACCAGCATGCACTGATAGGAATTATTAATATCAATATGAAATAATTCTTTAAATTTTTTTAATCTATTCAGAACAGTATTTCTATGAATATACATAGCCTGTGCTGTATTACCTATTTTCATTCCATTTTCAAAATAAGTTTTAATAGTTAATAATATATCTTTCATTCTGCCGATGTTAACTACTTGATGAGCAAATAAATATGAATTAAAATAATCCTCAATATTAGTGCATTCGCTTCCAATACCCATATGGAGCTTCAATTTATGCTTTTGATATATTAAGTCTCCAACCTGTTTAAATATATCAACAATGGCTTGCTTAATCTTTTGCACTACTCTTTCTTATTATTTATTTCTTATATTATAAATTTTTTTAATTTTTAAGTATAAAAAATTGCATTATTTATATTTAACAAAATAATGCAATTAATTTTACTAATTAAACTTCACAATGATCCACCTGGACTAAATCCCTTTTTTCATGTTTTCCCAAGGCATACATTAATGTGGTGTAAATAATCATAATTATACCTATTATTCTCCAACAGGAAGCAATTGTTGTATATTCTAAGGTTTTTCCTATAATTGCCGGGCTGAGAATTTGACCCATTCCCATAATTAATGGAAGAACAGCGTTCATTCTGCCTCTATGAGAAGCAGGAGTATGATTTGCTATAAAGGGCATTGAACTTATAGTTACAATAATTTCCCCTATGGTAAAGGCTAAAACAGAAGTAAAAAAACCAATTTTGGAATTGAAAAATCCAAGCATGCCAAATCCAATTGTATACATTATGCCTCCATAAAATATTTTCTTTATATTACTTTTTTTCGATAAAAGAAAAGTTATTACAGGTGTTAATGTGATTACAATAATTCCATTAAAGCTTCCCAGTTTTCCATAAAGCTTAGCACCCTGATTCACAAAACTCTGCTCCACATACATGGGATATAGAAAACTCCATTGGGCATATACAAAATTATATCCAAGCATAATTAAAGCAAACCATATTAATATTGGCCTTGATAATAATACCTTGAAAATTGAGCCGTCCACCCTATGTTCCAATTTATTTTCTATATTTATTTTTTCATGAGTTTTTCCAATGGTTTCTTTAATAAAAATTAAAATTAAGGATGTTGCCATTAATGCTGTAACAGCGTCACCTATAAACAAAAGCTTTAAATGATTTTCAAACAATAATCCTCCTATTATAGGTCCAACAGCAAAGCCCAGGTTAAATCCCATATATGAAAGAGAATAAGCACCTGATCTGTTTTCTGCAGTGGTTAAATCAGCTATCATAGCTCCATGAGCAGGATCTGACATACCAAAGCAGATACAAGCTATTATAATAAAAGGTATAATATTTTTAGAAGGAACTATAAATGCAGCGATTATGTAGCTAATTGCAGCTATTGAGTCCAAAATTACTATTATTTTTTTTCTTCCAAATGAGTCCGTAAGTTTCCCCCCAACCATACTGCTTGGTAAAAATATTAATCCTATTATGGATATTAATAATCCAGCTTGTGATTTTGGTATTCCTAGTTTTTTTGTAAATATTAAAGTTAATAACGGAAATACAAAGGCACCTGTGGCATTTACAACTCTTGAAATAAAAATGATATATATTTCTTTTGGAAGTCCCCTGTATGGTTTTAATATTATATTAACTTTCTTGATAATAAAATTCATTTTTTTTGCCCCCCTTTATTTATAAAAAAAGCCATACCACACCTGTAAATAAAACAGGCGTAGTTTGGCTTTTAAATACTCTGAAAGTAAATTTTTGCATTAAAAAGCCGCAGATAAACGAACCTGCGGCATAATAAACATAGTACTATAATAATCTATCAGCAAGGTCGTTTACACATAATTCAACTATAAAATTATCTATTATTGGTACTTCTTTATTTAACATGATACGACCTCCTTTTCTAAATTTTACTAATTAAGTATAACATGCACAATAACTCATGTCAACAGCTATATTTCATAATTATCTCATATTTTCTTTAGTATAATAGGCTATACCAATTGCACCTGGGCCAACATGAAGTCCAATAACTGGACCGATATCACTTATATTTATGTTTACATTTAATTTTTCCATTATGCCGTTAGCCAGCTCCTTAGCCTCATCATAGCAGTTAATATTATGTATTACTACTTCTCCAAGTCCAAAATTATTAATATCCTCAAACATCTTTTCAACCATGGTTTTTATTGCCCTTTGCTTTGTTCTTACCTTAGTTAATACTGAAGTTTTGCCGTTTTCCACAGTTAATATTGGTATTATTTTTAACAAATTACCTATTAAAGCATTTGCTCCTCCTATTCTTCCACCTTTTTTTAAATATATCAAGTTTTCTGGTATAAATAAAAATCTGCTTCTTTTAATATTCTTTTCTGCAGCCTCTTTTACTTCTGAAAGTGACTTACTCTCTTTTGCAGCTCTTGCAGCAGCAATTGCTGCAAAGCCCAGCTGCATGCTATTAGATCTGGAGTCTACAATTTCAATTTCAGCCATTTCATGTTTTTCTAAAATCATCTTTTTTACCATATGTGCAGTTGAATAGGTTCCGCTCATGTCAGAGGACAAAAAAATACATAAAAGACTATTCCCTCTTTTAACAACCTTCTCCATTTCATCATAAAGTTCTCCTACAGAGGGCTGTGAAGACACTGGTATGCCTTTTTCCTCCATCATATTATAAAAACTTTTGTTATCTATTTCTGTTTCTTTAAAGCTGGCATCATCAAACTTAACATTTAAAGATACTATATTTATATTTAATTCTTCAATAATATTTTTGTTGATATAGCTTGTACTATCTGTTAAAACCTCAACTGCCATTTTTTATCTCTCCATCATAAATTAATTATTTTTTCCAAAAGGTATTTATTTAGCTCTTATTAAAAATAATGTTATATTTCTTATTATAACTAATTACTCCGCAAAATAGTAGATGCTGTAACTAAACATATGTTAACTTGTAGAAAATTTTAAAGTGAATTTATAATTTAATTACCATTTTACTTAGTTTTCATTTTTTGGTATATTTAATATGTAATTTAAATATATGTTGGAGGTAATTTATGATTGAACTCAATGAAATTTCCAAAAGCTACAATGGTAAATATAAAGCAGTGGACAATTTAACTTTAACTATAAATTCAGGAGAAATATTTGGATTTTTAGGACCAAATGGCGCCGGGAAAAGCACAACTATTAAGATGATAACAGGTATTATTAAACCTGACAAAGGCTCTATTAAAGTAAATGGAATAGACATATTAAAGAATCCCATTGAGGCAAAACAGCAAATAGGTTATGTGCCTGACAGCCCAGATATGTTCTTGAGATTAAAGGGAATAGAGTATTTAAATTTTATGTCTGACATTTATGATATACCAACAGATATTAGACAGGAAAGAATAAATAAGTTGAGCAGAGAATTTGATATGGAGTCTGCCATTGCAGATAAGATTGGCAGCTACTCCCATGGAATGCGTCAGAAGATAATAGTAATGGGTGTATTGGTTCACGATCCCTCTATTTGGATATTAGATGAGCCTATGACAGGTCTTGACCCAAAATCATCTTATGTTTTGAAAGAAATGATGAGAAATCATGCTGACAGTGGAAAAACTGTATTCTTTTCTACTCACGTGCTGGAAGTTGCTGAAAAATTATGTGACAGAGTTGCCATTATAAATAGAGGAAAAATTTTATTTTGTGGTTCAATAAATGAAATGAAAAATAATCTTAAAGAGGATGAATCCCTTGAAAAAATGTTTTTGGAATTGGTGGAAGATGAAAATGAATAAATTTTTTATTTTAACTAAGTTCTTATTAAAAGGATATTATGGGAGTTTTTCATCAGGTAAGAAAAAACACAGCCTGGGTTATCTATTATTACAGTTTGCTGTTTTAATAATGTTTGGATTTTTTTCATGGATAATAAATTCCACTTTATTCAATGGTTTATATCTATATGGTATGACGAAAATGCTGGCTGGCATAAATTACTCACTGGTGAGCTTTATAATATTCTTCTTCGGCATCTTTTATGTTATGAATATATTTTATTTTTCAAGGGATATAGATTATCTGCTTCCCCTTCCTGTAACTGGTGAAACAATAGTAATGAGTAAATTTACTGTTACAATGATTTATGAGTATTTAATAGTTGGTGTTATTTTAATTCCTTTTACTGTTATTTATGGAGTTGGATCTGGTTGCGGTTTAATATATTGGATTTACAGTATAATAGGAATGCTGCTTCTTCCAGTGTTCCCTATAGCTCTTGCATTACTTTTGAGCATTATTATCATGCCATTTGTTAATATGTCAAAAAGCAAAGATATGTTTAAAACCATTGCAGGAGTTATTGGTATTTTTTTTGCATTAGGTTTTAACTTATTCATGCAAAAAACAGCAACTAGCTTTGAAAATTCAAAACAATTAGTTTATACTGCCTCAAAGATATCAAACACCTCAAATTCCCTATTTCCAGGCAGTGGCTTAATATCTAATTCACTGGTTAATTATAATTCAATTAATGGCTTACTGGAATTTATTTTGTTTATATTAGTAACAGCAATAACTCTTGTGCTAACTTATTATCTAGGAAAAATGCTGTATTTAAAAGGTGTTGTTGGTCTTTCAGAATCATCATCAAGAAGAAAGAAAATAGGCAAAAGCCAATTTACTAAAACTGTAGTTAAGAGTTCTGCTGTAAAGACATACTTTCTAAAAGAAATTAAAATTCTATTTAGAACTCCACCATACTTTATAAACTGTATTCTGCCTAATTTTTTGTGGCCGATTTTTATTATAATTCCTTTTATTGCTAATAAAAGTAACAGTGCCAGTGAAGATCAGCTCAGGTTTTTATTTGAACTGATTAGAAACAACTCATATTCGGGAAAAACCTTAGCGTTTTCTGCAGCAGCCGGAATATTTTTTGGAGCTGCTAATTGTATAACACCTACTGCTATATCCAGAGAAGGCACAGATATATTTTTTATGAAGTATATACCTCTCAGCTATACTAAACAACTGCTTGCTAAAGTCATTTCTGGAATATTAGTGAGTTTTATAGGGCTGACTCTAATGCTTGTTTTGAGTATAGTACTATTTAGACTTTCACCATTAATGATATTATTTATGATTTTCATTATGATTTCCTCAGTGATCTTTACAAATATTGCTGGTATAATTCTCGATTTGTATTTTCCTAAACTCAACTGGGATAACGAACAGAAAGCTGTAAAGCAAAACTTTAATACTGTTATTTGTATTTTTGGCGGTTTTATCATGGCTGGTTTAATTATTTTTCTTAGTTTCAAGTTTAATTTATCAGTCCCTGTGGCTTTTATAACTCTTATGGCGGTGTTCATTACTGCTGACTTTGCATTGTATAAGCTTTTAGGAATAATTGGCGAGAAGAGATTATCTGAATTAGAAAAATAAACTTAAAGGAGTGTTAATTATGTTATCAAACAAAAAAGTTGTAACCTTTATCTATGATGGCTTTGAGGATCTAGAATTTTGGTATCCTGTTCTCAGATTAAAGGAAGAGGGTATTGATGTAGTTGTTGCAGGAGTAGAAGGTCAAAAGAATTATGTTGGCAAATATGGTGTACCAGCAGAATCAAACTGCAGCTTTTCAGATATAAATGCTGCTGACTATGACGGCTTATTAATTCCAGGCGGCTGGGCACCTGATAAACTTAGAAGATTTCCCGAGGTGCTTAAAATTGTGAAAGATATGAATTCTGAAAATAAGGTTATAGGTCAAATATGCCATGCTGGCTGGGTTACAATTTCAGCTAAAATATTGGAAGGCAGGAAAGTCACAAGTACTCCTGGCATCAAGGATGATATGGAAAATGCAGGTGGAATTTGGTTAGATGAGCCTGTTGTAGTAGATGGGAATTTAGTTTCCAGCAGACGTCCTGGAGATCTGCCAATGTACATGGGAAAATATATAGAATTATTAAAGTAAAAGCAAATTAAGGGAATGCAGCTGCATTCCCTTAATTATTACTTGTCAAATAATCCTCCGGATTTTTTAGAGCTCCTGCTTGCTTTTTTTTGCTGGCCTATGGTTTTTTCAGCTCTTCCGCTTCCACTTTGCATTGAACTTTTCTTTTTCTTTTCTTCAATTAGTTTTTTCATCATTTCTATATTTTTATTATTCATTTTATTTCTCCTCATTTTAATTTATTTAACTGTTTTCTATTACTATTTTACTGCCCTCCACGGCAGATGATGACTTTACCAGTATTTTAATAGGTACTCTGTCCCTAAGTTCTTTCACATGACTTATTATACCTACACTTAACTTTTCGCTGCGAAGCTTTTCCAAAGAATCCATAACCGTATCCAACAATTCATCATCTAAAGTACCAAACCCTTCGTCCAGAAAGAAAAATTCAAGTGGGGCAGATCCTTTTAATTGAATGTGAGATGAAAGTGCCAGTGCTAAAGATAGGGATGTTAAAAATAACTCACCTCCAGATAAAGAATTTGTAGAGCGAAGTAATCCTCCACTGGAATTATCCTTAATATAAAATTCTCCATGTTCATTAAGCTTAAGTTCAAATTTTTCCTTTGTGTTGTTTAAAAGTCTCCTTGATGCCTCTGCAGTTACATATTTCAGCTGTCCATGAGCAACAAATTCCACAAACTTATTCCCTTTAAATATTTTTTCTAATTCATCTAACAGGCTCTTTTTGTGGTTGTACTTTTCTTTTTCTATTAAAATGAGCTTCAGCTTTTCTACAAGGACTTTCATTTTTGAAATTTCACTTTTTTTGGCTGCAATGAGTCCTATGTTCTCTTCTAAAAGTTTATTAACTCTATCAGTATTTATTTGTATTTCATCCCATTGAACCTTTTCCACTTTTTCTCCATTTAGCTTCTTTTTTATTTCTTCAATATTATTTAATATTTTAACATATTCATCATCATATTTTTTTATTTCAAGCTTTAAAGCATCTATATCACCTTTGCTTAAATATGATACTAGAACATCTTCCTTTGAATTAAATGAATTCTCCTGAAGCTTTAAACTTAACTCTCCTTTTAATTTTTCCATATCGTTTAAAAGATTGTCCCTAAATCTAATAAGAGTATTTATATTCTTTTCAATATCATTTTTTTTATTAGTATGACTTTCAAGATGATCTTTTAACTTTTTTTCGGTACCAATTATTAAAATAATTTTACTTTTTATTTCCTCTATATACAATTCAGGATTCCTATCTTCAGAAAGTATTTTAATATCATTTTTAAGCTTTTCTATAAATTGTCCCTTTTGTTTTCCACTTTCCAATATGATAGATAGTTCATTAGCTTTAACCTGAAGCCTTTGATTTTCAGTCTTAATCTTTTTTTCAATATGCTCCTGTGAATTTCTGGCTTCCTTTAATTCTCTTTCTAGTATATCTCTTTTTTTATCATTTTCAATTATATCTGCATATCTATGCTCAACATCATCTATTCCTAGTTCATTTTTAATTATTGCTATTTTTTTATTAAACTGAGATAAATCGATATTTTTATTTTCAATATCACTGGTGTACTTTTCAGTAAGAGCAATCCCTTTTTTTATGGCTTCTTCAAATTTTACCTTTTGAATTTCTATTAATGATTTTTTCTTTTCCAGTTCACTTAATTTGTTTATAAGTTCATCTTTACTTATATTCCATTTATCTAAGCTGATTTTTAGTTGAATATATTCATTTTTTATTTTCCCAAAAATTAATTCTTCTTCAGAAATATTAACATTTTTTAATTTTTCATCTAAATCTTTTAAATTTGACCTAACAGAATTAAAAGTAACTTCTGTTTGTGAAAATTCTGTATCTAATGCCCTTATTTCTTTATCTGTATTTTCATACTGCTGTTCCAGGGTGCTTATTATAACATTTTTTTCTTCAATTACTTTTCCATTAACAAGCTCAGCTAATTTGACTTTATGTACATTGCCGCATACCGGGCATGGCTCATCATCTTTTAATTTTGAAGCAATTATCCCTGCTAGATTATTTACATTAATATGTTCAAGTTCCTTTTTTTCTAAAATCAATTTTTCAGATAAGCTTAATATTTCACTGTTTTTATTTTCCCTTTTTACTTTTAAATCTTCATACAGGGTTTTTAAAAGTGTATATTCTTTGTCCTTTTCCAATTTTAAAGTCAGTAGTTTTTTATTTTCTTCTAAGTTTTTTTCTAAATCATTACATTGATTTAATTTTTCAATTAATAAATTATTATCTCCAGGAAAATTATTGTTTAAATCAGTAATTTCAATTTTTGTATTGTCAATTTCATTTTCTATTTGATTAAAATTTTGTTCCAGCTCTTTTAGTACTTTCCTATCATTATTTATTTCTTCATTTTGTTTTTCATTGTCATTTACTAGCTTTTTTATTTCAAAATTAAAATTTTTTATACTTTTTTCAACATCTAGAGCTTTAATAGTTTTTTCTCTTTCCGCTGGGGATAAAAATATCTTTTCAATTTCATTTTCCTTTATGCTTATTGTATTTTTATACTGATTTAACTTTTCTTCCTGAGACTTGATGCTGCTTTCTATGCTCTTTCTTTCACTGTCACCCAGTGAATATCTTTCCCTTAATACATTAATTTCAGTATCATATTGTTTTAATTGCTGTACTAGTTTTATTGCCTGTGATACATTGGCCTCTTTTTTATTTAATTCGGGAAGCTCCTTTTCTTTTAGCAAAAAAGCTTTTTCATAGTCATTCTTTATATTTACTATTAATGATTTTATGTAAGTATAATCATTATTTTCTTTAGTTAAGCTTTCTATAACATTATTAAGATCCTTATCAGCTGACTGAAGCCTATCAATGTATGGCTTCACTAATAATGCCCTCTCCCCTTCTTTCATCAGCTTTTTCTTTTCATCTATGAAAATCTTACTTTCATCATACTTATTTTTCTCAATTATCTTGCTGTTAAGGTCATTTTGGAGTGTCCAAATATTTTTATATTTATCAAAAATATTATCTGCTGCTATCTTCTCCTTTCTTAACTCCGCAACCTTATTTACCAAGATGTTGTACTCATTGCTTATTTCTTTTAATTTATCTTCATTTACATCTTTATAGTAGTTTAACTCTCCATCTATTCTAATTAGCTCAGTGTTATTTTTTTGAGATTCCTTTTTAAGCTTATCGGTTAGAGCACTGCCATAGCTTCTTAAAGCAAACAGCCTTTCCAGCATTTCACTTCTTTCCTTGGGAGTTGTCTTTAGAAATTCACTAAATCTTCCCTGTGGAAGAACTACAGCCCTTGTAAAATCGGTATGTTTTAATCCTATAATCTCTAATATTTTTTTATCTACATTGGATTTTCCGTCACTGAGTATTTCTAAATTTTCCCCTTTGACCTCATACAATTTGGCAATTGTACTTTTGTATCCTCCATCTTTATCTCGTTTAGTTACTCTGTGAATGTGGTAGATTTTCCTCTGGTCACCAGCTCCAATTTCAAATGTATATTTAATTACAGCTTTATCCTGATTTAAATTTATAAAACCTCCCAGATCGCGGTCTATTTTCCCATATAGAGCATATATAATGGCATCAAGAATAGATGACTTACCACTGCCGGTTTTCCCAAAAATACCAAAGAAACCTTTATCAGTCAGCTTTTTAAAATTAATTATCTGTTTCTCTCTAAAGCTATTAAAGCCCTCAATTTCAAGGCATATAGGTTTCATTACAATTCCTCCTCATCCACCAGGCTTAAAAAAAGTTCTACAAGCTCCTGTGTTGGCTCTACTTCATTTCTCCACAAATAAAACTTTCTGAAAACTTCTTCCATACTCTTTTCTGTGAGATTTTCATAAATTTCATTATCACTATCAGTGCCTTTAAGGTTAGGCTTTATTTCTATGATGTCCGGTCTATAATCTTTCATTTCTTTAATCTCCTGCTGAGAAATAATTCTATCACAATCAATCTCAAGATAAACCCATATATTTCTTTTGCCGTCATTCCTACATCTATCTATTGCATCATCTATACTTTTGCATTTCCATACTTCAATGGGCTTATAATCCGTTAAATATATTCTTTCTGGAGCCGCCTGCTGCTCAGGCTTTAAATCAATAAAATATATGCAATTTTTATTGTTTTTTTCCTTTTTGCTGTATTTAATAGGAGAACCACTATACACTATAGGTACTTTATTAATATTATAAACTTGATTTTTATGTAAATGCCCAAGAGCTATGTATTGAGCTTTTGAAGGAAGGTCTTTTAACTCTACAGCATAGCTTCCTCCCAACTGAATTGCTCTTTCAGAATCTGAAGTCTCTCCACCAGCTAAATAAAGATGTGAAACTGCTAGATTAATCGTATCCTTTCGATATTTTTTTGAAAGTTCATTAAATATTTCTCCAATCCTATTAGTATAGCTTTTTTGAACTTCCGCTTCTTCACTTTCCTGAGATAGTATTTCTCCTAATCTCTTCTCACTTGGGTAGGGAATTGTCAATATTACTGCACTTTCATTATTTATGCAGAGTTCTATGTATCCTTCTCCAGAATCTGCTACCTGAAAGCTGCCAAACTTTCCAGTTTCAATGACACTCTTAGGAGTTCCTAAAATGATAATCCCCTGCTCCTTTGCAAGTGGAATAACTGCCTCCAATCTTTCGGGGCTGTCATGATTACCGGCTATTATTAAAATTGCACGGGTTCCATTATTTGAAATTCTTTTAATTCCATTATAAAAGAGCCACTCAGCCTTAGCAGATGGATTTCCAGAATCGTATATATCTCCAGCTATAATAACTAAGTCTGCATTTTTTTCTTCAACTTTTTGTACAAATTCATCTATAAATTGTTCCTGCTCTTCAAACCTGCTGTTACCTTCAAGAAGTTTACCTAAATGCCAATCTGATGTATGAATAATTTTCAAACTATCACTACCTTTATATATTTATTTAGGAAATAACTATTTCAGCTTTTTCTCCTTATATTCTGCAATTAACAAATCCACCATTCGGCCATAACTTTGAACCCCGTCCTGCTGCCCGTTTGATTTAAGATAATTATTATTTATAGTATCAGACACATTTTCAATGACACCATCATATCTACTCCAAAATTGGCTATCATTTTTTAAATCTCTAATCACTTTTGGTGAATATTCCTTTGTGAGTAGTTTGTATTGATTATAGTCCACCTTTCTAAGAGCATCCATAGAATAAATTAATCCCAGCATTACTCCTGAATATTGAAAATCAGTATAATTACTTAATGTACAAGCAACATAGGCAATATAATTTGCCTCATCCTCTCTGGCAAATCCCCTTTGATGTGCCATTTCATGAGCGGCTGTACAGGGCAGCATAAAATCATTAATGCTTATATTTACATTTGCCTCCCCTGTAAAAGGAAAATATACCCCTGTTATGCCTGTATAACACATTAATTTGGATAAAAAAACGGGTTTTGGATTGCCATAACTGCCCTTTAGTACGCTATACTTTTGAGAAGCAGTGTCATATGCATTAGGCTCCCTGTTAAAAACATCTTTGTATCCCCCAGGTATATACATTACTCCTTTGGAATCTTCCTTTAGGTTCTGTCTAAGAGTATTAGCTCTGTAAATAAGGTGTTCACATAAATCGGACAATTCCTTAGAGGAGGTGCCTTTTACTTCAAGTGATGCAGTTTCTGCAAAGGATAGTCTATTATAATTTATCCCCCATAAAGAAATAAATAAAAAGTATATCACTGAAATAATACAAAGTGTTCTTGCTATGAAATTAAAGATTAATGACTTTTTATTTCTACTATTTTTCAAGCTTATAATAAACCTTGCAATATTGAATACAGCATAAATTAAAGCTGCTATTACAAATAATTCAGCTAATGAGAAAGAAAAAATTTCTGATATTCTGCTTAAGAATTGTCTTATTAATCTATTAAATCCATTGGAGTAATACTTTTCAACAATTCCCGGAATTTTTGACGAAAAAATATTAATTATTACTGTAATTAACAGCATCCATACTCCGAACAATTTAAAAAATATTGATTTCACTTGTAAATCTCCTTATTTTAATCTTCATATTTTATATAATAATATAATTTACCCGTTTGGACAAATGATTTTAAGCAATGTTTAGTTATTTAAAAGCATTAATTGCAATAAACTAAGCATATTTAACAACATATACTGCATTTTATTGTAATAAAATAATATTAGAAAATATTTAAAAAGAAATTATAAATTATAATCAATTTAGGAGGAATATTAAATGAATAATTTTTTAAAAACATACAAGTCCTCAATTATATTATTGGGCTCTGTAATTATGGGTGGAATAATAGGAATTATTGTTGGCCCAAAGGCTTCTGTTTTAGAACCTTTAGGTACACTTTTCATTAATTTAATGTTCACTATAATTGTACCACTGGTATTTTTTAGCGTAGCTTCTTCTATAGCAGGCATGAAAAGTATGAAAAGACTTGGTAAAATTATGAGCAGTGTATTAATTATATTTACTATTACAGCATTAATAGCTTCAATTTTTGGTTTCATTGGAACTTTAGTTTTCAGCCCAACTAAAGGACTTGATCAGAGCTCCATAGAAAAGATAATTGCTCTCACAGGAAAAAGTTCTTTGGATAATAATAATGAAGGAGTACTTCAGCAGCTTGTAAATGTGGTGACAGTTTCAGACTTTACAGCCTTACTTTCAAGAAAGAATATGCTGCAGCTTATAGTTTTCTCTGTGCTGTTTGGAGTCTCTACTGCTATGATTGGTGAAAAAGGGAGGCAAGTTTCTCAGTTTCTTGAATCTGCAACAAATGTTATGATGAAGCTAGTAAGCTTAGTAATGTATTATGCGCCAATAGGTCTTTGCTGCTATTTTGCATCAATGATAGGGCAGCTTGGTTCTCAAATTCTTCAAGGATATTTGAGAGTATTTGTTCTTTACTTAGTTTTAGCCGTTATATACTATTTTGGTTTCTTTTCTATTTATGCTTTTGTAGCAGGCGGGAAAAATGGTATTAAAACCTTTTGGAGAAATGCAGCTGAACCTTCTATTATGGCTCTTGCTACCTGCTCTAGTGCAGCATGTATACCAGTTAATATAAGATCAGCTAAAAAAATGGGAGTTCCTAAAGACATTGCTGAAACAGTACTTCCCCTTGGAGCTAATATTCATAAAGATGGTTCAGTTTTTGGTGGTGTAATGAAGGTAACATTCCTGCTGGGGCTATTTGGTAAAGATATGAAGAGTTTGCCCGTAATTATGGGGGTCATATTTGTTTCATTTTTAGTAGGAGCAGTTATGGGAGCAATACCAAATGGAGGTATGATTGGTGAAATGTTAATTATAGGTATATACGGTTTTTCACCAAATGTTCTTCCTATCATCGCTATAATAAGCACTATTATTGATGCCCCTGCAACTGTGCTGAACTCAACAGGAAATACTGTATCTTCAATGATGATAACAAGATTTGTAGATGGAAAGCTTTCTGATACAGGTAGCATAGCTGAAAGTTTAACTTAAAAAAGTTTAAATATAATATAAAAAAATGCTGGCAATTATTATTTGTCAGCATTTTAGTTTTGATAAACTTGAATTAAATATATTTTACGAATTCTTCAACTGGTTTTCTATAGCCTCTAAGCCTTTTTTTCTTAGGATCCTCTATTCCAATGGTAATCAAAATTGCTGGTTCATACTGTTCAGGAACTTTAAATAACTTTTTTACTACCTCTCCATTAAAACCTATCATTGGGCATGTATCCCATCCTCTGTCCTTTGCAATTAACATAAACATCATTGCAGATATTGAAGCGTTTCTAATTGCCTCGTCTCTAATAAATGCTTCTCCTCTGCCTTCGTATAGATTATAAGTATCTTCAATCATTCTAGTGTATGCAATCTGGTCCATCATGCCTAGCTGCTTCATTGGTTCATATATCTTTTCAACATCTTTATATGCCATTTTATCTCCAAACACTAAAACTGCAGCCGATGCAGTATGAACTTTGTATTGAGGACATGCCTTGTCCCTAAATAGCTCCTTCATTTCCTTATCCCTTATTACTAAATATCTTGCATGCTGAAGATTGAAGCATGAGGGCTGTAATGCTAATAACTTGAATATTTCATCAAATTCTTCTTTAGGAATTTCAATACCCTCTTTAAAATTATTAGCAGATTTTCTATCGTTTATCAGTTCAGTAAAAGTTGAATAGCCCATTTAAAATTTCCTCCTTCGAAATCATTTATCTAATAGCTCATTATTAAAATCATCTATTGCCTGCAGTATTTCATCCATAGTATTCATTACGAATGGACCATATTTAGCAATTGGTTCATTTAATTTGTCTGCGCTTATAAATAAGAATCCTGAATCATTACCCTGTACGGATACATTTCTCTCATCTTCTATTACAGCTAAATTTTTAGAGCTCACATTAACAATTTCATTACTTGTACTAATTTTCACTTCACCGGAATGGACATATATTAGGTTTACTTCTTTCATTTCTTTTTTAAAAATACCGCCGTTAACATAAACATCCAAATAATCTACTGGAAGGTAAGTTCTCAAAGTGCTCTCTACATTATTATATCTTCCTGAAATTATTTTTACAATAATTCCACTATCTTTTATTACTGGAATATCATTCTCCTTAAGATGTCTATATTGGGGCTGAACCATTTTGTACTTTTTAGGCAGATTTACCCATAGTTGATACCCCCAAAGCTTTCCATTGTCCATAGCTGGCATTTCTTCGTGTAAAATCCCCTTGCCAGCTGTCATCCACTGTACTTCTCCTGGATTTAGTTTACCTTCATTTTTATTTGAATCTCTATGAACAAAACTTCCCTCTATCATATAAGTAATAGTTTCCATTCCTCTGTGCGGATGCATTGGGAATCCTGCTATATAATCATTTTTATTATGGCTTCTGAATTCATCTAGCAGCAAAAAAGGATTTGCATTGTCCATGGCGCTAGTACCAATTACTCTGTTTAACTTTACACCAGCACCATCTTTAACACTTTCACCTTTGATTACTTTAATCATAATAACACCTCTCTTTATTAAAAAAATATTGCTTACTTTATGTTAGTATGATACTATAAGTAATATACATTAGTCAAGTAAGTTTGTTGCTTTTTTTTATTTACTTTTATTCATTTAGTATGTAAAATGTTAGTGAGGTGATATTTATGAATGATTTTCATCTATGCCCCAGATTTGAAAAGGCTTTTAAGCTATTGGGAAAAAAGTGGAATGGACTTATAATAAGAGTACTTCTTAACGGTCCTAAAAGATTTTCTGAAATAAAAGAATTAATTCCAGAATTAAGTGACAGAGTTCTCACAGAAAGATTTAAAGAACTTGAAGCTGAAGGCATTATTATAAGAAATGTATTTCCTGAAACCCCAGTAAGAGTAGAGTATGAAATTACTGAAAAGGGAAGAGAACTTGAATATGCCATGGAAGAAATCCAAAAATGGGCTGAAAAGTGGATGTGATTAATAATTGCTCAGTGGAAACCTTACTGTGTTTAGAACCGCTGGGCAATTATTATAAAATCATATTTAACGGTACATAATATTTTATATACCTATTTCCAAAGTTATCTACATAATTTCCTTTATTATTAAGCACCATTATGGTTGCTCTTTTATTTATATTAGTTATAATTCCGCTTATATTTAAATCGTTATGTTTAAATGTTACCTTTTTGCCGATTGCTGCATTGTATTTATTTTTTGCAATCTGGTTTGCTGTTGGAAGCTCATGATATGATTTAGTATGTCCAAAAATACTATTGGCAATACCCTTAAATCTTTTACCGCTGCAGCTGGATTGTCTGTACATTGTTAATTCTAAAAGATGGCATATTTCATGTTCAAATACTAGCTGTAAGGCTTCTAATGCATCAATAGAAATAATTCCATTAACAATCTTATCACCCTTTGTTTCATAAAACTTAAAGAAAAAGTTAACTGCCATTCTAATTTCAAATTTAACCTGGTTTAAAGGCAAAGATCTAATGTTTCTAGGATAAATAGTTTTCCCTGCACTGCTTGTCATTCTTTTTGACAGTGAAAATTCCAGCTTCCCATATAAATTATCTTTAAAATAGTTCTGCAGAAAAGTTCCGTCATATAGTTTAAACAGCAAGTATAAATCATTTACTGATACTTTTTTTATTATGCCGTTTTTTATATTTTCTGAGGTGCTTATTAGTTGATTATAAACATACTTTCTTTTTAATTTAATATCATCAATTGAATAATGTAAATTTTCAATATAACTTTTACCATTGTACATTTTAATACTCCATTCTAAAAAACTATATCAGCTTTATCTGTCATGTATTTCTAAATCATAAATTTTTCTATAAAGGGTTACCCTAGGTATTTTTAGCATCTTTGCAGCCTCACTTTTATTGTAATTACACTGCTTTAAGGTACTTTCAATTAATTCCTTCTCAACGTTATTTACAATTGCATTAAGCCCAATATCCTCAATATTAATTTTCCCCATAATTGACTCATTAAGCAGAAATTTAGGTAAATCATTTAAATCAATATTTACATTTTCAGCACTGACACACATTTTATCTACTACATTCTTTAATTCTCTTACATTTCCCGGCCAAGAGTAATTTATCAATATCTTCATAATGCTGTTTGGAATTTTTCTATAAATTCCTGATTCCTTATAAAATCTAAGCAAAAATTCATCAATAAGTGCTTTAATATCATCCTTTCTATTTCTTAAAGGCGGTACATCAATATTCAAAACATTAATTCTATAATATAAATCCTCTCTGAATTCACCATGGTTTATCATGGTTATTAAATTTTTATGAGTTGCGCTTATAACTCTTGCGTCTATGGGGATTGTGCGCTGACCTCCAACCCTTACTATTTCTTTTTCCTGAAGAGTTCTTAAAATTTTAGCCTGCATATAATAAGGCATGTCCCCAATTTCATCAAGAAAAATAGTTCCTCCGTTGGCAATTTCAAACTTGCCTATATTTCCGCCTTTTTTTGCACCTGTAAAGGCACCCTCTTCATAGCCGAAAAGTTCAGATTCAAGCAAATTTTCTGGTATTGCTGAGCAGTTAATAGTTACAAATGGTGCATTTGCTCTTTCACTTTCATTGTGAATGGCATGGGCAAATAGCTCCTTACCCACTCCGCTTTCCCCTGAAATCAATACGTTTAAATTCACCTTGGCAGTTTTTTAACATCTCTCTTACACCTGACTATTTGTTCAGATTGTCCTATTATATCATCTAAATTATATCTGGAGGTATTTACTCTGGCTATTTCATTTTTATACAATTTGAGCTCTTTATCCAGCAATTTGCACTTATCCAATATAGTTTTCATCTGCTGTATTTCTTCAAATAAAAGCATACCTAATCCCCCTACCAGGTTTCCGTCATTGTCCAGTATAGGTATTCTATGGCATATGGCCTCTTTTCCATTGGGAAATTTGTGTCTGGCAGCTATGTCTGCTTTCTTATTGTTTAGAGATATTAGGAATTTTGAAGTTGGATTTATGTCCGTTACTATTTTGCCAACCATTTCATAAATAGGTATTTGGAGAAAATCAGAAAATACTTTATTTATATAAATCATTCTTCCTTCGTTATCTAAAAAATCAACTGCAATGGGTATATTATCAAAAGCGCCATGGCAAAATTCCAAAAACTCTTTCGAACCAATAAAATTGCCCATTAAGCTCCCCCCTAATTACTAATCAATATAAAAAGGTATTTATTTATTCATTATAACAAATTGGAAAAGCATGTGGTATTAATATAATTAATATTACACATGCCTTTTGGTATGAAATTTAACCTTTTTCTTTTAAATTTCTAAAAAGTCACTGGTAGATATTTTATCATTACAATGTAATTGTTTACATTTATAGCAATGTTTATGCCAATGTATTTTTTTGAACATATCTTATGAAAATTGAATAGTACAGCTGCAATTTTGTAACAAAAGCATACATGTGTAACAATTTGTTACACATTTTTCCACTATAAAGCACCTAATGAAAGTTATTTTTCATTATGTATCCCAGGTAATAGATGAAATAATTGAATTTTTAGGATACTTTAGGTATGATGCTACTTGCAAAATATCCTATGTAAAATTAGAATAAATATATATATTAATTTTTATGAAAATTCAGGGAGGATATTATGATGATAAAAGATTTGATTTTAAAGAACAGAAGTTACAGAAAATTCTATGAGAATGAAAAAATAGATACTAACACATTAGAAGAGCTTGTAGATTTAGCTAGAATATCATCTTCCGGAGGCAACTTGCAAAGCTTGAGATATTATTTATCAAATTCTCAGACCACCAATGAAATTATTTTTAACAACATAAAATGGGCTGGATATTTGAAGGACTGGGATGGACCTGAACAGGGAGAACGCCCAAGTGCATACATAGTAATGCTGAATGATAATCAGATTAGTAAAAATTTATTCTGGAATCATGGTATAGCTGCAACTAATCTTCTGCTTGGGGCAGTGGAAAAAGGATTTGGCGGGTGCATGTTCGGCAGTGTAAACAAAGCTAACCTTGCAAATGCACTGAAAATAGACTCCAAATATGATATAGTAATGGTTATAGCACTTGGAAAGCCTAAAGAAATTGTTAAATTAGAACCTATGAAAAATAATGATGTAAAATACTACAGGGATGAAAATCAAATTCATCATGTTCCCAAGAGAGATCTAAATGATATAATTATAAAATAGGAGATAAAAAATGATAAAAGTAGTAGCTAAACATTTCGTAAAAGAAAATAAAATTGATGAAATTCTAAAATTATATAAAATACTAGTAGAAAAATCAAGAAATGATGAAGGATGTATAAGTTACGAATTATTTCAAGATGTAAATGACCAAAGCATACTTACAATAATTGAACAGTGGGAAAATAGAAAGGCCTTGGATAATCACTTAAGTGACAGTGATTTTAAATTATTGATTTTAAAAACTTCTGATATGTTAGAAAAAGAAACTGAAATTAATTTATATAAACAAATAATATAAACTGTGTAAATTTATATTTTTATTTGGAGGAATATATGAGCTTAAAAGATGGAATAATTGATAAACTAACAACTATCGGATTTAACAAATACGAAGCCAAAGTATATTTAACCTTACTTGAAAATCAGGAAATTACTGCCTATGAAATTAGTAAAAGATCTGGTGTTCCACAGTCAAAAATTTATGAAACCGTAAGATCTCTTGTAAATAAGGGTATTTCTTCAATGAACGGTTTTGAACCTGTAAAATATTCTGCACTTCCTTTAGATGAATTTTTAAACAACTATAAAAGTTCAACTGAATCAACTATAGATTACCTTAAGGAAAACATTAAAAATATAAATGACGTTCATACATCAGATTATATGTGGCATTTTAATGACATAGACTCTATAAAAAATAAAGTAGATGCTATGATAAATAATTCAAAAAAAAGCATATATTTATCTATGTGGAATGAAGAATATAATGGGTTTTATGAGGACTTATTAAATGCCAGTAAACGAAGTGTAGATATAGTTTCAGTGTTGTATGGAAACGTAGAAAATGAAATTGGTAAAATATATCATCATGAAATGCATGGTATGAAGGAAGATGCAGCTGTTAACGGCAGATGGATATGTCTTGTTACTGATTATAGCGAGTGTCTGTTTGCTATTATTAAGGGAAATGACAGCTCCTGCGTCTGGACACAAAATAAATCTTTCATGCTGGTTACTGAGTGTTTCATTACACACGATATTTTTCTTGCAGAGATATATTCCAAGCATAGAGATGAGCTTGATAATGAGTTTGGCTATAATTTAGAGAAAATCAGAAAACACCTTCACATAGGTTAAAAAAGCTGTCCCCTGTATTTTATTACTGGGGACAGCTTTTGCATTAGTTTATTACTGCATTACTATTGTACCGCTTTCGCCTGCTAAAGCTTGTTTTGCTTTATCCAGTGAAGCTATCAAACACTTTCTTCCAGGCTTTGATTCAGCAAACTTTACAGCTGCTTTAACTTTAGGAAGCATGCTTCCAGGAGCAAATTGTCCTTCTTCCATATATTTGTTTGCATCTGCTATGGTCATTTCAGGCAAATCTTTTTGATTAGTTTTCCCAAAATTTATAGCCACTCTATCTACTGCTGTCAAAATCATTAATGTATCTGCATCCAAATCTTCAGCAAGTTTTTCTGATGCTAAATCCTTATCAATAACAGCAGCTACTCCTGTAAGGCTCTTGTCATCATTTTCAATTACTGGAACTCCACCGCCTCCAGCAGTAATTATAACTTGTCCAGCATTTACTAATGTTTTAATTGTGTCTAGCTCAACTATTTTTTCCGGCTGTGGTGATGCTACAACTCTTCTATATCCTCTGCCTGCATCCTCAACCATTACATATCCCTTTTCTTCTCTAATGGCTTTTGCTTCTTCTTCTGAATAGAAAGGACCTATAGGCTTAGTAGGATTTTTAAACCCTTTATCATTTTTATCAACTACAACCTGTGTAATAATAGAAGCTACAGGTTTGTTTATTCCTCTTCTTCTAAGTTCGTCTCTAAGTGCCTGCTGTATATGATATCCAATCATTCCCTGGCTCATTGCTCCACAAACATCAAATGGCATTGCTGGTGTTACTTTTGATGCATATTCGTTTTGTATTACAAGTCTGCCAACCTGGGGCCCATTTCCATGAACTATTACGATTTGATGCCCATTTTCAATCATATCTCCCAAATATTTTGTTGTATCCTCTATTACTTTTAATTGAGATTCTGCTGTTGCTGGCATTCCATCTGCCTGCAAAGCATTCCCTCCTAATGCAACTACTACTTTCATTTTGTAACCTCCTATTTTAGCTAAGTTTTCCCATTGCCATCATAACTACAGCAAGTACTGCTAATACGGCAATTATTGCAGCTATTATTTTTTCATAACTTAAGAAAGTTTCTTCATTTCTTTCCTTTTTAGCTCTCATGAATACAAATATTCCAACTGCATATAGTATAGTAACCATCAGCATGTACTTCATTCCTGCTGCATATATAAGCCATGTAGCATATATACTTGACACAGCAGATAAAAATAAATCCTTGCTTCTACCGGCTGGATTAGTATCATAAGTTTCACCTGTAACAGATAATTTCAAAGCATATAAACCGCTGAATAAATATGGTACCAATATGGCTGAAGTTGCCATGGTGTATAAGGTTTGATAAGTACTGCTTGAAAACAATGTTAAAATTAAAGATATTTCTATTAATCCATTTGTTACCCAAAGAGAATTTACTGGTGAGCCATGTACATTTTCTTTAGCAAACATTTTAGGCAATACCCCGTCTTTAGCAGCTACATAAGGCAGTTCTCCAGCAAGTAATGTCCATCCAAGTAATGCTCCAAGCAGTGAAATTACTAATCCTAAATTAATCACTATTGCTCCCCATCTTCCTACTACATGCTCTAATGCATATGCCATTGATGGAGTATCTAATTGTGATAAGTTTTCCTGACTCATAACTCCTAATGATAGAACTGATATTAAAATATAAATTATAAGTGTTCCAATTAACCCAATTACTGTTGCTTTACCAACATCTGCTCTTTTTTTGGCTCTTCCTGAAATTACAACAGCACCTTCAATTCCTATAAATACCCACAAGGTAACAAGCATAGTACTTTTTACTTGACTCATTACGCTGCCAAGTTTTACGTTGCCCCAAAAATCAAAGGATATAGTTTTTATATTAAAGAATATTATCATTACAGTAACAAATACAAATATAGGAACTAATTTTCCTATTGTTGTGATAACGTTTATAAATGCAGCCTGTTTGATTCCTTTTAGTATTAATCCATGTATAGACCATATAATAATTGATGCACAAACAATAGAAAGTAAATTATTACCTTTTCCAAATGCAGGTATGAAGTAACCTATTGCTCCAAAAAGCATTACTGCATAGGATACGTTTCCTAGCCAAGCACTAATCCAGTATCCCCAAGCAGATGTAAATCCCATATAATCTCCGAAGCCTGCTTTAGCATAACTATACACACCTCCGTTTAAATCCGGCTTTCTCATTGAAAGGTTTTGATATACAAATGCAAGAGCTATCATTCCAGCTCCAGTAATACACCATCCTATAATGATTGCACCAGCACCGGCACCTCTAGACATATCAGCTGGTAATGAAAATGCACCTCCGCCTATCATTGAACCAATAACCAATGCAATTAAAGACAATAGACCTAATTTATTATTATCCTCCAAAGTTCAACACTCCCTTCCATTTTCAATAGATATATTGCAGGCTTCAGCCTGCAATATAAGAAACAAACAAATCTAATATTATAGTTAGGATCTGAGCTTATTTAGTTTATGTATAAAATCTTCTATTCACCTAAAGTAGCAACCATTACAGCTTTTATTGTATGCATTCTGTTTTCAGCTTCATCAAAAACTACTGAATGCTCTCCTTCAAATACTTCATCAGTTACTTCCATAGCTGTTAAGCCAAACTTTTCATGTATTTCCCTGCCAACTTTTGTTTTTAAATCATGGAATGCTGGTAAGCAATGTTCAAATATAACTTTAGAATTCTCTGTTAATTTAATCATTTCAGCATTAACTTGATATGGTGTTAATAATTTTATTCTTGATTCCCAAACTTCTGGAGCTTCTCCCATGGATACCCATACATCAGTATAAAGAACATCAGCATTCTTTACTCCTTCAGCAACATTTTCAGTTATGGTAATCTTTGCTCCAGTTTCCTTTGCAACTTCTTTACATTTTTCAACTAATTCTGCCTCTGGAAATAATTCCTTAGGTGATACTATCCTAAAGTCCATTCCCATTTTTGATGCACCAATCATAAGTGCATTAGCCATATTGTTTCTTCCATCTCCACAATAAGCAAGAACTACCTTATTTAATGGTTTATTAATATGTTCTTGAATTGTTAGAAAATCAGCTAATATTTGTGTTGGGTGATCCTGTGTTGTAAGACCGTTCCATACTGGCACTCCAGAATACTTTGCAAGATCTTCAACAACTGATTGATCATATCCTCTATACTCAATTCCGTCATACATTCTTCCAAGAACTCTAGCTGTATCAGCTATTGATTCTTTCTTTCCCATTTGAGAACCTGTAGGTCCAAGATATGTAACATGAGCTCCTTGATCAAGTGCTCCAACTTCAAAAGAACATCTTGTTCTTGTGGAGTCTTTCTCAAATAATAAAACGATATTTTTACCCTTTAATTTCTGCTGTTCTGTTCCTGTATATTTTGCTCTTTTTAAATCTTTTGCTAAATCAAGCATAAATTTAATTTCCTTTGGTGAAAAATCCATTAATGTTAAAAAGCTTCTGTTTCTTAGATTAAATGACATAATTATTCTCTCCTTTTAAATATTATTTTTACAAGTCTTCTCTATAAAGCGGCATACTCATACATCTTGGGCCGCCTCTTCCTCTAGAAAGCTCAGATGAAGGAATAACGTGTAATTTTATTCCATAACTTTCAAGAATCTTATTGGTTACATGATTTCTTGAATAAACTACAACTTCTCCTGGCGCAATTGCCAATGTATTTGAACCATCATTCCATTGTTCCCTTGCAGCGTGAATTTTATCACCACCGCCGCATCTAATTAATGTTACCTTTCTTCCTAAATGTCTTTCCAGTATAGTCTCTAATTCTATTGATTCTTTAACTACATTTAAACCATTTGGTTTACTGCTGTCTTTTGTTATTTCATAAACTGTTAGTGGTCCTTCAATTTCTGGGTGTATTGTGAATTTATCATAGTCCACCATTGTAAATACAGTATCAAGATGCATAAATGCTCTTGTTGGCGGAATATGGAATGCCAACACAGTTTCAAAGGATGTATTTTCTGAGAATATCTTTCTACAAACTTTTTCAATTGAAGCTGAGTCAGTCCTCTGGGAAATACCAATCGCCAAAGTCTTTTTATTTAGAATCAGCTCATCCCCGCCTTCAATACAGGTTGTCCCATTTCTTTGAAACCATAATGGAATTTCTGCATCCTTAAATCTTGGATGATTTTCGAAAATATACTTTGCAAATATGGTTTCTCTATTTCTTGTTTCAGTTCTCATATGGTTTAGTGTGATACCATGACCTATAGTAGCAAATGGATCTCTTGTAAAATATAGATTTGGCATTGGATCACATATAAATGGATAGGTATCGTTTACTTGGTCATAAAGAGAATTTCTAACGTAATGTGATAATTCCTCTTTTCTAACACCAGCCATCATCTTATCTACCATTTCTTTATTTGAAAATCCATTAAAATATTCAGTTAAAGCTTCTTTTAAGCCTTCACTTTCCACACCAGCTTCATCAATGAATTGACTAATGAATTTGTCTTTTACTTCTTTCTTTTCAACTGCTTCTGCTGCAAGATTTTCTAGATATAATACTTCTACACCTGCTTCTCTTAAAGTTCTAGCAAAGAAATCATGTTCTTCTCTTGCTATTTTTAAATAAGGAATATCATCGAATAGTAGTCTGTCCAATAATTCAGGTGTTAAATTTTCAACTTCGTATCCAGGTCTATGTAATAAAACTGTTTTCAATCTTCCTATTTCAGAAGTAACATTTAACACATTTTTATCCAAGATTCATCCCTCCATATTTAATAATTTTTATCTGCCCTAGGGCTAGTAACTACCTAAGTGGTTACTAACTATTTTTATTATATATTGCCAAAAAAACTTTGTCAAATATTATACTATCCACATATTTACATAATATTTATATTTATTAATATATAATTATAATTATCAAACTAGATTTTTGTACATTTGCATAATTAATGCATAAATGCTTTTATATACACACTAATTAAATTTAAAATTGAATATATACATTTGATTTAAATGAATTTTCTGATAAAAAATTATAAATATTCATTAAAAATTTTTTTAAATCAATGATATTTATAAATTAAAAAGGGGAAATCCTGCTTAAAAATAATCTCTACAGAATCTCCCTTATTCAAAAGGCTTTATTTAATCTCTTTTAATTCATATTTTCTGCTGCCCAGACCAATTTTTTCTGCATAATTTAGAGTGTATCTTCCCCTGATAAAAACAGTTCTTCTTTCTTTTTTATCCAGCATATCAAGACAAGCCTGGTCAATTGAGACTGGATCAGTTGATGCAAACACCCCAATATCTCTGGCAATATTATGCATAACATGTCCTTCACAATCGCAGTTATTTGTAATATTTAATGCAAAGGTTATGTAAATATTACTTTTCCCCTTTTGTGCAGCAAAAGCATATTCTGTAAGCCTTTCATTAAATGATCTGGTTATAGAGGCAAGCCAATTGCTTGATATGGCTTTGTGGGGGCAAATAGCCATACAGGAAGCACATCCAACGCACTTTTTCTTGTCTATTTTAGCTTTTCTATTCATGATAATTGCATTTACAGGACACTTTTTTGAACATGCACCGCATGCCCTGCATTTAAAAATATTAACTTTTGGCGTTGAATTAGCATGCTGATCAAGTTTTCCTCCCCTTGCAGCACATCCCATACCCAGTTGTTTTATCGCTCCACCAAAACCAGCTAAAGCGTGTCCTTTAAAATGACTGATTACAATTATTTGTTTTTCCTTTTCAATATCAGCCCCTATTTTGCAGCTTTTAAAATGCTTTTTATTTATTTCTACATTTTTATAGTTCTCACCATATTCTCCATCTGCAATTACAATGGGTAGTTCTGTAAATCCATGTTCTAGTGCCAATCCTATATGTTTTTCACTGGTGTTTCTTTCCCCCCTATAAAGAGCATTTGTTTCCATAAAGGAACTCTTAATTTGTTTTTCTTTTAAATATTTAATAATACCGTGGAAGTTCTTAGAACTTATAAATGTGACATTTCCCTTTTCCCCAAAGTGAACCTTTAACGGAATATATTTTTCTAACTTTATATTTTCCTCTTCAATGAGCTTTTTTAGTATTTCCTCAGCAGCATTGCTTACTTCTTCAGTATTAGAATAAGAATCAACAGCTTTAAAATATACCTTTCCCATATAATTTCCTCCATTTTTTATTGTGCTTCATCAGCCTCTTATTTATTTTATATATTCTAGCAATATATGTAAACAATTAAATAACTTTATTTATGGTGTGTTATAATTATAGTTAGAAAAAAGTATTTAAATATATTATAAATTGGGATTATATAAATAAGAAGGAAGTTGATTAACATGAAAAATAAACATGAAATAAAAAGAAATGATTACGAAATAACAGGCAATATTGTACTGCTTAAATTACCTAAAAAGGATGGCTCTATTGTAAACTGTAAAATAGATCCAACAGATTTGAGAAAAGTGGTAGATAAAGGAGCATGGTTTGCAGAATGGAACAAGGAATTTAACAATTATTTAGTGAAAACTGAAATTACCACAGGTAATATTAAAGAAAAGCTAAATCTTGATTCCTTTATATTGGATGCTCATCCTAAGGCACCCATAAGGCATTTTAACGAAGACACTCTTGATAACAGAAGAAGTAATATACAAGTATATGATGCAAATTCAATGAATGATTATGAGGAATTAGACTCAGAAACAATTTCAGTAATTCTAAGAGATAAATATGGCAGAGAAAAAGCTAGAACAAATATTGATAAAGAGGATTTAGAAAGGGTTGTAAATGATAAACATTCCTGGGTATATTACAAGAAAGGCACAGAACATTTTGCAGTTATGAATTCTCCTGAGGGAAGAGTTTTTTTGCAGGATTACATAATGAATACTCCACAGGATAAAGTTACAAAATTTAATGACTATAATACTTTAAATAACAAGAAGAGCAATTTGATCATATCTTCATCTGAAGATGAAGAACAAGAAAATACTCAAATTTAAACAATGGTAAAGAAAAGTTCAAGAAATAAATTATCTCTTGAACTTTTTTATTTTATATCCCTAAGAGTTTTTTTGTATGCTGCTCAACTATTTCGGCAGTAATATCTTTTTTCCTTGCCACACCAGAATCAATTGCTGCTTTTGCAACACCAGCTGCAACCTTTGGTGCTATTCTTAAGTCAAATGCTTCAGGTATAACGTAATCTGGCGATAATTTATTTTCATCTACCAGTGAAGCTATTGCATAAGCCGCTGCCATTTTCATTTCATCATTTATTTCACTGGCACGAACATCTAATGCACCTCTAAATATTCCAGGGAATGCTACTACATTATTAACCTGATTGGGGAAATCAGACCTTCCTGTACAAATTACTTTAGCACCAGCTTCCTTGGCATCACTTGGAAGTATTTCAGGATTTGGATTAGCCATAGCCATAATTATTGAATTTCTATTCATGGACTTAACCATTTCTTTTGAAACACAATTTGCAACGGATACTCCTAAAAATACATCAGCTCCTTTTAAAGCGTCTGCTAATGAACCTTTTATTAGATTCTTATTTGTTATTTCTGCCATTTCGTTTTTATACTTATTCATTCCCTGTGGTCTGCCATTATAAATAGCACCCTTTGAATCACAGAGAATAACATCCTTAGTTCCCATTTTTAATAATAACTTTGTTATAGCTGTTCCTGCTGCACCAGCACCATTTACAACTACAGTAATATCCTGAAACTTTTTATTAACTACTTTTAATGCATTTATCAAGCAAGCTGTTGAAACTACAGCTGTGCCATGCTGATCATCATGAAATATTGGGATATTGCATACCTGTTTTAATTTCTCTTCTATTTCGAAACATTCAGGAGCTTTAATATCTTCCAGGTTTATGCCCCCAAATGTTGGCTCCATTAACTTAACTGTTTCTACAATTTTATTAACTTCCTTGGTATTTAAGCATATAGGGAATGCATCTACTCCGCCAAAGGCTTTGAATAGAACTGCTTTACCCTCCATTACTGGAAGACCTGAACCTGCACCAATATCTCCAAGTCCTAGCACTGCTGTTCCATTAGTAACTACAGCTACCCAATTTCCTTTGGAGGTATAATCATAAATGCTTTCTGGATTTCTTTCAATTTCTAAGCATGGCTCTGCAACGCCAGGTGTGTAAGCCATTGTTAAATCTTCTTTTGTTTTTACTGGTACTTTGCATTTAAGTTCTATTTTGCCTTCATTATCTTTATGAAATTTTAAGGCCTTTTCTTTTAAGTTGCTCATAATTTTTCCCCTTCCAACTTACTATTTTGAAATTAGGCATTTACATGATATGCCCGGCTCTGTCATTGCTACAGTATCTAAAACTTCATTAAGTTCTGCTTCTTTAATTATTCCCTGTTTTAAAATTATTTCTCTAATTGGTTCTCCGGTTTTAATAGCAGTTTTTGCGATTTTTGCAGCCTCTTTATATCCTACATATGGACAAATTGCAGTAACTATTCCAACGCTGTTTTCAACAAGGTTTTTACATCTTTTCCTGTTTGCAGTAATTCCCTGAACACAATTTACTACAAAGGTATGTACTCCGCTGGTTAATGTCTCTAATGACTGAAATAAGTTAAAGAATATAACTGGTTCAAAAGCATTTAATTCTAGTTGTCCAGCTTCTGCAGCCATAGTTATTGTAACATCATTTCCTATAATATTAAATGCTATTTGACTAATTACTTCTGGAATTACTGGATTAACTTTTCCCGGCATTATTGAGGATCCATTTTGTTTTGCAGGAAGGTTTATTTCTCCTAGTCCTGTTCTAGGTCCTGAGGACATTAGTCTTAAGTCATTTGCTATTTTTGATAAATTAACAGCGCAGGTTTTAATGGCCGAAGATACCTCTACAAAACTGTCTAAATTTTGAGTACCATCAATTAAATCCTCTGCCTGACATAAATTTAGTCCAGTTACTTTATTTAAATTAGGAACTATTTTGCTTTCATATAATTTATCTGCATTTATGCCTGTTCCTATGGCAGTGGCTCCTAAATTAACATATTTTAAATTATCTTCTACTCTTTCCAGTCTTTTTATATCTCTGGCTATTACGGAACTGTAGGCCTTGAATTCCTGTCCAAGCCTAATGGGTACAGCATCCTGTAGCTGTGTCCTTCCCATTTTTATTACATCATCCAATTCTTGGGATTTAGTTTGAAATGCTTTATAAAGATCTTTTAACTGTTCTATAGCTTTAGGCAAAAGTTTTAATGTAGTGATTTTGCCTGCTGTTGGAATAACATCATTAGTAGATTGTCCCATATTCACATGATCATTTGGATGCACAATATTGTATTCACCTTTTGTGCCTCCCATTAATTCAATAGATCTATTGGCTATTACTTCATTGGCATTCATATTCATAGATGTTCCTGCTCCACCTTGAACTGAATCTGTAATAAACTCATCATGAAGTTTTCCGTTAATAATCTCATCACAAGCTTGTACAATTGATATTTCAATATTTTTATTCAACAGTCCGATTTCTCCATTTGTTATTGCTGCTGCTTTTTTAATCTGTGCTAGACTGTTTATAAATTCCCTATTGATTTTTAAACCTGTTATTTTAAAGTTTTCTGCTGCTCTTAGCGTTTGTACACCATAATATGCATTTTCAGGTACTTCCCTTACACCTATAGAATCGCTTTCAACCCTAAATCCATTATTTTCATACAACTTATTTTCCATAATATTTCCCCCTGTAAGTGAATATAAACTTGCTTAATTTTAATTTTAATGTAAAATATGAAATATTTCCTTCATTTTCTACATTGTATTACTTCACTATTGTGAAGTCAATAGTTACCTGCATAATTTATTTCATTTTTTTGAAGGAGATTTTATTTTTGCAAGTTAGTAAAAAAAGATCTTCAGAATACTGAAAATCTTTATAAATTATTTATATTTGAAATTTGTTTTTGTATCTATTTCTTTGGAATTATTTCTGTCCAGTACCCATCTGGATCTATAATAAAATAAAGTCCCATTTCTTTATTTTCGTAGCAAATACATTTCATTTTTTTGTGGTGTTCATAAGCTTCATTAAAATTATCTACAGTAACAGCCATATGAAATTCATTTTCTCCTAGATCATAGGGTTCTTTTCTACCTCTTAACCAGGTTAATTCTAACTTATGACCTGTAGTCCCATCACCCAAAAAAGCAAGAATAAAGCTTTTATCTTCTGGTTCATATCTTCTTATTTCTTTAAACCCCAATGCTTTTTTGTAGAATTCAACACTTTCTTCCAAATCAGAAACATTAATATTGTTATGGTCAAAAGTAAACTTCACTTTAATTACTCCCTTCAATTAAAAATATTTAATTATAGTATACCAGTATTATAAGTTTTTTTAAATTATGTTATTATTTAGTAAGTAAATTATTTTTAAATAAGGAGGAATTTATATGAATAAATATAAAGCTACTATATATTTTATATATCACAGCGGATTTGCTGTGAAAACTAACAATCACTTTTTAATATTTGATTTTTATAAAAAGCCAGTTAATATGAATGGAAGTACAAAAAAACTTTTAAATATGGAAAATTTTAATAAAATGCAGAATTTATTTGTTTTTGCATCTCACAGCCATGGTGATCATTTTAATCCTGAAATACTAGAATTTGAAAAATATAATCCCCATATTGAGTATGTACTCAGCAGTGATATAAACATTGAAAAAAAACATAACTATAATATAATAAGCGAAGGTGAAGAGCAGCATTTTCAAAATTTGTCTGTTAAAGCTTATGGCTCCACGGATATAGGAATTTCATTTCTAGTAAAAGTAGACGGCTTAACTATTTTCCATGCTGGAGACCTTAATTGGTGGCACTGGAAAGAAGACAGCGCAGAGGAACGCAGTTTAGCTGAAATTTCATTTAAATCAGAAATTGAAAAACTAAAAATTGAAAATTCTATTGATATTGCTTTTTTCCCTGTTGATCCAAGATTAGAGGAGTTTTATTATATTGGAGGAAAATATTTTACTGAAAGCATTAAGCCCAAGATGCTTATTCCAATGCATTTTGGCGATAATTTAAAAATTACAAAGGAATTCAAAAATAAGATTATTGGAACTACTGTCAATATAGTTGAGCTTAATGATTTTGGACAACAAATTGTATTTAATTAAATTAAATGCACATAATATTATTAATTCTTTTTTTAGGAGGATTAAATATTATGAAAACAAAAGATCATAGAGAATATACTAAGAATGCCTATTTAGAAAATGGTACCAAGACTCAAAGCCCATGGTCAAAAAATAAATTTAACACCACCATAAAGGAGCCTGGTACCAATGAAAGCGGTATTGAAGCAAGAAAAAAGGGATGGTAACTGATAGCATTTAATATTGTTTATATGCTGGCAAGTTCATAAAAAATATCTACTCCTTTTTCTATTATATTATCAGGAAAGTCATATTCCGCAGTATGAAGCTGAGGGTGCAGTATTCCATCACCGATTCCAAGCATTGCACCTTTTGTCTTTTTGGTAAAATACCCAAAGTCTTCAGACCATCTGAATGGGTGTAAAATTTCTTTATAGCTTAATCCAATATTTTTACATCCATTCTTTACCTTTTCAACACATTCACTATTATTTCTAGTCTCTGGGAATTCATCACAAAATGTGATATCATAATCAAGCTTATTTTCTTTTGAACAGCTTTCAGTATATCTTACTATCTCATTTTCAAGTCTGCCTAAGTCTGCTTCATTCTCTGCTCTTATTGTAAACATTACTTCTCCAATACCGGCAGAGGTCCCAAAAGCCTTTTCACCTATATTTACATTGACAATAGTACAAAGCACCATTGAACTGTATATATCAATTTTAGTAATATCCCTTAAAAATTTAATTATATCCGCAGCTGCATATGCAGGATTAATTCCAAACTCAGGATAAGCAGCATGTGAATGCTTACCTATTAGTTTTATTACTACTCCCTTTGATGTGCAGGCAAATACGTTATTCTTACAGATAATGCTTCCATTTTCAAAGCCTGGTATATTATGAAATGCATATATTTCATCAATTTTATTTTTTTCTAAAAATCCATCTTGAACAACTTTTCTAGCTCCTGTTCCAATTTCCTCTGATGGCTGAAAAATAATGAATATATTTTTATCCTTAATTGGATTAGCTTCTATTTCAAGTGCAAGGCCGGCAGCAACAGCACAGTGACCATCGTGTCCACATTTATGTGATGCCTCAGAATCTTTAGATTTATATGTAATGTCCGTAGTTTCCTCAATGGGAAGTCCATCCATATCTGCTCTGAAGCAAACATTTTTAAATTGTTCACCATTTTTTTTAAAGGCATAAATATAGCCATGTTCTTTTACTGTCTTAAAGGATGTATTCTCTCTTAAGAATTTATCAATAATTTCAATAGTTTTCTTTTCTCTACCTGAAAGCTCAGCATTTTTATGAAGTTCATGTCTTAATTCAATACAAGTTTTCAAATTTTCTTCATTCATATATATCTCTCCCTTTTAGCTATTTTAATTAGTCTATGTGTAACATTTTAATATTTTATGGATTAAAATTAAAGCCATTTAAACTATTTAATGTTTTTAAGTACTGAATT
Source organism: Clostridiaceae bacterium (assembly GCA_029256485.1). The sequence continues at coordinate 203,020 of JAQSXU010000002.1, forward strand.
TGCACAAATTATAATTTTACAGCTATTTTTTTATTAAAATTCGTGGCATAATAAATAATGTGAATAATTTTTCAGTAGATTTAATTAATTGGAGAATGATATGAATTATATAGTATTTGATTTAGAATTTAATCAGGGGTCAAATAGATGCAACCGCATTAGCAATATTAATCCCAGATGTCCATTTGAAATAATTCAAATTGGAGCAATAAAACTTAATAGTGAATTTAAATTTATATCTTCATTTGATAGTTTAATAAAACCACAAATATATACAGACATTAATCCATATGTAAAGGAAATAACAAACATCACCATTGAACAATTGCTGGATAAGAAATCCTTTAAGGAAGTTTATAATGAATTAATAGACTTTATTGGACATGACAGAAATATTTTATGCGTTTGGGGAACAGCTGATATAAAAGAACTTCACAGGAATATAGCATATCATGGATTAGATGCAACTGTAATATCAAGGGAATACATTAATATCCAATTGCATACGTCCAAATTATTTAACTGTAAAAATGGAATCAACATTGGGCTTAAAAATGCAGTGGAGCTATTAAATATCCCCGCTGATACAAATTTTCATAATGCCATTAATGATGCATATTATACCGCAGAGGTATTTAAAAAAATCTATAATGATAATATTCAGCCCAAAATATATAACCCTCTTAAATACCTTGAGCCCACTAAAAGACTTAGGAATGCCCAATATAAGCAAATTGATACTGAAAGTTTAATAAAGCAGTTTCAAAAAATGTTTAACAGAGAAATGACCCATGAGGAGCAATCTATTATTAAATTAGCTTACTTAATGGGAAAGACAAACCAATTTCAGCTTAATAACAACACTAAATAAAAATCATTAAAAGTATGGAGGAATTTATGAGAATTTTAATTACAAATGACGATGGTATTTTTGCTCCTGGAATAAATAGTCTGGCTAAAGAAATTTCTAAAACACATGAGGTCATAGTTGTAGCGCCACTTGAGCAGAGAAGTGCTTTCAGCCATTCAATAACGATTAGGAAACCAATACAAGTTAAAGAAATAAATTTACCAGAGTTAAATATTAAATCCTATGGCATTAATGGTACTCCTGCTGACTGTGTAAGGGTAGCTTTAGATAAATTGATTTCAGATAATGTGGATTTGGTTTTATCCGGCATCAATTTCGGCCTCAATATAGGTACAGATGTTTTATATTCAGGAACAGTATCTGCTGCCATAGAGGCTTCATTATATAATATACCTTCAATTGCTGTGTCACAGCAGATTGCAAATAGTGAGGAAGTAAATTATAATGTTGCTGCAAAGTATGCATCAGACATATTAGAGAAAGCAAAAACTTATTTAAAGGATAATATAGTGTTGAATATAAACGTGCCTGCTTCCGCAGAAGCTGAAATTAAGGGTATTAAAGTATGCAGAATTGGAGATAAGGTATTTAATAATTCTTTTTCTGAAACCATTGATGAAAATGGTGAAATGTCACTTTTATTGGGTGGAACTATAAATGAAGAGAAGAATTTAGATTCGGATAGATTTTATTTAAAGCAGGGTTATGTTACAATTACTCCTCTGCATTATGATTTTACCAATTATAAAATACTAAAAGAGGTTGAAAGCTGGATTTATTAAAAAAAGCCTCAAGTGATAAATTATCATTTGAGGCTTTGGATTTATCATATATTATTTATAAAGTTTTCCCAATGCATCTGCTGCGAGGATTGCAGCGTAAACATCATCAGCAGTTACTTTAAATGGCATATTATGAATAGTCTCTCCTTCAGCACAGGTAGCTTCAGCTACTTTTCGTATTTCATCCTCTTTAACTTCTTTTATTCCCATGTCTTCCAATGTAACAGGAAGATCTAAATCAAGGCACAATCCAATTACTTCTTCCATCTCTTCTAAAGGACTATTTTCTAATACTAATTGTACAATTGTACCAAATGCAACTTTTTCACCATGATATAAATGATGGCATTGCTCAAGTACTGTAAAACCATTGTGTATTGCATGAGCACCTGCTAGTCCGCCGCTTTCAAATCCAACACCGCTTAAAAATGTGTTTGCTTCAACTATATTTTCTACAGCTTCAGTACATACCTTATTTTCAACCGCAAGCTTTGCCTTTAATCCATCTTGAAGCAGTGTTTCATAGCAGAGTTTTGCTAAACTTAATGCTGCTTTTGTAATTTTTCCTCCAGTCATGTTTGCAGCACCAGACCTAGAACATGCTCTTGCTTCAAAATATGTAGCTAATGCATCACCAATACCTGACACAATAAGTCTTGCTGGGGCTTTTGAAACGATTCCAGTATCAACTAAAACCAATTCTGGATTTTTAGGTAAAATAAGATATTCGCTGAATACTCCTTCTTCTGTGTAAATTACTGATAATGCACTGCATGGAGCATCTGTTGAGGCTATTGTAGGCACTATTACTACTGGAATATTTGAATAATGTGCTACAGCCTTTGCAGTATCAAATATTTTTCCTCCTCCGATTCCAACAACTACATCACAATTATTCTTTCTAACTAAATCCATTAATCTATCTATTTCACTTTTGCAGCATTCTCCGTTAAAGCCTTCAAATACTAATTTAACATTGTCACCTTTAAAACTTTCTTCTATCACTGGTTTAGTTCTTTTTATGCCATTTGGACTTGCAATTATAAAAAATGATTTACCCAGATTTTTAGTATGGTCCTTAAAATTTTTTAATTCCCCATTACCCTGTACGTACTTACTTGGTGATATTATTATCCTTGCCATATTAAACACTCCTTAAATTTATTTTTATACTTTTATTTTATGTTTATAAATAGCTTAATGCAAAGGCCCTGCTAACTAATATAACCATTTTGTGGATAAATATAATATACTTCCTTCACCTATCTAATTGTAGCTATTATTTGCAAATTAAATATTTAACAATCTTTTCGCAGTTCAACATATTTATAATTTCATCAAAGATGTTATAATAATACTGCTGATAAATAATTATATTATAAACGAAGGGGAAAACAATGGATGCAAAACAGGTTTTAGAAATTGCTCTTTCTGCAGGAGAAATGCTTTTAAGCAATGGAGCAGAAACATATAGAGTTGAGGAAACTATCGAGAGAATATGTAATTCTTATAATTTGAGATGTGAATGCATGGCCACTGCAAAAGGTGTATTTGTGTCAGTGGTAGATAATAATGATGAAAAGGTAACTTCATTAAAAAAGATTAAATCTACATGTGTTGATTTATATAGAATTGAATTGGTTAACTCATTTTCAAGAAATATTCAAAATACACATATTACCTATGAAGAAGCAAAAAAAATATTAAGAGATATAGATAACGCCCCATATTTCAAATTTCCAGTAAGGCTTTTGGCTGCTTGTATGACATCATTTATCTATTCACTATTTTTTAATGGGACAATCTATGATGCTATTGCTTCCGCCATAATAAGTATTTGTATTTATTGTCTGTTGGAAAAGACCTCTGGAATAAATCTATTTAAATTTTTTGAATTTTTCTTTTCAGGCTTTTTAATTGGCGGGTTAAGTATGACGGCAGAAAAATTACTGCCATTTATTAATAAAGGTAATGTTATCACTGGAGCAATAATGATTCTTATTCCTGGAGTAGCATTAACTAATGGAATTAAAGATATTATATATAATGATTTTATGTCTGGTATTGTAAAATTTGGTGAATCAATGCTTATAATAACTGCAATTGGAGCAGGTATTGGTGCAGCATTAACACTTGGATCAGGAGTTATATTATGATTAAGCAGATAATTTTGGCATTTTTCGGAAGCATATTTCCCGTAATACTTTTCAACATTGATAGGAAAAAAATTATATGGACAGGCTTTAGCGGTGCATTGGGCTGGTCCACATATCTTATGGTATATAATAATACAAACAGCCCAGTAATGTCTTCATTTACCGGGGCATGTATTTTAGGAATATACAGTGAAATAATGGCAAGGATTCTTAAAACCCCTGCCATGGAATTTTCAATACCTGGTATATTTCCTTTGGTTCCGGGTATAACAGCTTATTATACTATTAGTAATATTGTTGAAAAAAACTATTATGTGGCTTACTCCAGTGCTTTGCAGACTATAGCTGTAGGCGGTGCAATTGGATTTGGAATAATGCTGTCTGCTACTACATTCCGTTTTTTTTCTGGAATGATGAAGTTTGGTAAATGAAAATTCTAATATTAAATTAACCTATATTAACCTTTTGCTCTAATTGCTGAAGCAAAGTTAAGTATTTATTTTGAATACCAGTGTTTTCAGCATTCTTTTCAAATGTGGTGCATTCTTGTTCCAGCTTTTCAAGAGTTGGCTTTGATAAATTATTTTCCGCAAATTTATACACCACATTATCCTCTTTTTCAATATGCCTTGTTAGCAAATCAGCATAACCTATGGCATTTGCTATTACATCTACCCGGGCATCCATATTTCCGTTTTCCACTTCATTAACTGCAGTTTCTAAATTTTTAATATACAGCCTTCCCATATCATGCTCCACCAGCATGCCATGTGTCACAAGCTTCTCTGCAGTACCTTTTAATTCTTCCACCATTTTCACAAACAGAAATTTTTCTTCTTTACCATGATGGTGCTTATCTGCATAATTTCTTATAAAATCAATTATTTTGTGAAAATCCTCATAGTCCACCTGGTTGTTATTTAAAATATTTAAACAGTATTTTCTTATAACCTTCAGCATTCTAGAAATGTTTTTATGTTCAGAAACCATTATTTCCACAGCATTCAAAATCTACAGCCCCTTTACTTGAATTTTGTATTTTCTCTCTTCAATTTTAATAAATGTAAATTTACAGTTTAGTGCTTCTACAAAAGCTTTAATCCATGCTTCTCTTAAATTATAGAAATTTGCCGCATCACCTTTAACTCTTTCCCAGAATTCAGTATGCAGGCATGTTCTTGCATACCACTGTATTTCATTTTCATCAGAGTTAATTATTCTGTTTACATTGTCACAAGGCATGCCTTCAAGAATATAATCATTTATTGCACTGTAAATTTCTTCAGGCAGTTCTGGAGTTTTATGTTCTTTATACTGCTGCCCTTGTTTTTCACCCTGATCTTTAAACATTTTAATTAAATCATCTATATAATTATTATTTTTATTTAAAATTAGTGTAACCCAAGCGGCCTGCCTTAATTCAGCACTTTTAATAGTTTTTTGAAGCCATCCGTGAATATTTGAAGTATCTATTATTTCATCAAGGGGCTTTTTCTCTGTGGGCTGCCCGAAGTCACTGTAAATTTCACTTTTCCACTGCTCCACTGGCAGGTGTTTTTCCTCTGCTAATTTAATAATATTCTCCTCTAAACTTTCAAACCAAACAATTTTATTAAATAACCAAATATGAATCTTTCCCAAAAATAAACTCATACTGCACAACCTTTCTAAAATATTTTTTTGTTTTACTTTAAAACAATTATAGCAGTAAGTTTGATTTTGGTAGGTAACAAATGTTACAAACTAATTGTTTATTTTTTTTATAGCTTCCTCCAATGTATGCCATGCAAGTACAGCACATTTGGTTCTAGCAGGCATCATTGATATATTCTTTAAAGCTATGGCATCTTCAAGCTTTTCCAATTCATCTTCATCTATTATTTCTTTTTTTATCATGCCAAGAAATGTTTTAACATAATCCAATGCCTCTTCAATTGACTTGCCTTTAATAAGATCTATCATTATGGATGTGGATGCTTGAGAAATTGCACAGCCGCTTCCCTCATAAGCTGCATCCAATATAATATTCCCATTAAGTTTTAATGATAGAGTTATATCATCACCACAGCTTGGATTGTGTCCTCTTTCACTGCAGTCAGCATGATGTAAATGTCTTTTATTGGTCTTATCCTGATTATGCTCTGTAATGATTTCTGAATAAATTAAACTAAGATCGTCCATAACCTAACCACTTCCTAACATGTTTAATACTATCTATTAATTTATCTACCTCTTCAAAGGTATTGTAAAAATAAAAACTTGCTCTGCAGGATGCCTGTATTCTTAAAAACTTCATAAGTGGCTGTGCACAGTGATGCCCTGATCTCACGGATACCCCATAGTTATCTATTATACTGGCCACATCATGAGGATGAACATCTGCAATATTAAATGATATTATACCTCCTCTAAGGTTCACATCTTTTGGCCCATATAAATTTACATAAGGTATTTCCTTTAGTCTATCTAAAGCATAAGATGTGAGCTGTCTTTCATATTCCTCAATATTATCAAGTCCAAGGGATTCTAAATAATCTATGGCAGCAGCTAATCCCACTGCACCCTCTACATTTTGAGTCCCGGCTTCAAATTTATAAGGCAGTTCTGCAAAGGTTGCATCCTGCTCTGTTACATATTCTATCATGTCTCCACCTGTCAAAAATGGCGGTGTTTTTAAAAGAATTTCCTCTTTTCCATAAAGTACTCCTATTCCCATTGGACCCAGCATTTTATGGCCGGAAAAAACAAAGAAGTCTGCATCTAAATCTCTTACATCAACTTTCATATGAGGTGCGCTTTGAGCTCCATCTATTATAACCAGAGCTCCTTTGCTATGAGCATATTTTGTGATTTCCTTAACAGGAAATATTGTTCCAAGTACATTAGACATTTGTGCTATGGCCACTATTTTAGTTTTATCAGTGATTTTGCTTTTGTACTCATTTTCATCCAATATTCCATGTTCATTTAGATACATATATTTAAGTATTGCATTTTTAGCTTTTGCCACCATCTGCCAGGGCAGTATATTGCTATGGTGCTCTGAAATTGCTATTACTATCTCATCCCCGGGTTTAACATAAGTCATTCCATAAGCATATGCAATAAGATTGATGGATTCAGTTGTATTTCTTGTAAATATTATTTCACTGGATTTATCAGCACCAATAAATTTTCTAACCTTTTCTCTGGCATTTTCATAAGCTTCAGTAGCTGCCACGCTTAGGTAATGGGCACCCCTATGTGGGTTGCCATTTATTTTTTCATTATATTCCTTAATTGCATTGATAACAGCTTTAGGTTTTTGTGATGTAGCACTGTTATCCAAATAAACTATGTCCCTGTCATTTACTTTTATAGATAATATGGGGAAATCCTCTCTTATTTTATCAACATTTATATTACCCATTGGAAAGTCTCCTTTTAATTTCTGCTCCTAATAATTCCTTTAAATTTTCATCTGGCACTTTATCAAATATTGGACTGAATTCAGCCTCTATTACTAATTTTTTAGCATCATGCTCACTAAAACCTCTGCTCATCAAATAAAATAGTTTTTCTTCATCTATTTTACCTACGCTGGCAGCATGTGCCCCATCCACATCTTCTTCCTGGCACAACAGCATTGGCACTGAGTCGGTTTTAACATTAGGGCTTAACAAAAGCACATTTTCCTCCTGTGCTCCCTTAGATTTTGAGGATCCCTTCTTAAAATCAATATTGCCTCTAAATACCTTTTTACTGTGATCCTTTAAAACACCTTTGATTACCATATTGCTTTGGCTTCGTTTGCCTTTATGGTTTGCTGTATAATATAAATCCTGCCTTCTCTCTCCATCCACAAAATACGCGGAAAATATATCTGCTTTACTGCCCTCTTCATCTAAACTGGACATATAATTTGTAACATTTGTATCAGATCCAATTTCTATGGTAATCCAGTTCACTTTAGCATCCCTGGACACAACCGCTAAATTTGAGTCTAAATGAACTGCATTATTGTTCATTCTTTGAACCTTTATGATATTAACTTCAGAATTTTCCCCTGCAAACACCTTGGTAACTCCATTATGAAATATTTCAGCTGCATTATCGCTGCTGTAATCCACTATTAGGGTAACTTTACTTCCTGGTTCAGCCAATATTATGTTATGGTCAACCACAATTGGATTTTCTTTATCTAATACAAAATTCATTTTTATATAGGAATTTATTATTTTGTCTTTTGGTAAATGAACAAATACCCCAGAATTAAATTCGCTCTCTGCAATTTTAACAAACTCATGGGAAACCCCAAACTTTTCCTCTAGATTTGAATGTGTACACGCATTTTTATCCACTTTAATTGCCTGCTCCATGGGTATCACCACAGTACCTTTAAAATCCTCTTTAGAAAATTCCAAATAACTTTTTTTATAATTTTCAATAACTGGTTTTATAAAATTATTTAAATTGAAATTATTCAATTTCAAATGCTTCCATGTTGGAACCACAGTGGAATTTAATTTATAGTTTTCTTCAGTCATACAATAATCCTCCTTATCCAATAGTTCCTTCAAGTTCTAATTTAATTAAATTATTCATTTCAACAGCATATTCTAATGGTAATTCCTTTGCTATTGGCTCTACAAATCCTCTTACAATCATGGCTTTAGCCTCTTCTTCAGTTAAGCCTCTGCTCATTAAGTAAAAAATAGCTTCATCACTGATTCTTCCTATTTTTGCTTCATGTCCAACGTCCACATTGTCATTTGAAACACTGATAATAGGTATTGTGTCTGATCTGGACTCACTATCAAGCATTAATGATTCACATGATACGGTGGCCTTTGAGTTTTTTGCATTTGGTGTTGCGCTTAAAAGACCTCTGTAAATTGCAACTCCTCCATTTTTTGATATGGATTTAGAATTTACAACTGATGTGGTATGAGGTGCCGCATGCACTACCTTAGAGCCTGTATCCAAATGCTGCCCTGCACCTGCAAAGGTTATTCCTGTAAATTCTGATCTGGCACCTTCTCCTCTTAAAATACTCATTGGGTACAGCATAGATACTTTAGATCCAAATGAGCCAGATACCCATTCAATTCTGCCGTTTTTGTCCACTACCGCTCTTTTTGTATTCAAATTATACATATTCCTTGACCAATTTTCTATGGTGCTGTATTTAAGTGTAGCGTCTTCCTTTATATACAGCTCAACACAGCCTGCATGTAAATTGTTAACATAATACTTAGGTGCTGAACAACCTTCTATATAATGTATCTTTGCACCCTTTTCTACAATAATTAATGTATGTTCAAACTGACCTGCCCCAGGGGCATTTAATCTAAAATAGGATTGAATAGGAATATGTACCTGTACTCCTTCAGGTACATATACAAATGAGCCTCCTGACCACACAGCTCCGTGTAAAGCAGCAAATTTATGATCATTTGGCGGAACAAGCTTCATAAAGTATGGTTCTACAAGCTCTCTGTATTCTTTTACTGCAGTTTCCATATCCATGTATAAAACTCCTTGGTTTCTCAGCTCTTCACTTACATTATGGTACACAACTTCAGAATCATACTGAGCTCCCACACCAGCCAGGGATTCCCGTTCTGCTTTTGGAATTCCAAGCAGATCAAAGGTATTCTTTATATCCTCAGGGATGTCCTTCCAATCATGTTTCATACTGGTGTTGGGTCTAATATAAGTTATTATATTGTCCACGTTTAAATCCTTTAGGTCAGGTCCCCAGGAAGGCATAGGCATACTATTATATATATCTAAAGATTTTAGTCTGTGATTTCTCATCCATTCCGGCTCGTTCTTTTCAGAAGAAATTTGTTCAATTATAGCTTTTGTAAGTCCCTGCTCAGTTTTATAGCTGTACTTCACCGGATTTTTTACATCATAAATACCTCTTTCTATATCCTCTATATAAGTTTTCTTATTTTCCAATATAAGCACCTCTTTTCACTATATAACGCCGCTTTCCATTTTAAATTCAGCATAGCCATTTTCATTTATTTCATTTGCCAAAGACATATGGCCTGTTTTAACAATTTTTCCGTCTATTAAAACATGAACAAAGTCTGGCTTCAAATAATCCAGTATTTTATTTTGATGTGTAATGATTAATATTGAATTATTTTCATTTGCAAAATTTGCAACCCCTTCAGATACAATTCTTACTGCATCCACATCAAGTCCTGAATCAGTTTCATCTAGTATTGCAAGTTTAGGCTGCAGAACAGACAATTGAAGCATTTCACTCTTTTTCTTCTCTCCTCCTGAAAATCCTAAATTTAAATATCTTTCCGCATAGCTTTCATTCATTTCCAATGATGTCATTTTTTCCTTCAGCTCTTTTCTAAAGGTAATTATGCCTGTTCTTTTTCCAGTAACAGCTGATTTTGCAGAACTTAAGAAATTTCTAAGAGTTATGCCCTGTATTTCCTCTGGGTATTGAAAAGATAAGAAAATGCCTCTTCTAGCTCTTTCATCAACCTTCAAATTATCAATTAATTCACCTTGAAAGAATATATGTCCGCCTGAAATAGAATACTTTGGGTGTCCCATTAAAGTATTTGCAAGAGTAGACTTTCCAGCTCCATTTGGTCCCATTATGACATGGACTTCACCCTTACCTATTTCTAAATTTAACCCCTTTAATATTTCATTTTCTTCAACCTTAACCTTTAAATCCTTTATTTCCAGTAATTTTTCCCTCATTTTATCTCTCCTTCAATTCATAGTAATTCACTCTGAATTAAATTCAAAAAAAAATTAAATTTAATTCAGACTAAATTGATCGGTATTCACTACATTTATATTTTAATATTAATTTATAAAATAATCAATAAAAAAATTAATTTAATTTTATGTAGAACTATATTTACACTTTTTTAACAACTATTACCTTCAGTGTTTATTGACATAAATCCCAACAAATATTAAAATATTCAACGAAAGATGTTTATAGAAATATCTATTATGTTAGGGGGAATTTTTTATGAATATGGAAAAAGGAAATATATCAATTCACACAGAAAACATTTTTCCAATAATTAAAAAGTGGCTTTATTCTGATAAGGACATTTTTATAAGAGAACTTATAAGCAATGGCTGCGATGCGGTCAGCAAGCTTAAAAGCCTAAAAGGCATTGGGGAAGCTAAAATTGAAGAATCTCCTAATTTTTTTGTTAAAGTACTGTTTAATAAAACAAATAAAACATTAAAATTTATAGACAATGGCATAGGCATGACTGAGGATGAAGTTAAAAAGTACATAAACCAAGTTGCATTTTCAGGTGCTGAAGACTTTATATCTCAGTATAAGGATAAAATGGATGAAAAAGATCAAATAATAGGTCACTTTGGACTAGGTTTTTATTCTGCATTTATGGTATCTGATAAAGTTCAAATAGACACATTATCATACAAGGAAGGATCTCAGTCAGTATGCTGGACTTGTGACGGCGGAACAGAATATGAAATATCCACTTCCAGTAAAAATCACAGAGGTACTATGGTAACTCTGTATATTAATAAGGATAGTGAAGATTTCTTAGGGGAATTTAAATTAAGAGAAATTATAGAAAAATACTGTAACTTCCTGCCAGTTGAAATTTTCATAGAAGATGAAGAAAAATCCAAAGAAGATAAGGATAAAGCTGAAAATAAGCCTGTAAATGATATTCTTCCACTATGGTGTAAGTCACCAAACAGCTGCACAGATGAAGAATATAAGGATTTTTACAGAAAAGTATTCCATGACTTTAACGAACCATTGTTCTGGATACATTTAAATGTGGATTACCCATTTAATTTAAAGGGAATTTTATATTTTCCAAAAATGGATCAGCAGCTTAAAGCCGTTGAAGGTCAAATAAAGCTTTTCAATAACCAGGTCTTTGTGGCTGATAATATAAAAGAAGTTATCCCGGAGTTTTTAATGCTTTTGAAGGGCGTTATAGATTGTGCAGATCTTCCATTAAACGTTTCAAGAAGTTTTCTTCAAAAGGATAAAAATGTAATAAAAATTTCAAAGCATATAAGCAAGAAGGTGGCAGATAAACTTACAGAGCTTTATAAAAATGAGAGAGAAAAGTATAATGACTACTGGAAGGATATAAACATATTTATTAAGTATGGATGTATCCGCGAAGAGGATTTTTATGATAAAGTAAAGGATATCTTAATTTATAAAACTATAAATGGAGAATATACAACTTTAAAAGAATATTTGGAAAGAAATAAGGAAAAGCATGAAAATAAAGTTTTCTATGTATCAGATGAACAGCAGCAGGCACAGTATATAAAAATGTTTAAAGACAATAACCTGGAAGCGGTTATTCTTAATACTCCTATTGATGTTCACTTTATAAGCTTCCTTGAAATGCGGGAAAGCGGAGTTAAATTTAACAGGATAGATTCCGATATATCTGAAACCATGAAGGATACAACAGCTGCTGATGAAGAAAAATCCTCTGTTGAAAATGCTGAAAAAGAAATTGAGGGTATTTTCAAAGAAGCATTGAGCAATGATAAACTCACTGTTAAAGTTGAAAGTCTTAAATCAGAAAGCATACCAGCAGTAATGCTGCTTGATGAACAGTCCAGAAGAATGAAGGAAATGAGCGCAATGTATGGAGGCTTCGATGCAAATATGTTTAAGGCAGAGGAGAGTATAATAATCAATAGAAATTCCTCTTTAATTAAATCTGTAATTCAGCTTAGCAAAAATGCTGAGAGAAAAGATGATGTAAAACTTATATGCAATCACATTTATGATTTAGCCCTTATGAGCCATAAGCCGCTGGGGGCAGATAAAATGGCTGAATTTATTTCAAGAAGTAATGAAATTCTTGAAAAGCTAATTAGCTAAATATATTATAGAATTTATTTTTAACCTCCGTCAGAGAATAGTATTTCTAAAATAAAATATACTATGACTAACGGAGGTGATTTTATGATTGTGGCTGTAATGGGAGATAGATTTGTCAATGGAGAATCCATGTTCAGCATATTTGACAGGCCTATTAAGGATAGTTTGGGATTTCTTAAGGACAATTACGGCATATTATTAAAACCAATAGATGAGGTAAAGCAGGCTGTGCTTCATTGAAAGAATGAAATTGGAAGCATCAATGGCCCACTGGGTTATACTAATATAAGAGGGAGACACAAAGACTCTTATGAATTTCAGCTGTCAAAACAAGTTAAATCCAACATAAATTTTAATTCAAAATATAGCTATGACGAATTATGCAGAGAGTTTCAGTATGTTGTACTGGCAACAGGAGATGCTGCTTATTCTGAAAAAGTGAATAACTTTTCGCGTGGTCTTACATGTTCATTAAAGGGTGCTACGGTGGAAGGTGATTTTAATACAAATGCTGTGCACTCATATTAAACCGTGATATAGTTTATATTGGAATAGTAATTTTAAAGTTTGCCCCTGATTTTTCTCCATTATATGCCATAACTTCACCCTTATGTTTTTCCACTATACTCTTAGTTATAGCTAGCCCAAGACCATGGTTGCCTCCTTTTCCCTTATAAAATCTAGTGAACATATTTTCTAAATCCTCTTTTTCAAAGCCCTTTCCATCATCTGTTATTGTTATAATTGCTTTACCTTCATTATTTTCTAAATAAACATCTATATTTTTCTGTGCATATCTTAAACAATTGCCAAGTATATTAATTATTGCTCTTGAAAGCTTTTCTTCATCCCCTTTAACTGTTATGTTCTGCTGATTAAAGTGAATATTTATATTCTTATGCTGGCTTACTGTAATGCCATTTACTCTTTCAATACAGCTTTTTAGAAGATCTTCCACTTTTAATTGTTCCAATTCTAATTTATCCTGGTAAGAATCAATTTTAGACAAATACAAAAGATCTTCTACTATGGAAGTTAACCTTTTGCTTTCTTCTATAATAATATCCGCTGCTTTTTTTTCATCTTCTGCTACTCCATACTTAATAGCCTCACTATATCCCTGTATAGACATAAGAGGCGTTCTAAGCTCATGAGATGCATTTTCTAGAAATGCTTTCATTGTTCTATGATATGCATAAAGTTTTTCAGACATATCATACATGGAATTGGCAAGATCTCCAATTTCATTGTCATCATAATTTAATTTTTCAATATTATATTCTCTTTCTCCTATTTGTTTAGCATAATTACTTAATTTTATTATAGGTTTAGATATTTTAGCAGAAATTCTGTTAGATATAAGAGATGCAATAAATGCTGTAATAGTGAGAATACTTAAAAGAACTAAATTAACAGCTAAAGAAATACTCTTAGTTTTTGTAAGGTTGGAGTAAAGCAGTAAATGACCATATATTTTTCCATCCTCCGATTTCAGTGGGTATAGTAGTGCAGAATACCTTTCTCCTGATGCATTTATATATATAACATTTTTCTTTAACAGCGCTGCATTATTTAACTTCTGCTTATTTATATTTTTTAACCCTGGTACAATACTTTGCTGAAGTAAATTATATTCTGCACTATTATCTTTTCTGGGATAAATAATATTTTCATTTTTTCCTATGACAGCGTAGTTTATATCCAAAAATATTTGAACTTTTTTCAGTTCCCTGTTTATTTTTAGAATGGACTTAATCATTTCCTGATTGTATTTTGATTCATTCTCTGCAGATGCCACCTTAAAAAATTCTGTATTCATGGATTTTTGCACTATTTCTGCAGAAGAAATTAACTGTTTTTTTGTATTATTTCTAATGAATACAGCTAAAACAATATTGAATATTATAGAAGTTAATACAATACATATTATAATTATTAAAATATGTGAATGAAAAATATTTTTTTCAATAGACTTTTTAGAGTTTATCATTTATATTATCCCTTCATTTTTATTTATCCGTTATAATAAATCCAAATCCCCACAAAGTATCAATTTTTACTTTGGAATCTGCAATACTTAACTTCTTTCGTATTCTTTTTATCATATCATCCGTAGCTCTTGTGTCCGCTTCACTTTCAAATCCCCATACTTTATTTAATAATTCATCACGACTAACTCCCTTATTTTTATGTTCAACCAGATAAACAAATAAGTTAAACTCCATAGGAGTAAGCTTTATATCAACTCCATTGCAGCTAACATTCCTTACATCAAAGTTTATAGTAATATCAGAAATTTTCAGGTTATTTTCAATTTTATCAGATGTTTTTTCAAACTGCATGCGTCTAAATATGCTTTTTACTCTAAGTACAAGTTCCACAGGACTAAATGGTTTTGTCATATAATCATCACTGCCCAGCATTAATCCTGCAATTTTATCTGCCTCACCATCCTTAGCAGATATAATTATTATAGGTACATTGCTGTATTTTCTTATTTCAGTACATATAGTAAGTCCATCCATATCCGGCATCATTACATCTAATAACAGCATATCTGAAGGCCTTTCTTTAAAAGCCTTTAATAAATCTAAGCCATTGGAAAAACATTGAACTTCATAGCCTTCCTTCTTTAAAAACATCATAATTAACTGCTGTATATTTATTTCATCATCAGCTATATAAATAAGCTTACTTTCCATAATTGCGGTCAGCCCCTTAATATGTTTTTTATATTTATTTCATTATATCATGGCATTTTTATTAAATGTAGGATTATATTGTCTGCCACAAATTTGCCACACTATGTCTGAGATTTATCCTATAAGAATATGTTAAATTATAGATGTGATATTAATCATGAAATAATTTTAAGGAGGAGTGTCTTGCATATGAAAAAGTCATGGCATAAATTTTTGCTGCTATCCATAATTGCTTTGTTATTTTTGCTGGCAGGATGTAGTAAAAAATCAGCTGTACTGTCTAATTCAAATAAGCCGGCTGCTTCAATAGATAATACAAATGCAAGTATGAAGGAAATATCAAATACAATTGATAAATTGGATAATACATTGAATTCTTTAAATGACAGCAGAGAAATAAACAATGCTGAATCTTTAGTAAATAATATTAAATAATAAGGAGAGATTAGTTATGAAACCAATAAAAATGAAAATTATTTCTTTTTTTGCAGCTGCTACTCTATTTATTCCAATGGCATCTGTTAATGCAGCACCATTAGACACCAATACTGTTAAGTTTGGAAATGGTCTGTTAAATCAGCAGAAAAATATTGAAGCTAAAAAAGAAAAAACTGATGCTAAAGCTATAATTAAAACAAAGAAGGATACAATAAAGCAGAATCATGAAACCAATGCCTCTTTGGCAAAGGAAATATCAACTAAAAAGGCATCTATAAAGGCCATGATAAAAGATATAACTTCTAATAAAAAGCAATTATCTTCAGATGATTTGACAAAAGCTCAAGCACAAATTAAAGTTATTCAAGATGATATAACTGCATTGGAAAACACCAAAGGTACTATAAAACAGGACTTTGATAAGTTCAAACAGGATATGAAAGCCAAGAGTTATACAACTGCTGAAGCTGATTTAGATAGCATTATATCCATACAAAATACCAGAACAAAAGAATTAAATAAATTAAGCGGAGATTTAGACACATTGATTAATATACTTAAAAATGCATCTGCTGCTTCTTCAACATCCTCGGATACGGCAGCACCAGCATTATAATATAAACATAAAAAAATCTAAGGATACCTTTTATCCTTAGATTTTATCTTTACGCAATTCTCTCTGATTTCTCTGCTTGTTCCTCATTTTGCAAAACGCTGTGTTTCCTTCCATAAAGAAAATATGCTGCTAAGCCTATGGCAAGCCAAATTATGAAACCTATCCAGGTTTTCAACCTCAATCTGCTTAAAAGAATTATGCAGCATGCTATAGATATTATTGGAGTGTAAGGCACCCCGGGAGTTTTAAATACTCTATTAAAATCAGGCATTGTTTTTCTAAGTACTATTACTGCTGCAGATACTACTGCAAATCCTATTAAAGTTCCTATACTTAAGAATTGTACAATAAGATCAAGTGGTACAAAACCTGCAATCAATCCAGCCACAGCACCTGTGATAATAGTTGAAATATATGGTGTTTTCTGTGTTCTGTGAATTTTTGAAAATATTTTTGGTAAAAGACCATCTCTGGACATAACCATAAATATTCTAACCTGTCCGTATAGCACCACCATTAATGTGGAAAACATTCCAAATATAGCTCCAGTTCCAACTAAGGCTGCTCCCCAGTTAATGCCAACACTTGCCAATGCACCCGGAACAGCATTTTCTGAAATTATTTCCTTGTATGGAACCATTCCTGTAAGTACAAATGCCACTAATACATAAAGTAATGTTACTACTGCTAAACAAATTATTAGTCCTGCTGGTATATCCTTTTTAGGATTTTCAGCTTCCTCTGCTGCTGTTGATATAGCATCAAATCCTATATAAGAGAAAAATATAGTGGCAGTACCTGCAAAAATTCCCTTAAAACCAAGTGGTGCAAAAGGACGATAATTGGCAGGATTTATATGAGAAAATCCCAATGCTAAAAAAATGATAATGATAGAAACCTTTACTGCTACAATTATATTGTTAAGCCTAGCACTTTCTTTCATTCCATAGCATAAAATTGAAGTTATCAAAACAATTACAAGTATTGCAGGCAAGTCTAATATGCCGCCTTTACTAGGTGATTCAGTAATTGCTGTTGGAAGTGTAATACCAAATGATTTCAAAATGCCCACAAAGGTTCCAGACCAGCCTGATGCCACTGCACTGCATGCAACTAAATATTCTGCTGTGAGACACCACCCTATTATCATAGCCACTATTTCACCAAAAACTATATAGGCGTATGAATATGTGCTGCCAGCCACAGGAAACATGGTTGAAAGTTCACAATAGCATAATGCGCAGAGACATGCCACAATGCCAGCTAAAACAAATGAAATAATTACCGCAGGCCCTGCTAAATGTGCTCCTTCCCCAGTTGCCACAAATATTCCTACTCCTAAAACTGCTCCAATACCAAAGGCTGCAATATCTTTAGCTTTAAGATTTTTTTTCAAATCCGTTTTTCTTGCACCTTCTAATATTTGTTCAACTGATTTTTTTTTAAAAATGTCCATTTATAAGTCCTCCTTAGTAAGTCCATTTGAGCAAACTACATAAAAGCACTATTTTATATTTTCTTTTATTTAAATATTTAATTCATAAATAGTTTTACCCGATTCCTCAATTTCATGTTGTAAATTTTAGTTTGTATTTCATTTATAAAATTAATATTTTACTTTTCTATTTGATTTATTTCTTTTGATTATATCTTTTTTATATTTATTAGCCTCTCTTTTATCCAGTTTTCTTTTCATAAACTCCGCTTCTCTTTGTAATTTAACATAATTTAAATATCTTTCTAAAGTGATTTCACCTTTATCAATGGCTTCTCTAACTGCACAGCCTGGTTCGGCTTCATGCTGGCAGTTGGAGAACTTACACATTTTAGAAAGCTCATCAATATCAGAAAATGAGCTTTCAATACCTGCCTCATTGTCCAGAACATGTAATTCTCTCATTCCAGGAGTATCTATTACAACCCCTCCTTCAGGCAGTACCACCATTTCTCTATGAGTGGTTGTATGTCTTCCTTTGTCATTTTCTCCTATATCTCCGGTATCAAGTACATTACTGCCGCAGAGATTATTAATCAAAGTAGATTTTCCTACACCTGAAGAACCAATGAATGCCGCAGTTATTCCTGTTTTCATATATGTTTTTATATTATTTACTCCTAAATTTTCAACATTGCTAGTAACAACCACATCAATTCCAATGGCGCTTCTTCTTGCATCATTAACCTTTGTTTCATAATCGGGGTATAAATCAGCTTTTGTAAGCACTACTACAGGAACTGCTCCACTATCCCATGCAACGCTTATATATCTTTCCATTCTTCTTAAATTAAAATTATTATTTAAGGACATGCAGATAAATAAAATATCTATATTAGCTGCAACTATTTGTGATTCAAAATTATCTCCAGCTTCTTTCCTAGAAAATTTGCTTTTTCTGGTAATAATGTGCTGAATTACAGCTTCTCCATTTGTTTCATTATTTCTGTCTAAAACCACCCAATCGCCTACAGCTGGAAAATCATCCTTGCCTATTGCGTTATAAAACATTTTACCATTGATTTTTCCATGGACTGGTCCTTGTTCTGTATCAATAAGATATAAATTTTTATATTGAATGGAAACTCTTCCTAAGTGATGTTCTCCTTTATTAAAGTTATTATTAAATTCCTCTGCTATTTTTTCATTTAACCCTAATTCTTTTAATGTATAATTTTTATTCATTATTTTCCTCCATAAATTAATTTTTTGCATAAAAATACCCGGAATACTTGTTTAATCAAACTTACTACTCCAGGTGAATTTACAAATTAATTATAGAATTATCCTATTATACATTATTACATTATAAAAATCCCCGGAGCAGTCTTATTAAAATATACTTTATTAGATACGATTATTAAATTTATCATAAAACACCACTCCTTTCATAAACATGAATTTATTGTACCATAATTATTTAATAATATCCATAGTTATTTTGATTTTGCTAATTATTTACCATGTCAACTCCTCATGCATTTGTTTCTTCCAAGTTTCTTTGCATTATATAAAGCAGCATCTGCCATAACCAGCAGATTTCTTATGTTTTCTGAATTGGATGGAATAACAGTAGCAGTTCCTAAGGATATGGTAACAATGTTACAAACCTTGGAAAAGCAATGAGGATATTGTGCATTTGTTACCTTACTCCTTACAAATTCAGCAAAAGCTTCAACTTCTTCTTCACTTTCATTTGGAATGATTATGCAAAATTCGTCTCCACCATATCTGGTTACAAAATAGTTTTTTCTTAATGAACTTTTCAATATATCTGCAATAAACTTAATACACTTGTCTCCTTCCATATGACCATAGTTATCATTAAATTCTTTAAAATAATCTATGTCCACTAAAATCAAAGATAAGTTTTTACCACTGTTCTTTAACTCTTCCCAGGTATTTTCAATATATTTCAGAAAACTTCTTCTGTTTGGAATGCCTGTAAGTTCATCATTGTCTGCCAGAAAATTTAACTTTTTATTTAATTTCTCACTTACCTCTATTTCCTTCTTCAGTTCTGATAAACTCATGGCATTTGTCAATGCTATAGAGGCATAAGAGCTTATAGCTCTAATTATTCTTACATAATAGTCTATGAAAAAGTCCTTTTCATAACTTTGAATGGTTAAAATTCCAATTTTTTTATTATTATATACTAAAGGACAATATAATAAAGAATTAGTTTTATTTCCCTTTAGAAGTTTATTTTCTGCAGGCTTAAATTCAAGCTGTATATATTTATTAAAATCTTTTTCTACATCGTTAATTACTATAATTTCATTATTTCTTAAGCAATAAGCAGCAAAGCTGTTTTTATCATCCAGCTTTACAGGAGGGAAATTAACCGGGTTCCCTTTATCAGTAAAGTAATTATAAGAAATACTATCCGCTTCTTCATTGTAAAATCCAATTCCAAAACTATCTACCTTAAAAAATTTCTCTAGGGCACTTAATAAGTACTGAAAGATTATTTCTGTATCCGCAGTGGATGCAATCTTATGACCCAGCTCATCAATTATTGCTAAATTTTTAATGGTTTCCTCCAATTTTCTATTATTGCTTTGAAGTGTCTCTTTCTCTCTATTAATCAGGTTAAGTTTTTTTCTTATGGAAATGCTTCTTGAAATAGCCATATGTCTATTTTCTTCTATTTTTTTCTCATAGTCAGCAAACAATTTGTAAAATTGAAAGGCTTTATTTTCATCTATTTTTTCATAAACCTGTGCTAAATTAAGGCACACATCTGTTATTTTAGCTAGATTTCCTTGGTTTACAGATATATCATAGGCCTTTAGCAAAAAGTCTATGGCATCTTTATATTTACCCATATTCATGAGAAAATCACCGTAACTTAGCAGCACTTCAATTTGCAGATAATAGTACTCATATTTTTTTGTATACTCCAAAGCCTTTTCATAGTATTCCCTGGCTAATTCATTATTATTTAATTTGCTGTGTACCTGAGCCAAATCCTTATACACTTCAGGAACTGCATAGTAATTTTTATATTTAATTAAAACTTCTAAGGCTTTATTTGCATAATCTAAAGCCTTATTATAATCCTTTAAATAATAATAAGTATCGGAAAGATTAACTAAAACGGAACCACTTGTAATTTTAAAATCATTTTCCTTATCAATATTATAGCTTCTGAAGTAATACTCGCTGGCCCTTTTGTACTCCTTTATATATTTATATATTTCACCTATATTATTCAGGGCACCTGCCATACTTATATTGCCAGGTATATTTTCTTCTATCTCCAGTGTTTTTAAATAATAATCAAAAGCATTTTCATAGTCATTTAGGTCAAAATATATATTTCCCATCCATCTATATGCATTGGCTTTTTCCTGAAGCATATCATATTTTTCAAAGATTTCAATGGAACTTAGAAGACAATCTATACCTTCAGAATAATTACTGGAAAATGAGTGAATATTACCCATTAAAGATAAGCATATACCTTTTTCCTTTTCAAAATTATTTTTCTGGCATATGTCTATTACTTTTTCACATAAATTTAAAGCTTCTGAAGAATCATAAAATTTTTTCTTTGATATTTTCTTCAACAAATTTTTAACTTCAGCCAATGAATATTTGTTTTCCATATTTAATCCCTTCTAAGTGTTAAATAAAATAGAAATTAAAAATACATATACATTTATGATAATTCTACATATTAATACAAAATCCTTTATAAAATTCAGCTTTCTATTATTTTTGTTTTATTTAAAGATACGAATAACAGACTCCACCTTATTTACTGCATCTAAAAGCTGTATTTCTTCTAATGATTTATTTATACTTTCTTCTAATGAGCCATGTGTTATGAAAACAAGTGAAACATCATCTTCTTTGTTAACTTCCTGATTTACAGTCAAAATACTTACTTTATTGGAACCAAATATTACTGTTATTTCTCCCAGCACACCAGGTTTATCCTTCACATTAAGTCTAATATAAAACTCACTGGGAATTTTGCCGGCATTTCTAACTTTTTTAATAGGTGCACTGCTTTTTATGCCTGTTACATTAAGCTGTTCCAAATTATTTCTCAATATTGAAATTATGTCTCCAACCACAGCGCTTCCTGTTGGCAGATCTCCGGCTCCTCTTCCATACAGCATTAAATCTCCTACAGCATTTCCTTTAATAAATATTGCATTAAAAGAATCATTTACGTTAGCCAGCGGGTGGATCTTAGGTATCATAGCTGGATGTACACTAAGCTCTAATTCATTATCCTCTTCCTTGCCTATAGCCAGAAGCTTTATTACATAACCAAAGCGTTTTGCATAATCCACATCTACTGCCTTTATATTGCTTATACCTTCCCTGTAAATGGATTCAACACTTACCCTGGTACCAAAGGCCAATGAAGCCATGATTGCCAATTTATATGCCACATCATAGCCTTCCACATCTGATGTTGGATCTGCCTCAGCAAAGCCTTTATCCTGTGCTTCCTTTAATGCTTTATTAAAATCCATACCTTCTAGAGTCATCTTAGTCAGTATGTAGTTTGTAGTTCCATTTACAATCCCTATTAATTGCTGAATTTTATTTGCAGTAAGGCTTTCGTTTATTTCTCTTATTATTGGGATACCGCCGCCAACACTTGCCTCATAGTAAAACAAAATACCCTCTTCATCTGCTGCGTTAAATAGTTCTTCACCTTGAGTAGCAAGTACAAGCTTATTTGCTGTTACAACATGCTTTTTATGTTTCATAGCCATGAGCATGTATTCCAGGGCAGGTTCTGCACCACCTATGAGTTCAACCACTATTTTTATATCCTCATCATTAATTATTTCATTAAAATCCGTTGTAAGAAGGTCCTTTGGAACATTAAGATCCCTGTGTTTTGATATGTCCCTTACCAATATTTTTGATACTTCAATTTCATATCCTGAACGTTTCATTATTTCATTTTTATTTGTGTTTAATATCCTCCAAACACCCATTCCAACATTTCCAAGACCTAGTAAAGCAATTTTAACTTTATTCATTTTAATACGCAGCCCCTTCCCTATCTACTACTAATTCTTTTATTGTCCACTTTTTGCTTAATTCTTTTAAAAATCTATCCATTTCACATTTAAAATCATTATCTGTGATATCCAATATGGTCATTATTGTTGGACCAGCACCGCTTAGGAAAACCCCTAAGGAATTTAACTCCTTTGCTTTTTTTACAATGTCATCATAATTTTCAATTAGTTTGCTCCTGTAGTCCTCATGCAGTTTATCCTGGCATCCTATAGAAATAAGCTTAGAATTTCCGCTTATTAAAGCACTTAATAGCATGGATACTCTTCCTACATTAAAAGTGCCGTGGTTAAAAGGTATTTCCTTTGGCAAAACACTTCTTGCTTCTGAAGTAGATAATTTAAATTCAGGAATAACTGCTGTGAATTTCAGATTATTTGATATATTTATTTTGTCATAATAAACATGATCTTCATCTAAAATTGAAACCACCATGCCTCCAAGTAATGCTGGAGCTATATTGTCAGGGTGCCCTTCCATTGAAGTTGCAATTTTTAAAATTTCGCTTTTATTTAAATCTGCACCTGAAATTTTACTGGCTCCAATTACTCCGCCTAAAATACATGCCGCGCTGCTTCCCAGGCCCCTTGAAATAGGTATGCTGCAATTCATGGTTATTTTAATTCCCTTTGGACAATAGGATATAATTTCAAAGGTTTTTTTCATGGCCTTATATACTAAATTTTCTTCATTAGCATATTGTTTTTCACAGCCTTCAATAACCAGTCCGCTTTCTATTTCCTCTATAGAATAATTATTATATAAATTAAGAGCTATACCAAGGCAGTCAAAACCGGGTCCCATATTTGCACTAGTTGCTGGAATTCTTATATTAGCCATTTGCTCACCTACACTCCTAAAATTTTTTCAACTGTTTCTTTCATTGCATATTTTGCGCATACTCTGGTGTGTAAAATTTTCTTATTTTTTAAGTTCTTTACTTGTTCTGGTATTGGGATTCCAGCTGCTTTACTTAATCTTTCAGCACACTTAAAATCATCCATTCCTTCTTCATAAATGCCAATAGCATCACATACATTTTTGGTAAACTTAAATGGACTCGCTGTTGAAAGAATTACGGTGTTTGATAAATCTCCTGTTTTAGCTTTGTATTGCTTATACACTTCATAAGCAACAGCAGTATGGGTATCTATAACATATCCTTCATCATCAAATAATTCTTTAATAGTGCTGAAGGTTTCTTCTTCAGTTGCAAAGCCCCCATAAAAATCTTTCATTCTTTCTCCCATACCATCTGAAATTTTATAGCTTCCCTGGGTTTTTAACTGCTCCATCAGCTTTTCTACTATGGTATCATCCCTGTCACATATTTCATAAATAAATCTCTCCAAATTGCTGGAGATTAGTATGTCCATTGATGGCGAGCTGGTAACTTTAAATGGTCTGTTTTTGTCATATACTCCGCTGTTTAAAAAGTCTGTAAGTACATTATTTTCATTTGAAGCACATATTAATTTGTTTACAGGCAGTCCCATTTTTTTTGCATAATAACCAGCTAATATATTTCCAAAATTGCCAGTTGGCACAACAAAATTAATTTTTTCATTTTCATTAATTTTGCCTTCCTTCAATAGAGTTAAATAGCTATAGAAATAATAAACAATTTGAGGAACTAATCTTCCTATGTTAATTGAGTTAGCAGAGGAAAAAGCTGCTTTATTCATTTCTAATTTTTTACCTAATGAAGTGTCATTAAATATGTTCTTTACTCCAGTTTGAGCATCGTCAAAATTTCCCTCTACTCCTATCACGAAGGTGTTATCACCTTGTTGAGTAACCATTTGAAGTTTTTGAATCTGGCTCACACCATCCTTTGGGTAAAAAACAATTATATTTACACCCTGAATTCCAGCAAAAGCCTGAAGTGCTGCTTTTCCAGTATCTCCTGAGGTAGCAGTTAAAATAACTATTTTTTTATTAATTCCTTCCTTTTCAGCTGCTCCTTTTAATAAATATGGAAGCAGAGACAATGCTACATCCTTAAAGGCAAGTGTAGGCCCATGAAATAGTTCTAAGAAAAACGAGTCAGCCTTTTCAACTAGAGGAGTAATATGATCACTGTCAAATTTATTATCATATGCTTTATTAATAAAATCCTTAAGGGTGTTCTCTTGAAAATCAGGAAAAAATATATGAACTATAAAATAAGCCAGCTCCCTAAAATCCATTGATACAAAATCCTTCAGATTACATTCTAATCTGGGAATTTCGTTTGGCACATAAAGTCCTCCGTTTTCTGCCATACCTTTAATAATTGCTTCTGAAGCGGTTATAAAATCATCCTTACCTCTGGTGCTTTTATACAAAATACTCAAATTTCATTCCTCCTGTGGTTATTTTTTTGTATACAAAAAGCTCCCATCCCGAAAGGGACGAGAGCATATTTCTCCCGTGGTTCCACCCAAATTGATATAAATCCACTTAACGCCTTAACGCAGCATACGCCAAACCATACTTACTTCTGGCCGGTGCTTATAGGTGGTTTTCAATTTCATTTGCTAAGGAAATCTTTCAGCCAGTGAATTTCCATCTCTTTTAGTTATTAAAATTTACTCTTCCTAATCATTGCAAACATCTTTTCAAATATATTATATTGTTTTTGCAATTTTGTCAACTAAAACTTTCATTTTATACGATGAATTTCGGGTGCTATGGATAAACAATACGTAAACTTAACTAATACAGTGTGAAAATAGCGAAGCTTCAACGCTTTTTCATACTGTATAAGTTTATAGTTGAAGTTGTTTATCCTACCTGGTAGCATTCGACATATTTCACAATCCACCGCAGCTGTATTTCATATTAATAGCGGCACTTTTATAATAATTGATTATGTTATATGTTTAATATGATTTTAAATACTAGTGAGGTGTTAGCAATGAATGATATAACTATAAGAAAAAGTAATAGTGATGAATCACAATTTGTTATTGATGGATTAGTAAAATATAATCTATCTAAAGTACCAGCTGAACAGGAACCATCATTTATTTGGTTAAATAAAGTTATTGAAAATTCAAATGGAGAAATTATTGCAGGCATAAATAGTAAAATGTACTGCTGGAACTGCTTATATATTGATGCTTTATGGGTAAATGATAACTATAGAAAACAAGGATATGGGTCCAAACTATTATATGAAATAGAGAGAAGTGCTAAAGAACAGGGATGTTATTTAATTCATTTAGATACATTTGATTTTCAGGCAAAGGATTTTTATATTAAAAATGGCTATGAAATCTTTGGCATATTAAATGACTGCCCCAAAGGCCACAAAAGGTATTTTCTAAAAAAGCACATATGATAATCCAAAACATAGTATAATAGTATTATAATGTAATCTTAATATTATTAAATATGTTTATGGAGGTAAATACAATGTGGACTAGAGCTTTCATCAAGGAAAAGGCTAGGCAGGTTCTAAGATCAAACTATTGGAAGGCATTCTTAGTAAGTATAGTAATTATTATAGCTGGCGGCGGCTACAGTAATTCAAGGATAAATTACAATTATAACAATACAAATCATGATTTATTTAGGATTAATATTTTTCCTCCTTTTATTATCTCAACATTTGATGAAATTTCTTTATTTTTTGCTTCTGCAGCCATGTTGATTTTAATTCTAAGAGTTTTTGCTGGATATATGCTGGAGGTAGGCGGCAGAAAGTTTTTTATTAAAGCAGCAGAAAAGGAGGACAGCGACCTTAATTATATTGGATATTGTTTTCAAAAAGATAGATATTTTAATGTTTTATTTACTATGCTAACAAGGAGTATTTTTACTTTTCTATGGACATTATTATTGATAATACCAGGCATAATTAAATCTTTTGCTTATAGCATGGTGCCCTATATATTAGCGGATAATCCATCTATGGACTATAAAAGAGTAATTGACTTAAGTGTTAAAATGACTGATGGACATAAGTGGAACATGTTTGTGCTGGATTTGTCTTTTTTAGGGTGGTATATACTTGGTTTATTGGCATTTGTAATAGGGACTCTGTTTGTACATCCCTATGCTAATGCAACATATGCAGAGCTTTATCTAATATTAAGACAAAATGCAATAGATGAAGGAATAACTACTAGTAAAGAATTAAACATTGAAACTACTAATATTTATTAATAAAAAAAAGTCAAATGCTACCTGGTAGCATTCGACAAATATTCTACTGCACATTGGGCCAGCACTGCTGCTCCTTTATGTATAATATCTTCATTTACAAAGAACTTTGCACTATGAAGTGGATTAACAGCACCTATTTCTTCATTATAGCTGCCAAACCAAAAAAATGCTCCAGGTATCTTCTGCTGATAATAGGAAAAGTCCTCACCAACCATAGTTTCTCTTTCAGCCTTTATAGTTTTACCTTCTCCTACTATTTTTTTTGCGGCAGATAATACTAATTCAGTTAAACTGCTGTCATTAATAACTGGAGGATGGTAAGGAATATACTTAAAGTCAAAGCTGGATCCGTTGGCAATGGTTACGCCTTTAAATATATTCAGCATCATATCATATATATTCTGCCTAGTTTCATTAGTCAATGTCCTTATTGTTCCTTCCATTTCAACTTGAGAAGGAATTACGTTGTGAGCAGTACCCGCATGGAATTTTCCCACAGTAATTACAGCCGGTTCAAGGGGATTTACCCTTCTGCTTATTATAGTTTGAAGGGCCATGTAAATTTCACAGGCTGAGGAAATTGGATCAATACATCTTTGAGGATGTCCTCCATGTCCACCTTTTCCAAATATGCTTAGCTTAAAATTATCGGAAGCAGCCATAAAGGATCCTTCCTTAATTGCAATGGTACCTTCTTCTATATATGGCCATACATGGGCGCCGAAGGCTGCGTCCACATGAGGATTTTCCAGCACATTATCCTCGATCATCATCTTAGCGCCGCCGGATACTTCCTCCGCAGGCTGAAATACAAATTTGACATTTCCATTAATATGATCCTTTAACTGGCTTAAAATCATAGCTGCACCTAATAGCCAGGTGGTGTGAATATCATGGCCGCAGGCATGCATTAATCCTGGTTTTTTAGATTTGTACTCTAAATCACAGGTTTCATCCATTTTTAAGCAGTCCATATCCGCTCTAAGCATAACGGTTTTTCCTGGATTTTTCCCTCTAAGCACGCCTACTACACCAGTTTTCCCAACATTTTTTTGAACTTCTAATCCCAGGTCAGACAAATAATCTGCTACAATTTTTGATGTCCTTATTTCCTCCAGCCCTACCTCTGGATAAGCATGTAAATCACGTCTTATGGATATTAAAATATCATTTATTTCCTCAGCCTTCTTTAGAATTGTTTCGCTATACATTATTTTCTAATCTCTCCTCTACCGTAAATAACATACTTATTTGTGGTTAGTTCTTCCAATCCCATAGGTCCTCTTGCATGAAGTTTTTGAGTGCTTATACCTATTTCTCCTCCAAAGCCAAATTCACCGCCGTCAGTAAAGCGGGTTGATGCATTAACATACACCGCTGCAGCATCTACTTCCGACAAAAACCGTTGTGAATTGAGGTAATTGTTTGTAATAATGGCCTCTGAATGTTTAGTTCCGTATCTGTATATATGATCTAAAGCTTCATCTAAAGATGTTACGACCTTCACCGCTAAAATTAAATCTAAGAATTCCCTTCCCCAGTCTTCTTCTGTGGCTGATCTAGCTTCAGGAATAATCTTTAATGTTTTGTCACAGCCTCTAATCTCTACACCAAGCTTGAATAGCTTTTCGCTGAGTGAAGGAAGTAATTGGTCTGCAACAGCCTGGTGTACAAGAAGTGTTTCCATGGCATTGCATACTGCCGGCCTTTGAGTTTTTGCATTAATAACAATATTTTCAGCCATAGATAAATCAGCCTGGGAATCCACATACACATGACAATTTCCTACACCTGTTTGAATTACTGGAACTGTGGCATTTTTCACCACATTATCTATAAGTCCCTTTCCTCCCCTAGGAATAAGCACATCAATATAATCATTCAACTTTAACAGTATATTTACTACTTCACGTTCTGCTCTGTTAATTATCTGAACACTGCCATCAGGAAGCCCTGCATCAAATGCTGCCTTTCTAAGCAAACTGCCAATTTTCACATTGGAATTCAGAGCCTCGGAGCCTCCTCTTAGGATTACCGCGTTTCCGGATTTAATGCACAACGCAGCAGCATCTGCAGTAACATTAGGCCTAGCTTCATAAATAATGCCAACAACACCTAAAGGTACTCTTATTTTTGATATTTGAATACCGCTTGGTCTCTTCCAGGTTTTTGTACCCTGTCCAATTGGATCTGGAAGTTCTGCAATTTTTCTAATACCATCTGACATATCCTTGATTCTTTTCTCATTTAGTAACAGTCTGTCTATCATAGATTTAGAAAGTCCCTGCTGTGTGCCGATAATTATGTCCTTCTCATTTTCCTTTATAATTTCCTCTGAATTTGCAATTAGTGCTTCAGCCATGAAGTTAAGTGCTTTATTTTTTGTATTTGTGTCTGTATAAGCTAACACCCTGGCCGCTTTTTTAGCTCTGCTGCCAATTTCACAAATGTAATCCTGTATCTCCATATATTCCTTCCTTTCATAAATTTTATCCGTATATAGATAAACAGCTTCAACTATAAACTTATACATCGTGAAAAAGCGTTGAAGATTCGCTATTTTCCCACTGTATGAGTTAAGTTTACGTATTGTTTATCTGTATTATTTTCCCTTTGCTTTAAACAATGTACCTACATTTTTTCCTTCAATAACCTGCTCTATAATATTGGGAATAGAGCCATTCACTATAACCATATCGGTACCGAAACCTGCTGCAATTTTCCCGGCCTGAATCTTTGTGTACATGCCACCGGTGCCAATCTTTGAACCTGCATCACCTGCAGCAGCTTCTATATCAGGGGTGATTTCTTCAACCAAATCAACAAGCTTAGCAGATTTATTTGTCTTAGGATTACTGTCATAAAATCCATTTATATCTGAAAGAATAATTAAAAGATCTGCTTCAATAAGACCTGCTACTTCAGCAGATAACGTATCATTATCACCAAATTTAATTTCATCTACTGCTACAGCATCATTTTCATTAATTATTGGTATTACTCTTTGTGAAAGCAATGAAAGCATTGCATTACTGCAGTTTAAAAAACGATTTGTGTCCATTAAATCCTCCTTTGTAAGAAGAATTTGACCCACAGTCTGGCCATATTCGGAGAAAAGTTTTTCATACATATGCAGTAATATTCCCTGTCCTACTGCAGCTGCTGCCTGCTTTTCAGGTATAGTTTGGGGACGCTGCTTTAAATTCAGTTTTCCCATACCAGCTGCTATGGCACCTGAAGTTACCAACGTAACTTCTAAGTCCATATTTTGTAGATTTGCAAGCTGCCTTACCAAAATGTCCATTTGATTTAAATTTAAGAGACCGCTTTCATGAGTTAATGTAGAGGATCCGACTTTCACTACCACTTTTTTCACATTACTCAAATAGTTTTTTCTTAGGTTTTCCACTTTAAAACACTACCTCTCAGGATGAAGAATACTTTTCTTTAGATAAATATAAACAACTTCAACTAATAAACTTATACATGCTCAAAAACTGTTGAAGGTTCAGTATTTTGAGACCTGTATAAGTTAAGTTTACGTATTGTTTATCTTTAATTTGTGTTGAATTATATCACATTCAAACAACCAGTTCAATAAATATATTTGCTAAAGCAAAATCATATTTGTATCATTAAAACTTTCCGCAAATTCAGATATTTTGCTGTGACAGGTAAATAAAATAACCTGCTGTAAACTATTATCCTTATTCAAATCAGTATTGGCAGCTGAATTTAAAAAATTTATTGCCTGATATGCTCTTCCATCATCATACTGAATAAAGGCATCATCCAAAAGCACAGGCAAGCTTTCCTTATTTTCAGTTAATAACCCTGCAATAGCTAACCTTAAGGAAAAATACACTTGATCCACTGTACCACCGCTTAAGTATTCCCATAAGTGCATTGCTGCAGAAGATGGGTCAGTTATTGATATATCAAAAGTTTTAGCTATTAAAAGCTCCTTATATCTGCCTTCAGTGATTTTATTTAATATTGACGATGTCTCCTTATTTAGAGCAGGTCCAAAGTTTTTTTGCATTTCCTCAAAGGATTCATTGAAAACTGTACGGGCAATATCTAAGCACTGATAATAATATTCCATATCATTAATATTTTCTTTTGTGCTGCTGATTGACCCTTCTACAACAGATAAACTTTTTACATCTTTAAAAGTTAAATTCAGTTCAGCCTCTTTTGAAGAAATTTCTTCTTTAACATCATTTATTTCTTCCTGCAGAGAACTTACTATATTCTTTATATTATTAAATTCTTCCTCAGATAATTTACTAGGTAAAATATTAAAATTATTTTCCACTAATTTTTCACTTAGGTTCTTAATTTCCATTTCTATATCATAAGTAGACTGCCCCTTTAAGGTGTTTTCTAAAACTTTATCAGCAACTTCTCTTTTTGAATATGCATCTCTCTGCTCACTAAGTGAGTCCTCAACTTCAATTATAAAATTATTTATATCTTCCATAGACTGAGCTGTTTTATATTTTTCTATTAAGGAAAAAAGAGAATTTGACAACTTAATTACTGATTCATTATTAGAACACAGTGACATTTTTTTTAATTTCAGCTCTTTATTTTTATCATTTATTAATTCACTTAAGCTTCTTAATTTTGTATGTTTCTCCTGTAATTCATCTATAGAATCACATCCGCATTTAGTTAATGCTTCATTTATCTGCTGCCTAATTGAATTGATAATTTGTGAAAAATTTTGACAGTCATTGAAAACTTTTAAGCTTTCTATATAATCTTTTAATTTTCCCTGAGCTGAAGCTAATTCTTCTTTTCTCACTGCAATAAAGTTATCAGCATTGTTTATGGATTCCTTCCATTGAAGTGATATTTCCATAAGTTGATTTTCTTGATTTATTAATTTCTTTTTTGCATCTTCAAGCTGTGTTTTCTTTTCCTTAGATATGTCTTTTCTCTCATTTAAAAAAGAAATTTCTCTTTGTAAATTTGCTTTTGCAATTTCAAAATTTAATTTTATCCTCTCAATTTCATTGCTTTCTTTATTAATTTCATTCTTAATGTTTTCATAATTTGTCTTTGCAAATTGAAGTTCCTGTTTTGCCATATTAAGCTGGTTTAGCAAATCAGATTCTTCTTTATTACAAATTTCTTCTGCAGCCTTTGCACACTGAATTTGCTGCAAAATATCTTTTTTCTCTTTTTCAGCATTATTTTTTAGTTCATCCTTCATATTGTTTAATTTATAAGAACTTTTATTATTCTTACCACTAATAATAAACAATATTACTGAAATAGAGATACCAATGAAAAATACTGGATTCACAAAAATCCCTAAAAGTATTGATACTGCTATAATTCCTATTGCTGCCGTTAAAGTTGTACCCTTGCTGCTTTTACTTTTCCTGCTGCATAAGTTACTGATCTCTTTTTCTACTTCTGAGTTTACTGCATCTAACTTAACCTTGGCAACAGCTTCTGCAGACTTTACATTTGACCTAGCTTCAAACATCTTTTGCAGTGCATTTGAGTGTTTTTTTGAAAGCTCATTAACTGCTAATTCTTTAATATTTATGTCCTTTTCACAGGATTTTAATTTATTATTTAATTCAATTAGCTTACTGTCTGAAGATTTCAAATTAAAATCATTTACCTTTGCATGTGCTTCTTCAACAGCTTTATTTGCTTTTTCTATAGAAGTATTAATGCTGTCAATTTCAGATAATGATCTATTGATTTCATCCTTACTTAAAGCAATTGATGATTTAATAACTGACTCTGATTTGGTTATATCTGAATTTAAATTTGCCTTGGAAGCCTCAGCCTGGGACAATGAGGTTTGTACACTTTCTATGCTCTGATTCAGCTTTGTCAAATTGCCGATTATACTCTCCAGATGACGTATATCATCAATATTTACTTCTTTAATAATGCTGAATTCATTTAACGATCTTTCTAATTCTGCTAATTTAGAAGCAGCATTTTCATAATCTTCTTTTTTAGATTCATAAACTTCCTTTTCCTTTGAAAATAATTGCAGCTTATTCTTTATACTTTTCAAATATTCTTCATCTATAATGAAACCGTCCCTATTTAATTTTTCATTAATAATTTTAATATGGTTTTCTTCTTCGTTAACTAGTGATTTCTTTTCCATAATAATATTTAACTCGTCGAGTTTTCTCAAGTCACATTGCTGCTTGTACAAATCAGACTGAAATTTTATTTTAGCATTTAATTCATGAATTTTATTCTTTAAACTTTCTATATTTC
This sequence comes from Clostridiaceae bacterium, assembly GCA_029256485.1. The sequence continues at coordinate 236,423 of JAQSXU010000002.1, forward strand.
TTTTAAGTTCAGATTTTTTCATATCATTGTCTATAGCTGTGTTTCTTAGTTCCTGCAGTTCAATAAGTTTACTTTTCTCATTATTCAGCTTTCCACCTGAACCTCTTGTGGCAACTAAATCAGTCATTGCATCTTTAATACGTTTATCTGTTTCCTTAAAAGACACATCTTCTTCACCTGTGCTGACTAAATTTGTAAGCTTACTAATAATTTCCCCATTTTTATCCTTAGAAGCACTTATTATATTTCCAAGCTGACCTATATACGTGGTATTCTCAAATGTATTTAAAGATATTCCAAATAAATATTCACCAACTTCAATTTTGTTTGGCAGCTCCACCTGTTCACCCTTATTTAAATTCCATAAATTTACCTTATCTAAGCTTTTCCTTATTCCAAAGGTTTTTTGAAGAGAATAGGAACTGCCATTAAAATCAAAGTATATTGCTCCACCCATTTGGGTGCCGTCCCAGGGACTGAATTTTTTTCTTTCATTTCCTAATATGGACTTTCCCGATGATGGGAATCCATAGAACATTGCTTTTATAAATGCCATTAAAGTACTTTTACCCTGTTCATTTTTTCCATAGACAACATTTAATCCTTTTGATAAATCCACATCTAAATTTTTTAACTTTCCAAAGCCTATTATATGCAGTTTAGTTATTTTCATCGTATTTAACCTCACCTTCAAAAGCTCTCAAGCCAATATTTAATGCCATTCTATATCTTTCAGCAAGATCAAAGTCTGATTTATTTTTACAGTCATTAATTTTTTCCAGGATTTTTCTAATAAAGGTTCCTTTTAAAGATATTTCATGGGAAAGTTCCTCTATATTTGCAGTCACAGTGGTTTTATCTATAATTTTATAGAAAAATAAAGCATGGGACATCCATACTGAAATGGCCTGGCTGCTTGGTTTCAAGTTAACAGGAAGTTCACCTGTTAACTTGATTTTATACAAGTGCTTGGAATACTCCATGCCAAATTCTG